>NZ_JAUUBW010000004.1:0-119012 GCF_036598985.1 Sporolactobacillus sp. KGMB 08714
ACGATTCGGTGCGTCTTTGGCCCGATTCGGTGCGACATTTCGGCATTTTGGTGCGGCTCTGGCTGCATTCGGTGCAACCGCTCTGATTTGGTGCGACTTCCCGACGATTCGGTGCGCGTTTGGCCTGATTCGGTGCGACATTTCGGCGTTTCGGTGCGGCTCTGACCGCATTCGGTGCGACCACTCTGATTTGGTGCGACTTCCCAACGATTCGGTGCGCGTTTGGCCTGATTCGGTGCGACATTTCGGCATTTTGGTGCGTCTGATTAGGTTCAGCATAACTTATCGGCGTTTCGGTTTTCTGAATTTGATCGGACGATTGTGTAGGTCCGTTTACTGCGTGGTCGTCTATTTTTTTAATATAGAGTCGTATATCAAATCTATGTATCCAGCCATGGGATAGCTGCCTGAATCAACAGCCTTTTTTGAAATGATTGCTTATTTTAACGAGAAACTGCTGATTCGCACTTTTCCGAGCAAAATTTCTAATGCACTCGTTGATGACGGATTTTTTTCAACAATAAAAAAACACCTCCTAGTCTGCTGCTAGAAGATGCTTAAACAACAATTGTTCACCTTAGTTTCGTGATTGATTTTATTCTTCAATCATGATTGTAAAGTGTCATTTTCTTATCGTTATTGACAGCACTCAATCGTCGATCCTTCTATAAAGCAATCATCAGCAGCCGCAGTCTTTAACGGGTTCGCCCTGATCGTCGGCTGTTTTAAACGAGTGTCCGCAGCCGCATGTTGAGATGGCGTTCGGATTGTCAATCGTGAATCCGCCGCCTGACAGATTCTGTCTGAAGTCAATGGTCACACCGTCAAGCAGCGGAGCGCTGTTCCTGTCGACAACGACTTTTAATCCGTCATTTTCAAACGCCAGATCGCCATCGATCATCTTATCGTCAAAACCCATGCCGTACGACAGGCCGGAGCAACCGCCTCCGCCGACGCCGACGCGGAGAAACAGGTTTTCTCCGGGTTCTTCATTCATCATTTCTTTCACATGATGATTTGCTGCCTCTGTCAGAGTGATTTTCATCTTTTTCAACTCCTTTGCATTTTAAGTATATTATATCGTGCCGTGATTATGATCACAATCAAACAGTCGATGATCGTTCCTTATTCGCATCATGAACAAACAAAGTGCCTTCGCAGATTGTTTCGGCATCTCCGGTCATGAATACATGATTGGAGCGGG
This sequence comes from Sporolactobacillus sp. KGMB 08714, assembly GCF_036598985.1. Taxonomy (NCBI): domain Bacteria; kingdom Bacillati; phylum Bacillota; class Bacilli; order Caryophanales; family Sporolactobacillaceae; genus Sporolactobacillus; species Sporolactobacillus sp. KGMB 08714. The sequence goes on from NZ_JAUUBW010000004.1 coordinate 1,205, forward strand.
ACTGCCATTCAATCGTCAGGTCTCCGCCGGCAAGATGAACCGTCACCGGCCGGTCGCCGGCCATTCTCGATTCGAGGACCGAGGCAACGACTGAAGCGCAGGCGCCCGTTCCGCAGGCCTGAGTGATACCCGAACCGCGTTCCCAAACCCGATAATCCGCCTCGTGGTCGGAGCGCGGATGAACAAAGCCGACATTGACACCTGCGGGAAAAAGGGGATACGTATCGGCAAGCAGCGAGCCAAGCCGACGGATCGGGGCCCGATCAACATCTTCCACAAAGAAAAGGGCATGAGGATTGCCCATCGACACCGCGGTAAAACGGTAATCCACACCATCGACAGTCAAAGGTTCGCGGATGACTTTGCTGCCGGGGTCGCCGCCCTGCAGCGGTATTCTGCCGCGCTCAAGTATCGGCTCCCCCATGTCGATCGTTACTTCGTCCGCATGTCCGAAGCGGAGGTGTACTTCTGCCTCTTTATTTCCGGACAGCGTCTCGATCGTAAAGTGTTTTCGATTCACCAAACCGTGCTCATAAGCGTACTTCGCAACGCATCGCAGCCCGTTTCCGCAGTTTTTCGCTTCCGATCCGTCCTTATTGAATATTCTCATCCGGACATCGGCCTGATTCGAGGGAAGAATCAGGATCAGGCCGTCCGATCCGATCCCCTTATATGGATCCGAGACCCGGATAGAAAGGTCGGCAGGCGAAGGGATGTCGAGTTCGCGGCTGATCCCGTCCAGATATATATAGCAATTGCCAAGTCCGTGCATTTTTGTAAAAGCAAAAGTTCTATCCCGCATCGTTCACTCTCCGCTTCCTTTTATCTGAGCGCCTGAGTCGTCCAGATATAATCGCCGTCCATACTTTCAATCACAATTTTTTCATGACAGCACGGCATAATAATATGTGTTTTAATTCCCTCGAATGCCTCTTCGATCGCCTTTTTCCTGATCGGAATCATCACCGGCGACCGATGGCAGAACGGGCATTCCTCAAAATAAATATCGCTCATGACGCGTTCGTACGGCCAGCTATGGTGAAAATCAAGCATCAGGCTCCCTTCCTTCTCAATTTTATTCTCCCCGGCTGTCGTACCTGCGGCTTTCGTTTATGTCCTTGAATCCGTGATTATCAAGAAAACGGAAAATCGGTTTAAGCGATATAAAGCCGTCGCCAAGCACCACATGATCCGAAACTACAAGCGGGTAAAAATATTCATCCGCCACAATCTTTTCACAGTACAGTCGGTCACTTTCAGTTATCGGATGCTCCAGATCGACATAACGGACGGTCACCGGATTTCCATACTTGCGGGTCACCGCCGCTTCGAGCCACTCGGCCGTTGACCTGGAGGACGGGGCCTGAATGCAGCTCGCACAGAGAGCCTCCGTTCCATAAACAGTCAGCTCCAATTTATTTTCACCCCGTCGTTCAAAGCTTTATTCATACTATAACACGGGTCCGTCTTCCTGTCATCGATCGGGAGACAACGACGCTTTCTCATTGGGAAGGCAGATAAAAATTACGTTCCGCGGTAAGGAACGCTTCGGACATTCATCATAGATTTTTTTTAATAAAACAGATATAATGACTCTATAGAGCAATAGGAAGGAGTGTTTCGTTTGTACGACCAAGTCGAAGAGGTTCTCGAGAAGCTTCGTCCTTTTTTGCTGCGTGACGGCGGGGATGTCGAATTGCTTGAAGTGGAAGACGGCATCGTCCGTGTCCGGCTGATGGGGGCATGCGGCAATTGCCCAAGTTCGACGCTGACGTTGAAAGCCGGAATTGAACGTGCCCTGGTTGAAAACGTCCCCGGAGTGCGGGAACTCGAACAGGTTTTTTAATCAACTGAGAAAATGACGCACCGCTTTGCCTTGACGGCAAGCGGTTTTTTGTTGCTCACTGAATATTCCCCCGGCTCCTGCCTCTGGCCGGAACACCACGCAAAGACGCCGCCGCTCTTCCGGCTAATTTTGGGGAATGCGGGCGGCGATAGACTGCTTTGTATGGTGAAATCGGTGTTGAATTGCAGATGGTTCGATTTTTTCCCCCGCCCGCCGCTGATGAAAACGCCGTCCGCTCAGAATCGAACTTACCGTGTTCCGCCGGAAGCCAGCCATTCCGGCGCTTCAAAACGATTCGCATATCGTTTGGTTAAAAAGGCAAGCATCGATTCGATGTTCCCGGCCTTTTCCTCGTTGGCCCGGATCGTTTCCTCCAGCAGCTGCCGGTCCTCCCGATCCGATCCGGAAAAATACCGTTCACAGCATTCCAGGAAAGAAAGCGGGAAGAGCAGTCTGCTGAACAGATGGGCGGCCAGCGGATCCGTCAGCGGGAAACGGGCTTCATAATCGTTCAGGAAACTCTCGGCCGCCGCTTCCTGGTCCGGCCCGCTCCTCGTCCACGCCAGCATACGGAGCCATTCGGCCAGATCACGCGAGCGGTCGTCGGCAACCCAGAATGCCGGATTTTCCGGATACAGCGATTCGGAGCCTGAAAAGCGAAAATGTCCGATCACCGCCGTTTCCCCGTATGAATGATCGATGAAGGTATCAACGCCGAGCTGGATCGCATTTTCCGCGCACCCCGAGAAGTAAGGAAAATTTGCCAGAAGGCGCTGTTCAAAAAAATCGGTCTGCTTCTTCGTCTGAATCTCGGTATATTTTTTCGCCAGTGCATCGATCCGGCCGACCCACTCCGATGTCCGGCCGGCGACCGGCGATTCCGGAAAACGCTGGGTATCCTGCAGAGCGGTGCGGCGATGAAAGTCCGCGAGCGCAGCCCCGAGGGGCAAAGACGGATGTCTGTTTTCATCGGGCAGCGACATCAGAACTGAGGGAACGCCGTCCACTTCCGTGACGTACTGGTTTTCCCGGTTTCTGAACATTCTGCAGACCGGAATCGTCCCGAGCGCCAGATTGTCCGCTATATCGGCCAGCACTTCCAGATTGCGATGATAAAAATGGTGCAGCGGCTGAAAAAAAAAGCGGGCATGAGCCGTATCTTCCTTCTGCAGCCGGTACTTCCTGCCGGCAACAGCCGGCCAGTCTGCCCCCGCCAAATGCAAGCACCTCCCCGCACGATTTCCTTACAATTTATGCGGCGGGCGCCGATTCAATGCCGGCCGGCAGAAGATAATACGGGAACCTGTTTTTTAAGAGAAGCGACAACGGTCGATAGGGATCGGTTTTCCTGCCTAAAAAAGTCCTGCATCGGACAGGGTCCCCTTGCAATCCGCCCGAGCACAGAAGGTATAGTATAGTGTTCCATTCTGAGGCTTTCATTCACTTCCTCCCAGCAAAGCGGTACGGCAACCGTCGCGCCCTCTTTTCCGCGCGGAGAATAGGGGCAAATGATCGTTTTCCCCGGAGCATGCTGGACGTAATCGATATAAAGCCGGTTTCCGCGCTTCTTCTTCAGCCTTTCAGTCGTAAAATCAGCCGGAAAATTTTCGACGAGAAGGCGGGCAATGAATGAAGTAAAGATTCGCGAGTCCGGATAAGTCAGCCCGCTTCCGGCCGTTGGAATATGAATCTGAAGGCCCCTGCTCCCGGAAAGTTTCGGATAACCTGTAATTTCCAGACGGTCGAGAATCTTCTTTATCTGCAGCGCGGCTTTGACTGCCAGCGGAAAATCCGAGCGGTCGGCCGGATCCAGATCAAAAACGATTTCCAGCGGCCGGTCTGAACCAATGGTTTGAAATGGGACGTGATATTCGACGGTCATTTGGTTGCCGAGCCAGATCAGTGTTGCAAGATCGTTGCATATAATATAACGATGATCGCCGACGGCCGCCGTCTGAATGAACTCGGGCGCATAGTCCGGACAGTTCTTCTGAAAGAACGATTCCCCGGGGACGCCGTGCGGAAAACGGATCGCTGTCAGAGCCCTGTTTTCTAAAAAAGGAAGCATGAAGCGGGAAACCTCGGCCAGATAAGAAATGAACAGTGCTTTGTCAATTGGGGGCTGTTTCCAGACAATTTTATCCGGATGCGTGATTTCGGCATCCTGTAAAGGCTTATCTAAAATTTTCATGATGATCATCCTTTATCCTGCATTTTTCCGGATCCCGGCCGACAAAGGCCTGGATGCTCGGCTGTCTCAGAGCATGGCCGGCCCAGTTGATATATTTCACTCTTACCGTGATCCGCGGTTCCAGCCAGCGGACGCCCTTTGAGCCCGGCGGCCGGCCGGCAAAAGGCATGGTGTCCGTGATCAGCGGAACGATAAATTGCGTGAAGGCCTGCCACTCCGCCATCGTCAGATTTCCCGTTCCGCAACGGCCGATATAAATCAGCCGGCCTTGTTCATCATAGAGCCCCAGCAGTACGGAACGAACGATATCCGAGTGGTAAGCAACACCTCCGATCACGGCGATCAGGTCTTTGTAATTTTTGATTTTTCTCCAGTCCGCGTTTTGTCCGCCGATCATATACCGGCTCCCGCTATCTTTGGAAACGATTCCTTCCAGGCCCATTTTCTTCACCGTATGAAATAATGCCGGCCCGTCGCGATGAACCGGTGTCAGCTGAATCCTTTCGGACGGCGTAACAATGGCGGCGAGCCGATCAAGCCTTTCCTGAAGCGGCCGATCGTTCAGCCACTGGCCGTTGCAATAAATGAGATCAAAGATCATGTAATAGATCGGAATATTTTTCATGGCCGCTTTGATCCGATCCGGCTGCCTGATTCCGTCCCGCCTCATGACATCGTGAAAGGAGGGCCTGCCGTTTTGATCCAGAGCGATGACTTCGCCGTCCAATATGAACGATTCGGCAGCCGTGCACTTGGTAACGGCCTGAAGCTCCGGAAAAACTGCTGTCCGCTCGTTCTTTTTTCTGTTAAAAAGACGGATTTCCCTTCCGCCGAAATAGCAGAGCACCCGGACGCCGTCCCACTTGATCTGATGGATCCACTCCGCTCGGTCCGGGATCGTTTTGGCAGGAACAGGTTCAAAAGGAATGACAGGATTCAGTTTGCGCATCTGTCAGACCGTCTTTTTCCGTCTTGCCGTTCTCTTTTTCGGGCGGGTTTCTTTGACGCTTGCCTCCAGGGCTGAGAGCAGATCAACGACGTTTTTCGGCTGGGGAGCCCCTGCCTTCTTGCGGGGCTCGATCCCGGCGATTTTACTCTGGATCAGGTTTTCCAGTTTCAGTCGGTATTCATCCTTGTAGTTCTCCGGCTGGAATTCGGCTGCAAGCTGATTAATCAGCTGCGAGGCTATGTCGAGTTCTTTCTGCACATTTTCTCCGGCAACATTCGCCATTCCCGGAACTTCGTCCATACTCCGGACCTCATCGGGATAGTATAAAGTTTCAAGAATCATTCCTTTTCCGTGGCTGCGGATCGCGGCGAGATGCTGCTTCGCCCGGATGATGATATTGGCAATCCCGATTTTGGCCGAGTCGCCGATCGCCTGGCGGAGCAGCGAATAAGCTTTAAGGCCGTTCCCGCCGTCCGGACCGATATAATAAGATTTTTCATAAAATATCGGATCGATTTCGCTGAGATTGACAAAATTGACGATCTCGATGCTTTTATCGATGTCTCCCTGCAGATCGTTCAGTTCTTCCTCACTGACGGCTACAAACTGCTCGGGAGAATATTCATACCCTTTGACAATCTCTTCATATCCGACTTTTTTGCCGCATTTCGAACAAGTCCGTGTATAATTGATTGGAGCCATACAGTCTTTATGGAGCATACGCAGTTTGATATCTTTGTCTTCTGTCGCCGTGTAGAGTTTGATCGGGATGTAGACCAGTCCGAACTGAATGCTGCCTCTCCACATTGTGCGCATAAAATCACCTCGTCGCTTAGGTTGCGCAAAATAAAAAAATGTATCAGGAAAACGCGGTTCCGTCTGCAGCGGAGGCAGCCCTCGGTGCCGATGCCTGACCGCATAAAAAAAGCCTTCTGCTCGAGAAGGAATTTTTAACGTCAAAATTTTTCTATAATTTTTATGCGAATAGAACAATCTGTTCACCCAAGCGGGCATGATTCCGTATCTCAAGTCCGGCGGAATATTGCGCGTTTCGCGGCGCTCATCTCCTCCGGTCAGGGCCGTGCAGCATTTTTCCGGCAACGGTACGGAGGAACAGGAACCATCAGACCGCGCAATGAAAACCGGCGAAGCTTCAAAATACCCACTCGCTCAATGATCGAAGTGCATACGTCGGCTGAACGGTCCGCGTTTGCAGGTTCTGCTGCGACGTCACTCCGGTCAGTACAATCAGCGTATCCATGTCAGCGCGGATTCCTGCCATGATGTCGGTATCGTAGTTATCGCCGATGATCAGGGTCCGCTCCTTCGCCGTTCCCAGTTTTTTAAGTGCCTGATCGATAATGATCGGTTCCGGTTTGCCGATAAAAACCGGCTGAACGCCGGTCGAGACACTGATCACCGATGTCAGGGAACCATTGCCCGGAAACAGGCCGTATTCTGTCGGCAGAGCGGCATCGGGATTCGTTGAAACAAATTTGGCTCCCTTGCGCACGGCCAGGCAGGCCTTCGCATATTTTTCATAGGTGATCTGCCGGTCCATGCCGAATGCAACGTAATCGGGATCATTTTCCTCATATTGCAGGCCCTCTGCTTCCATCGCCTGTTTCAGTCCGCGCTCGCCGATATAATAAACAGTCGCGTCCTCTTTCTCATTCTTTATGTAGCGAGCCGTTGCCATGCTCGTCGTCAGTACATTGTCAGGTGTGCACAGAATACCGAAACTGTTAAGCTGCCCCGCTACCGTTTCTTTTGTCCGCGTCGAATTATTGGTTACAAATAAATAAGGATGCTCTCTTTTTTTAAGTTCCTTGACAAATTCCACCGCTTCGGGAATTTTCTCTTTTCCACGGTAAACCGTACCGTCAAGATCAAGCAAAAACCCATCGTATGACTTTCTACCCATCAATAAACCCCCAGCCTGTCTATTCTCTTTTACTGTCCGGTATCGGGCGAAAAAGCCGACACCGGCCCAAGCTCGTTTTCCAGATATTCCGTGATATGGGTTGAAAACTGTTTCAGAGGAGTCAGATGATCTTTTATCACACCGCGCACTTGCTCATGATCGACCGCCGTGTATTCCTGGACAAGCATTTTGCGCAGATGCACGACCGCCTTGACAGCTGACGCGTCGTCCGCAGGCAGCACCGATTCGTCTTCCAGAATATCGATAACATCTTCATATCCGCCCGGATCGCGCATGATAAAACCGTCAATCATTTGATTTCCGACATCGATCATCGATTCGATCAAAATCTGCGCCAGCCGCTCCAGTGCGAGGCGGCCGACCGGAGAATCCCAATTTTCGCTCTCGAAAAGATCCAAAAGCGAGTTCATATAGTTCAATGTTCCGCCGATTTTTCGCCGATCTACAAAATACATGACATTCCCCTCTTTAATCCATAGTAAAATTACCCGGGCCAGACCGAAAGCTTATGGACAGCGCCGCATGTCAGGACTTTACAGATCTTTTCGGACCCGCTCATCAATTAACCGTTTTCTGCACAGAATACCGGGAAAGGGGGTGATGGACCGTCCACAAGAATCGCTGCGTTCAGATGTTCACAGTCCGGGACGAAAACGAAATCCATCCGTACCCGAAGAATCCCCCGAGGGCGCTTACGGTATCGGAAAAGCCGGCAGCGCCGACGGTCGTTCGGATAGCCGCGGCCGGCATAACGGGGAACAGCCCCGGCAGTCATCCAGTCAGTTCCGGCTGTTTGTCTTTTTTTTAAGTACAAAATAAGCGCAGCCGAAACTGCAGTACTCAACCAGATAATCGACGAGCGTACTGATTTTCGTGTCAAATGTCGACTTTTGATTCTGATCTTCATAGAATCCTCTGAGCCGAAGCTGCTGGTAGCCCCAGTCTCCGACGATATAGTCGAATTTATTCAATATGTCGCTGTATCGCTTGCAGAACGCCTCCTCATTCCAGCCATTGCGTACATTTTCAATGACTTCGTAACGGTGGTGATCGACGGCGACAGTCACATTGCTCAACGGATAACCCTCCTTACTCTCGACGAAGCTGTGCGGATCCTTTCCGATCTTTTTCGGACGTACCCTGTCCGGACGCATTCAGGGCAAACGCAGGCAGAGATCTAAAAAACAATCTGCACAGATTTATTATAACAGATCCGGCAAATTCCGGAGATGACAGCTCCCAGCCGTCCGGAAAACCGCTTTACTCATATTTAATTAAGAAAGGACAGTCATCGACCATGATTTATTTTTCACGGATTGCAAGCTGTGTCGTTCTGCTTTTTATTCTGTCGTCGGACTTTGCATCGGCAAAAACACTCGGTGAGAAGGCCGTTTCAGCAGAACGGAAATCCCTCTATCTTAAAACATCTGCGCTGACCGGAGTCCCCTGGAGCGTGATTGCCGGATGCGATCAGTACGCACGCAATACAGTGCCGTCTGCACGATCCGGCAAGGCGGACAGCCCGCTGGTCGGTCTGAACTTCGGTCAAAAAACATGGGTCGGCCTGCTCAATCCGGACGAAAACGATGAGGATCCGAAGACGATTGCTCTGTTCGGCGGCGCGGGAAAAGATGGGAACGGCGACGGCCGGGCCCGCCTGCACGATCCGGAAGACCGCCTGTTTGCTTTTGCGGAGCGGATAGCCGAATTCGGACCGGGTGAACAGAATTACAGAATCGCCATCTGGAATATTTACCGGAGGGGCAAAGCCGTGGACCTGATCGAGGATTACGCCCGCCTGTTTGAGGCCTTCAATTCCACGGATTTGTACGGCCATGCCTTCCCGCTTCCGCTCCGGTCCAATTACGATTATAAATCGACTTGGGGCGAACGGCGCGGCTGGGGCGGATTGCGTCATCATGAAGGCACGGATCTGTTTGCCGATTACGGAACGCCCGTCCGGGCGACGGCTTACGGGATTGTCGAAATGACCGGCTGGAACAAGTACGGCGGCTGGCGCCTCGGCATCCGGGATATCCGGGGAAATTATCATTATTTTGCCCACCTGAGCAGCTACGCGCCGCATATTCACAAGGGAACGATTACAAAGCCGGGACAGGAGATCGGCTATGTCGGCAGTTCCGGCTACGGCCCGCCGGGAACGCAGGGCAAATTTCCTCCCCACCTTCACTACGGCATCTACCGCGATAACGGACGCACGGAATTTTCCTTCGATCCTTACCCGGTCCTCCGCGTATGGGAAAGGCAGGCCAGAGCAGGCAAACATTGAATGCACTGATTTCGGCGGCCCGTTTGCCGGATCAATTTTTCGTCGCCTGATCCTTCGTCGCCGAACCCGGTACCGGATTGACCGATAAAGACGGCGACGACCCGCTTCCTCCCGAACTGTAATAATAGGGGACGCCCTGAGGGAGCACTTTCGAGCCGATCGGAATGTGCTGATTGATGGTTGCCGCCTGTAGCGCAAACGGGACAATGACATTGACTTTGACACTGACATTCAGATAAATAACGAAAATAATATTATTTATACCGACATTTCGGTAATCCCACTGAAGATCGGCCGTCACATTGCTGACGATGTCCATCTCAACGGGTATGCGCGGTCCGTAATTGCTGATCAGAGCGTTGTTTAAGACCTGGCCGAGCGGAATATTGGCGATCAGGCCCGTACCTTCGCCGTCCTGGACGTACCGAAGATCCTGAGCCGGCCCGTTGGTCATGGTAATTTTTCCTTTTTCGGCCATTCTGAGAAACCATAAAATCCGGTCGGAGATGGCGCCCTTGATCCGGCTCGCTTCTGCGGAATTGAGCTCATAGTCGCTGATCTCGTTCTGAGCATTCCGGTGCGTGACAATTAACTTATCCGTATCCATATTCGGGAGCGGATTCGGATCGTTATTTTTGCGGATATTGGCCAGCACGTTCTCTCCGACACCGTAGTTCACCGCGTAATTGCCCAGTTGTTCGGCCTGGGAAACGGCAATGTTCATCACTGCCGGTTTCATTTGATCGTTCACAATCCAGATTCCTGCCCACGTACACATAATAAAAATAAACAGGGAGAGGAAAAAAACTCGTCTGAGCGGCATCGTCCTTCTTCTGTACCGTCTGCTGGGCTTAAACATGACAAACCCCCTTCTCCTCATCTATATGCCGAGCGGAAGGGGGATAAAAGTCTTTTTTATGCAGACTGAAGAAGCGATCTTTTCACACACTCAAAAGCGGACCCTTTCATGCAGTTTTCGGAATGTCCAGGCCTTTGCGCTGCTCATCCCATTTTCAGCAGCGCCTCGCGCCCGGGCATTCCCGCTTTGACGCCGCGATTTTCGGCTTCCGCCGTCACTTCGGCGAGCGGCGCGTTCAGCAGTTCTGCAAGCGTCCGTACACCGACAGCTTTTCCGGCAATGATTCCCCGGTCGGCGAGCTGATCATTAAGCAGCCGCACATCGAGCGCGCCGCACATAATGTAACCCGACTGACCGGCAACCGCAAGCAGCGTCGTTTTCGGCAATTTGACCGTAATTCCCTGAAAAGGCAGGCCGTCAATCATCACCGGTTCCAGTTCAATCATTTATCTACCGCCCCCTCTCCTTTTTCATTCTATGGAAAAAAGGGCGGAAAGTGACAACTATCCGGCTTTTCAGCCCAGCTGATGCAGCCTCCAGGCCAGCAGGTCGCGGAGCGTCTCAGGAAGGAAAAAGGATTGATCGGCCCGGACAATCGGGGGAAGGAGCGTGCCGAAGGTGAAAACATCGATGGTGCCGACACGGTACCGGTCATCCGGCTGAATCGGAAGGCCGCCGATCCGTACATCAAAGGGTTCCTGCAGATCGCCGTCCGGCTTTGTCCTGTACGTCAGATTGCTGAAAACAAGCTTGCCGAGCACCTTGCCGCGAAACCCGAACCCTTTAAGTTCATATGTCTGGAATCTCTTTTTCAGTCCGATTCGTATCATCTGGACAATCTCGCTGCCCGTAACCTGCACTTTACACGGGTTAATCGGATGAGGGCAGATATGATGAACGTCGAATCTTGTGACCGGTCCGGCTTTGAGTCCGTCAAGAATGACGCCGGCATTGACAAGTCCGATATCTGCGCGGCACCACTTTTGCAAGGCATCGGCCATAATCCGGCTCAGTTCCGTATCCTCAAACCAGCTGATCGGCAGTGCATGATCCAGCCGCGTCACTTCCTGCTGCATATGGGCCATGCCTTCCGCTGTCAGTCTCTTCACTTCAGCTTCGGCCGTTTGATCCGGTTTCTCTCTTAAGGTCACCAGATCGGCTCCTATGTGCGTCACCCGGTGCATTTTTTCATCATATTCCAGCACAATGTGCCCCACGTAGCGGCCGAATTTGCCTGCCTGGGCGATCAGCGTCGAGCCGACCGTCAGGCCCTGTTCAAGCGTATGATGTGTGTGCGCACCGATAATCACGTCAATTCCGTCCAGTTCTTCGGCAATCCGTTCATCAAAAGGAAGGCCGACATGCGACAGCAGAACGACCACATCGGCCTCCGTGCGCACTTTTTCAAGAAGCGGTTTGAGGATGGAAAAGGGATCGCGGATGTCCCAGCCGAGCTGCCGATAAAATTTGGAAAAAGCCGCCGTCAGCCCGATCAGGCCCACTTTCACGCCCGCCATATTTTTGATCGTGTACGGCCTGCACCAGTTCGGGCGCTCACCTGTTTCTTCGAACAGGTTGGCCAGCACAATGTCGAAAGTCCGGTCGTCATAGACCGTATTCAATGTATCTTTTGTAAATGTAATGCCCTCATTATTGCCGATCGTCACAGCATCGTAATGCGCATCGTTGAGCAGCCGGACATTTCCTCTGCCGAGAAGTCCCTCTGTCATCGGATTTACACGGTCCATGTGATCCCCGAGATCCAGTGTCAGATAAGGCTCGCCCTCCTTCCTCAGCCGATGCCGTTCAATATCCAGATAACTGACAAGACTTCCCCAGTGGCCAAAGTGGCTGTGCAAGTCGTTTGTATGAAAAAAATGGAGCGATATCAATCCAAAACCTCCCGATCATTCACCATTAAGCTGCTCCCTGATCAAATGTATTCCTTCTCTGTAAAAAACAGACAGTCGGCTTCAGCCGTAAGAATATTAATGGATTACCCGCAGGTCTCCGCCCCGGGCGGAGCAGGAAAATCGCAGACCCATTTTCTATTGTAGCGCTTCTTCCGAACTTCCTTCAATCTGTTAGGCCTGCATGTACTATTATATTTTCCCGGTTGAACAGACAGAAAAAAGCCCCATCAATCCTCCTGAAAGATTGACGGGACTTGATCTGTCTTAAAGCAGGACAATCGATCAGCCGATCGAACCCTCCATGTTGTACTTGATCAGCCGGTTCATCTCAACTGCGTATTCCATCGGCAGCTCCTTGGTGAACGGCTCAATAAAGCCCATCACAATCATTTCCGTTGCTTCCTGTTCCGTAAGTCCGCGGCTCATTAAATAGAAAAGCTGTTCTTCGGACACTTTCGACACTTTTGCCTCGTGTTCCAGGGAAATATCCTTGTTCAGCACTTCATTATAGGGGACCGTATCGGATGTCGACTTGTCGTCCATGATCAGCGTGTCGCATTCAACGTGCGACCGGGAATTGGTCGCATTCGGGCTGAAGTGGACCTTTCCGCGATATGTCACATTTCCCCCGTTTTTGGCAATCGATTTGGAAATGATCGTCGACGACGTATTCGGAGCGAGATGGATCATTTTCGAACCTGTATCCTGGTTCTGCCCTCTGCCGCCGATCGCGATCGATAATGTATTTCCGCGCGCCCCTTCGCCCTTCAGAATAACAGAGGGATATTTCATTGTGACGCAGGAACCGATATTGCCGTCGACCCATTCCATCGTCGCATGCGCTTCACAGATCGCACGTTGGGTCACAAGATTATAAACGTTGTTCGCCCAGTTCTGAATAGTCGTATAGCGGCAGTATGCATTTTTCCGTACATAAATTTCAACAATCCCGCTGTGCAGCGAACTGCTGGAATAGACGGGAGCGGTGCAGCCTTCGACATAGTGAACGGACGCACCCTCATCGACAACGATCAGCGTACGCTCAAATTGTCCCATGCTTTCCGAGTTAATGCGGAAATATGCCTGGAGAGGCGTTTTGCATTTGACGCCTTTGGGCACGTAGACAAAGGATCCGCCCGACCAGCAGGCCGCATTTAATGCGGAAAACTTATTGTCGGCAAAAGAAATGACCTTGCCGAAGTATTCCCGAAACAATTTTTCATGCTTCTGCAGCGCCGAATCCGTATCCATGAAGATAATTCCTTCTTTTTCAAGATCTTTCTTCATGCTGTGGTAGACAACTTCAGATTCATATTGCGCCGATACTCCGGCCAGATATTTTCGTTCGGCTTCCGGAATCCCGAGCTTGTCGAACGTATCCTTGATCTCTTTTGGAACCTCATCCCATGATCGTCCCTGGTTCTGTACAGGTTTGACATAATAAGTCAGATCGTCAAAATTCAGACCGCTGAGATCCGCACCCCACTGCGGCATCGGCCGTTTGTAAAAATGATGCAGCCCTTTCAGCCGATAGTCGAGCATCCACTGCGGTTCATGCTTCTTCCTGGAAATTTCCTTGACGATCTCTTCAGTCAGTCCCCGTTTGGTACGGAACACTGAAACGTCTTTTTCCCTGAACCCGTATTTATATTCATCAATTTCAGGCACTTGCTGCTGTGTGGCCATGACAGGATCCCTCCTTGTATAAGGTTTGAAAATGACAGGACCGTGCCGAAGGGCACTCCTGACACAGGATTTTTCTAAAAACCGTATTGACAAACGTTAAAATCATATCTTTTACCGGATATAAGTTCATCTTATCATGATTCACAAAATTGTTAAACTATTTTAGAGCCCGCTTTTCAGCCGCCTCACGAAGTCCTTTTTCCATCGCCTTCCAGGGAAGCGTTGCACATTTGATCCGGGCCGGATATTGTGAAACGCCCTGAAGCGCCTCTGCATCGCCCAGCTCGAGATCGTCGTCGTGTTCCCGTCCCTGGACCAATTCCGAAAAGTCGAAGGCCAGTTCATGGGCCTCTTTTATCGACAGTCCCTTAATGGCATCGGTCATCATCGAAGCCGACGACTGGCTGATCGCACAGCCGCTGCCGCTGTATTTAATATCGGCGATTTTCCCGTCCTTTACAATAAGCGAAACCTGAATCTTATCGCCGCAGGACGGATTGTTCATCGATACAGTAATACTGTCTTCATCGGTCAGTGTTCCGTGATTATGCGGACGCTTATAATGATCCATAATGACAGAACGGTATAATTGGTCGAGATTATTAAAGGACATGTCCGAAATACTCCTTTGCATCCTTGATTCCCCTGGTCAGCTTTTCGATTTCTTCCAGTGTGTTATAAAAATAAAAACTGGCCCGGACCGTCGATGCGCATTCAAGCCGGCGATGCAGCGGCTGAGCGCAGTGGTGGCCGGCACGCACGGCAATTCCCTCGGCGTCGAGCGCCGTCGAGACATCGTGCGGATGGATGCCCTCAATATTAAAGGATACCATTCCCGCCCGCTGTTCCGGGCCGTAAACGGTTACCCCGCTGATTGCAGAAACAGCCTCATAGGCGGCCCTGCCGAGCTCCGTTTCATATTCGCTGATCGCATCCATGCCGATCTGATTCAGATAGTCAACCGCCGAACCAAGCCCGATCGCTCCGGCAATATTCGGGGTGCCGGCCTCCATTTTCCATGGAAGATCGGCCCAGGTTGCACGGTAGTAGTCGACCTCGTCGATCATTTCCCCGCCTGTTTCAACCGGTTCCATAGCATCGAGCAGCGCCTGTTTTCCGTATAAAATGCCGATTCCCGTCGGTCCAAGCATTTTGTGGCCGGAAAACGCGAAGAAATCGGCATCAAGATCCTGAACGTCGATCGCCATATGCGGCGTACTCTGGGCTCCGTCCACCACCATGACCGCTCCTTTTTCATGGGCGATTTCGGCGATTTCCTTCACCGGATTGATCGTCCCGAGCACGTTGGAAACTTGCGTGCAGGCCACGATTTTTGTATGATCCGTGATCGTCCGGCGCACGTCTTCCAGATCGAGCGTGCCGTCCGCTTTCATCGGAAAATACTTCAATGATGCGCCTGTCGCCTGAGCCGCCTGCTGCCACGGAATCAGATTGGCATGGTGCTCCATCGGCGATATGACAATTTCATCCCCTTGCGTTAAGTTTGCCCTGCCATAACCGGTGGCAATCATGTTCAGGGAATTGGTGGTTCCTTTCGTATAGATAATTTCTTTCGTGCTGCGCGCATTGATAAATTTCCGGATTTTTTCCCGCGCTTCTTCATAACGTTCCGTCGCAATCGTTCCCAGCGTGTGCACACCGCGGTGAACATTCGAATTATAGTTTTCGTAATAAGTGACAAGTGTATCAATCACCGATTGTGGTTTCTGAGAAGTCGCGGCATTGTCCAGATAGACCAAGGGGTGCCCGTTGACTTTCTGACCCAGAATCGGAAAATCCGTTCGAATCGATGTTGTATCCATTAGCCGACTTTCCTTTCGATTAATTCTGCCAGTTGCCGTTTGACACCTTCAACGGGCAGTAAATTGACTACAGGCTCAAGAAAGCCTTCAACAATCAGCTTTTCAGCGGCTTCTTTGCTAATGCCGCGGCTCATCAGATAATAGAGCTGCTCCGGATCGACTCGTCCGACCGAAGCCGCATGCCCGGCAATGACATCGTATTCGTCAATCAGCAGAATCGGATTGGCATCGCCGCGTGCCTGATCGCTGAGCATCAGCACACGCTGCGTCTGTTCGCCGTCGGCCTGGGACGCCCCGTGTTCGATTTTAGTCCGGGCATTGAATATCGAATTGGACGCATCCTTTTGTACGCCGCGGACAAGCAGACGGCTGACCGTTGCTTTTCCGACGTGCCGGATGTAGTTGTCAAAATTCTGTTTTTGCGTCCCGCTCCCGATGCTGACCGCCTTCGTATCCGCAGAAGCACCGTCGCCTTCCAGATTCGTTGAATTTTCCGAGACTGTATTTCCGTCATTAATCTGGCCGAGCGCCCACTGCAGGCTGCCGTCCTTCTTAACCTCGGCCCGCCTGCCGACATAGGTGACGACTCCCGCCGAAAAATGATCGACGGCACCGAAGCTGACGTGTGCATTATCGCCGACGGTCACTTCGCCGATCAAATTGGCAGCACCGTTACCTACGGAATCATCGGAAAGATAATTCTCAACATAGGTCACCGCGCTTCCCGCTTCCGCAGCGACGATTGTATGAGCCACGAGACCGGACGAAGGGATATCCTGAAAATAGACGGCCTGCACCGGTTTTTCGACAACGACATTTTTCGGGATATAAAGAAAAGCCCCGCCGTTAACCAGTGCAGCATGCAGTGCGGTCAATTTATGCTTGTTGATTTCAGCTGTTTTAAAATAATAGCGTTTAACCAGTTCTCCGTGTTCTTTAATCGCTGTCGCCAGATCTGTAAAAATGACGCCCTTATCTTTAAGATTCTGCGCCAAACTGCTGTACACAGACCGGCCGTTCTTATGGACAAGAATATTTTCCGCCTTCCCGTCCTCGCCGATCAGGCGCCGGACAGAAGCAGGAAGATCATGGACCAATGCTGTCTGATTCTCTTCAGGCCCGCAATGATAATTGAAATCCGTAAAGTTCCAATCGTCAATTCTTGTTTTTTCCGGTTTGGGAAGCGGTAATTTTTCCGCCAGCCCCAACCCTTTCAATCTGATTGCTGCAAACCATTCCGGTTCGTTTCGTTCCGCAGAAAAACGGGCGATGTCATCCGCACCGAACGGCAGAGTCTGCAATTGTGTCGACATAGTGTCCCTCCTGTCCCCGACTTCATTCCATTAAGCTTCTACTGTCTCGTCGTCCTTGATCCCGAGCTCCGCCTTCATGCCATCGTAGCCTTCCTCTTCAAGCCGGAGCGCCAGTTCCGGGCCCCCGGTTTTAACAATGCGGCCGTTCATCATGACATGCACCTGATCCGGCTTAATGTAATTGAGGAGCCGCTGATAATGCGTAATAATCAGACAGCCGAATTCTTCAGAGCGCATTGAATTGACGCCTTTGGCCACCCACTTCAGGGCGTCAATATCAAGCCCTGAATCAATCTCGTCAAGAATGGCGAATTTCGGTTCCAGCATCATCAGCTGCAGAATTTCATTGCGTTTCTTCTCGCCGCCTGAAAAACCTTCATTAACATAACGCTCTGCAAACGCCTGATCCATCTCAAGCATCTGCATTTTTTTATCCAGTGTTTTAATAAATTTCATCAGCGGGATTTCATTGCCCTCACCGCGCCGGCCGTTGATCGCCGTTCTCAGAAAATCGGCGTTGGTTACTCCGCTGACTTCGCTTGGATACTGCATTGCCAGAAAGATTCCGGCGCGTGCCCGTTCGTCAACCGCCATATCCAGCAGATTCTTGCCGTCAAGCTGCACGGTCCCCTGTGTTACTTCATACTTCGGATGTCCCATGATCGCCGAGGCAACCGTCGATTTTCCCGTACCGTTCGGTCCCATCAGGGCATGGATTTCACCGCCTTTAATGTTCAGATCGAACCCTTTGACAATCGACTTTCCTTCAACGGATACGTGAAGATCCTTTATCTTCAACTCCGATACAGTCATTTCACGACCTCCAATACAGAATATCTATACAGCCGAAACCATGGAAATCAATTCTCAATCTATTATCATTATTATCTTATATCAGATCTAAACAGATATCAACCCATGATTCCAGAGTTACTCACGACAAATCTCAGAGAGGACTGAGAATCTTTATCTCCGTCTGATTATCATTATACTGCTGTTTTCGATAAAGATAAAAAGCGAAAGCTGTTTTCATTCAAATTTCACGGACAGTCCCTAATCTCCCGTCCCCGGTCCTTCTTTGCGGACAGCTTGTTTTTATAGTATCTCTCGGCGGCGGTCAAAAAAAACACACCCGGTTTCTTGAGACCGGGTGCGGATTTTTTTTATGTACAGCAAAAGAAAACAGGTTTGAGCGGCCGCACTTGTACTAATCGAAAAAACAAACGGCTGCGTCAGGCCTGCATAATCATCGGCACTTTCAGGGCCTGTACAGCCGGATTCCCCGGCAGACAGATGACGCCGCCGCTGTCCGCTCCGGTTCCGTTTATAAATGAATCCGGATCAAGCGACACGCTCCCCGGCAGGCTGAAAAAAATCTTTCCGATTTCAGGACCCTGAATATGATTACTTTTATTCATCTTCATCAGTCCGCTCCAAGGATTGGTAAACAAGAGACGGGTCGAATCGGGAATGGTCCCGCCTGTCTGCCAATTGACATCCTGAGAACGTGTCTGCCTGCCAAGCAGATATTCTCCGACAGGGATTCCATTTTTTATCGCTTCCGAGCGGCCTTCAGGGGTTGCATGCATCCATTTGAATGTCGCGCCGCTCGACTGAATAGACTGGGACGAGGCGCTTTTCACTTCCTGGACCAGATCCGCGTCAAACGCATCCCGATGAGCGCGCGGGACCCTGCCGGTAAAGACCGTTGTAACCAGATAAAGCGATCCATTATTCAGATAGCCCTTTTCGTCCAACCGTGCGGCCAGGACTGAACTGAACTCTTTCAGCGACATGTCGCTGAAAAAATCCGGATCGGGAATAACTTTTTTGGCATCCTCATTTAACGGCTGAACCGATATTACATGAAGGCTCTGATCGACGGCCGCTTCAATACTCGGCACCAGATCAAAATCAAGGTATGCGGCAACCGGCCGGTCCGCGACATGCGTATTTTGTGAAAAAGGCAAAAGACATAGAAACGACACGGACACCGTAATTACCGATTTCAAAAGAAACCTGCAGAACTTAAAAGTGTGGGAGAGATGTTTGGATAAAACCGTCTGTCCGATTGAAATATCAGCCGACCGCCGAAGTTTTACCGGCCTGAAGTCCCCTTCATTGGTCAGTAAAATGGCGTGGCGTCCCTTTCTGGACACAAGGATTCCCTGATTTTTCAGTCCCCTCGCCACCTTTCAGCTCGCCGCTAAACCGTTTCCTTCTCCGGTTCAATGTACGATTTCAGTGCGCTGAAACCGCCGATATAAATCAGCGCCAACGCTATTATATACTTTCGATTTCTTTCTATGGTTTTGCGGCTGCAAGAGACAAATTGCAGTAAATCTTTTATCGGCAGCTGTTTCTTTTTCTTCAGAAATTGGACGAGTGCTTTGTGTTCTACCAATTTCTTTGCGGCAATTTTCGCATTTTCACGTGCATCGGCGTGTTTCGGGCAATGTTTGCTTAGCACATCAAACGTGATTCCGTATTTCAGCAGCAGCTGCTGATAACTGTCAATCTGTTCCATCCGCTCATTGATCTGACATTTTTCCTCATAGTAATCAATGGCCGCCCGCTGCTCAACAAAACTTTCCTCCATCCCGTTTTCATCGCCGGGCTCCGTCTGATCAAGATAAATATTCCGCATCTGCCTGGATTCCTTGCGAATAAAATCGATGATGCGGCGGCGGATCACCATGTCGGCAAAAGTCAGAAATTTGCTGCCCTGACCTTTCTGATACTGATTAATTGCTTCATTAAATGCGACCATGCCGACACTGAACTCGTCCATTGTCTGGTCGATAAATCGATTGCACACTTTTGAAACAACCTTTTTAATGAAAGGCTGGTAGGATTCAATAATAAAATTGCGCAAAGGCTCGTCGCCCTGCTGAACCTTAAAGATGTTCTTTTCAAGCGGAAAATTGTATGTTCCGCCCATTGCAAGCTGGTTCGTGCTCATCACACTGCCTCACCTCTCGCTTTAATCTGGTGAACCTCACCTTGAACAAAGCATATCATGTCCGAATCATTCAGAAGAGTATTGTCAAAAATTTTTGTTAATGTAAGGATCTTCTGCTTTTTTTTGTCGGAAGGGATCGAAAAACCCCTGTCTCATTTATACCATGCTTTCATGTCATAATGAAAGCGACAATCCGGTAACAAAAAGATGACAAGGGTTGTTACTTAAGTGTGATGAGCGGGCCGTCTGCGTTCTGCGCACGGCATGCCCTGCTTTCTTCGTTTATTTAATTTGTTTGTTTTTAAGTATCAGGCGTCTTCGCCGATTAACTTTTCATAAGCATCGGCATCGAGCAGCCGGTCAAATTCAGCGGCTTCCACGGATTCCAGTTCCACCATCCACGCTTTTTCATAAGGGGATTCATTGACAAGTTCGGGAGCATCTTCAAGCGAATCATTGGTTTCCGCTACCCGGCCGCTGACCGGGGCATAGAGTTCGGAAACAGTTTTTACAGATTCGACGCTGCCGAAGGAATCGCCGCTTTTCAACTGTTCGCCGGACTCCGGCAGTTCGACAAAGACGATATCGCCCAGTTCTTTCTGGGCAAATTCCGTAATCCCTACACGAACTTTTCCGTCTGCTTCCTTCTTTACCCATTCATGATCTTTCGAATAAAGCAAATCTTTCGGTACATTCATTTTTCTGCCTCCGTTTCAGTTTCCCGATTATTCCAGACAAAAATCATTCCATTGGATTGAACGCCATACCCATTATATCGTAATTATACCGTAAAACGGGAAAATAAGCGGTTTATTTTTCTCCATCGCCGACGGGCTCCGTCCGTATCCTGCAAACGGTTCAAAATTGCTTATAATTTCTTTCTCCGGCCGATTTTTTCAGCAGCGGGGGACATAATACAACTGAGTACTGTCACCAATTCAATCCATAGGAGTGTGAATCAACATGAACATGCAGCAGCAGGGCGGGCAGGCACCCATAAATTTTGCTCAGCCGCCGGCAATCCTTTCCACAAAGGATTGTCTCTATATTGAAGACATGCTGTCCTGGAATCTGGATGTCATCAAGAAGGCGCATGCCTATTCGTCGTTGTGCCAGGATCAGGATGTGACTCAGGCGATGAACCGTACGTACCAGCTTCACATCCGCCAGTATCAGGCTATTCTTAATCATCTTGGCAAACACGTCCAGGCAGCAGCGAATACGAGCGGGGGGATTCTGTAATGATGGAAAAGCAACCGGTTCAGTCAACAACGATCCAGAATACGGAGACTCAGGTTCCGAAAACGCCGCAGATGAACGATCGCGATTATTTGAACGACCTGCTTCTTACAGAAAAGTATCTGACGGTTTCTTACGTCCATGCGCTCCAGGAAGCCAGTCACCAGTCGCTTTTTCAGGACATCAAAAATGTTTTCGATCAGACGTGCGACCACCAGCGCGACCTGTACAACCTGATGTTTAATAAAGGATGGTACAAGGTTGAGTCTCAGGCACCGCAGAAAATACAGCAGACGTATCAACAATTCACCCAGTATGCACAGCAGCAGTTCCCCAAATAAATCCGATATTCTGCCTGTAAGGAACCCCGTCCGGTATTGATCCGGGCGGGGTTCCTTGCCTGTTCAAAAAGTCCTTATTTCCCGGGAAACAAGGCAAGCCGTTCTGCCCCAAAAATAAAAGTCTTGTATCTGCCCATCAATTCTCCGGGCACTATTGATTGAAGCCGGATTTTCGGCTCCGGAACGGTGTCCGCACCGTGGAGCGATTGCTTCCGTGTACTTCAGACAGTCGGGAAAATTTCTCCCATTATCTGTTCTACAGCAGTGCAGATCATCTGCCCGCTCATGAACCAGCAGAATCATCGGAAGAAGAAGCGGCCCGCGATCAATTTGAGAATCGATTTGCCATTTAGCCTGATATTCATTGAAAAATCCGCTTCCCGGTTAATTTCTTCCATTATATTGGTAACATCATGTAATTCCTGTTTAACCCCTCCACAATTCTCATAGTCTCGAAACCTATGGACTAAGGAGGGAGTTACAAACATGTTGAAAAAGATTCTCGCAGTTGCACTTGCAGGTTTTTTCACTCTGCCGTTCATGACGACGGGACATGCCGAGGCGGCGTCACTGCCGCAAGCCGGCGCGACCCCGGTCACTGTTTCCGGCACGCTTTATTCCTGGAATCTGAATAGCAATCAGATCTCAGAATTAAACGCCCTGATCAAAAAATCCGGCATTCCTTTGAACTTTTTCCCTGCAAAGAACAAGCCTGCGGCAGCAAACCCGGCCACTCGGACTGCTCAGCCGTCCGGCTCGAATATAACCGGAAAAACGGGGCAGTCGGCAAATACCGCTCAGGCTCAGAAACCTGCCGCCGCAAACACGTCGAATAATTCCAGCAGCCAGATGAATGCTTTCGAAAAGAAAGTTGTCGATCTGACCAATCAGGAAAGGGCAAAGGCCGGGCTGAAAGCACTGAAAACCGACAACAGCGCCCTTTCGAAAATGGCGCGCGACAAAGCGGCGGACATGCGCAACAACAATTACTTTGATCATCAGTCGCCGACCTACGGCTCTCCGTTTAACATGATGCAAAAATACGGCATCAAGTTCTCAACCGCCGGCGAAAATATCGCCGCCGGACAAAAAACACCGGAAGAAGTCGTCAATGGCTGGATGAACAGCCCGGGACACCGTGCAAACATTCTGAACGCCAACTATACCACGATCGGCGTCGGCTATGTACAGGGCGGATCCTACGGCAGTTACTGGACTCAGGAATTTATCGGTTCATAAAATTCTGTCATCTCATTTAAATAGTCTAATAGAACGGCGTCCCATTATGCTTCAGCAACGGGGCGCCGTTTTTCCGCCTTTATTTTTCGTTTCTTCCGAGTCGCAGGCCGGCCTGCCGCTGAATAAACTAGAGTAGTACACGATCACGGCACACTCCGGGGGTGAGCTTTCTGAACAATTATCCGCTTTACACGGCACTTGGCGACTCTTTGACAGTCGGTGTCGGATCGACCCTGTTCATGCCGAATTTTGTCAAATGCTTTCACCGCGACCTTAAATCGTATTTTCAGATGCCGGTTGCTTGCCGAAAATTTGCCAAGAACGGGGCAACAACAGGCGACATTCTGGCAACGCTTTATCGCCCCGATGTCGCTCGCACCGTTGCTTCTGCAAGATTCATTACATTAACGGGAGGCGGGAACGATCTGCTCCGCGCAGGAAAAATATGGATCAGAATGAGAGACCGGACTTTGCTTTCCCGTGCGCTGGGCGAAAGCCATACAAACATTGAACGGATCATCGCCGCAATGATTCATTTGCATGCCGGCCATTCGGAATCCTTTATGATCCGGATCCTGAATCTATATAACCCAATGCCTCACATTCCTGAATCCCGTCTATGGCTGGAAGCCTTCAATGAGAGGCTTCTTTCGCTGGAACGTTTTGCCGAGGTTAGGGTAGCCGATATTTATCATGCCTTCTACGGCCGTGAATCCTCTCTGCTGGCCATGGACCATACCCATCCCAACCCCCTCGGTTATAAAATAATGGCCGATACAACGGCCCGCCTCGGTTTTGACCCCGTCGCCCGCCGGGGAGCCTGAAAGAATTCCGCCGCCCGCGGGAATCCTGATCCGGAATCATTTTCCCGGCGATTTCGTCTTTCCAGAGAGCGTCGGGCCCCCTCGTATAAATACATGCGGTTTTCATCCTGCGGCCAATTGCGGCATACTAAAAACCGGCGCAAGAAATAAAATCATTTCTCTGCACCGGTTTCCCAGATTGCCTGCTTGTCCCGCAGACCGTTGGTTGCCTTCGCATGTTCGTACGTTTTTATTGCCGGCCGGACTCAGGCGCGCCACCTGGGCGGTATGTTCTTGCCCCAATATATTTTTTTCAATTCGTGGTGTTTCTCAAATCCGTCCAGCGCCGTATGATAATGAAAGTCGAACCAATAACCGTCGAGCGGCGGATGATCCCGGCGCACATGCAACTTCAGTACATCCTGCCCGGTATCTGTCTGGTAGACATGCAGGATCCGCTCCCCCCTGCCCGCGGACGGCGAATGGGTCACTGCAAGACTCCTGACCCAATTCTTATCGTGCTGCCAGCTGACGTCCCTGATTGCAGCAGCAAAAGCAGGTGCGATTTCCCTGACGTACTGGTCGCCGATCTGTGCCGACACGCGGCTGCCGAATTTGTACAGTCCCTGATCTTTTGCCTCGCTTGCGGCATAGACGGAAAAAGCATCGATCAGCCGGTCCTTTGAACCATTTTCTCTGATCGCTTTTTTCCAGGGGCTTTCCTCTGCCTTCGGATCATCCTGGTCTTCTTCCTTATAATAGGGACCGATTGCCGGTGTCCGGGTCTCTGTTTCCTGAAGGCTGCCTTTATCAAGCTGTTTATCGACATGACTGGCCGGCAGATTGGGGACAACGGTCCCGAGCGTTAATACCGCAACCAGTGCAACAAGAAATTTTTTCAGCAAAACAGGAATCACGTTCCGATCTCCTCCGTCCGCGCTTTCATTCGCATCAGCGGCGATCGTCCCGGTTTCCTTATGAATCGGTTATCCAAAAGAGAATCATCCGCTTCCATCCCCGCTTCCGCGCCGATCAATGAAAATCGGCACAACGGCAGCCCGGCCGGCCGCTTATCAAACGGGCACATCTATACCAGACTATTCGTTGCCCGTTGATTTTTCGGGCAGTATGACGGCCTCTTCAGTTTTATTTTACGAAAAAACGGCCGGAACAGACGGCATCGCACGGAGGTTGGATCGCTCAGACATTGTCGAACTTAAAATCCTCATCCGTGAGCGGCTCGATATTGAGCGGAACCACATAATCGCCCTTCGTAGAAAAGAAATCATGATTGATTGTACCGGTGTCGATGCCGTTCAAAACAATCTGGCTGACCGGATCATGCGTGTAGCGGTCTTCACGCCCCAGGTTCTGCAGCGCCCGGTTGGCATTGTACAGGACGTAGTCGTTGACTTCTTTAACGAGGCTTATCTTTGAATATATTTTCACTGTATACTTTTTTTCGATTTCGACCAGCCGGTCCAGCAACTGATAAAGCTCCCGGTCTGCCGTCTTTTTTTCTGCTTCGTTCAGGTTCTCACGGTACAGGCGCTGTGCGACCATGCCCGTAAAACTGCCGTGGATGGATTCATCCTGTATAATTTTGCGGATAATCTCACCGCTCGCAATCATCCGCCCCTGTCCGGATAGGAAAACAGGATAGAAAAATCCGCTGTAGAAAGAGAAGCTTTCCAGAAAAACCGAGGCGGTCATCGCCATGTAGCGCTTGAACGGCGTCACATTTTCCCTTTTATCGTAAAGATTGTTATACCAGCGGGCAATCAGCCTGTATTTTTCCTGAAGTTCGGATTGATCGTTTACCCATTTGCCCAGATAAAAATCCGTTTTCGGCGACGGAATCAGCGTTGAAAAAATATGGGAATAGGATTTCGCGTGGATGTGCTCCATCATCCCCATCCAGGCGAATACAGCCTGTTCATGCATATTGTCATGGTGGATGGCGATGAGAGGCATGCCCACGTCGCCCTGCTCGCGGTCCAGGCCCGTCAGCCCGGACAGAACTTCTACATAAGTATCCTGCTCATCCTGAGACATCGAGCCCCAGTCCGAGAGGTCCCGCGAAACTTTGAACGCCTCTTCTGTCCAGAATTGATTGATGTTCTGTTTCCAGTATACTTTTGCGATCTGGTTATCGCTGTTGTTCCAATTGATAGCTTTCATTTTCCGACCTCTTTCCGAAAATCTGCGAAGCAACGGGCTGCCCGGCTCCGGCGGCTGCCGCAGCGGGACAGCGCGATCCCTGCCGCCTGCTGTCACACGGAGCAGGCCGTGCATTCCTCCGGGGAGAGAAGCTGCGTTCTCGTGTAGTAAAGCGACTTCAGTCCCTTTTTATGTGCGTAGACATAGAGACGCGCGAGCTGGCGTGTACTCGTCATGCTGTCAACATAAAGGATGGTTGAGATGCCTTGATCGACATGCTGCTGAATCTCCGCAATCATGTCGATGACGCGGTACTGATTCGTCTGATAGGCCGACTTGTAATACCACATTGTCTGAGGCGAGAGGAACGGCATCGGATAAATCGTTTCGCTGTTGCCGTACTTTCTCCGTTCGATAATATTCACGACCGGCATCACCGAACTCGTCGCATTCTGCACATAGCTGATCGATTGCGTCGGCGCGACGGCCAGACGGTAGGCATTGTACAGACCGTATTTTGCAACCTGTTTCTTAAGCTCTGTCCATTCCGCGGTTGTCGGAATATGGATGCCCTTAAACAGTTCAGCCGCCCCGGCTGTTTTCGGGCCGAAGTATTCCTGTTCATATTTTTTGAAATAAGAACCGTCGGCATAATCGGTCAGCTCGAACCCCTTAAAGGTCGTTCCGCGCTCTCTGGCAATCATCATCGACTTCTCAATCGAATAATAATTGACCATTGAGAAGAATGTCCGCGCAAAGTCCCTGGCTTCCGCCGACTCATAAGACAGACGGTTTTTCGCCAGATATCCGTTCAGATTCATAGCGCCGAGGCCGACCGAATGCAGTTCGCGGTTGGCCAGACGGACACCCGGAGCGTTCGTGATATGCGTCATGTCGCTCACCTGTGTCAGTGCCTCAATACCGCAGTGAACGGAGTCCCGGATCTTGCCGCTTTCCATTACATTAACGATGTTCAGCGATCCGAGAATGCAAGAGACATCGCGGCGGATCTGATCGGGAACATCATAATCGTTAATCGTTGACGTTTCCTGCATCTGAAAAATTTCCGTGCACAGGTTCGACATCTTGATGCTGCCGAGCCGGTGCAGCGGATGGTTTCTATTGGCATTATCCTTGTAAAAAATGTAAGGATAACCGGACTGCATCTGCATCTGGGCAATCCGATTGAGAAACTCGCGGGCATCCGCGCTCTTCTTTTTAACTGCCGGATTGGCAACCAGTTGATCGTACATCTTGTCCATGTCCATATCATCCAGGTGCTGCCCGTATGCCTTATAAACCGTGTACGGTGCAAACATGCAGAACGGCCTGCCCTGTTCGGCCAGTTCGAAAAACTTGCCGGGGACGATCAGCCCGATGGACAGCGTCGACAGGCGAATATCCTCATCGGCGTTTTCCTTTTTTGTATCCAGAAATTCAGGAGCGTCCCAATGGAAAATATTCAGATAAGCAGCACCCGCGCCGGGACGCTGCCCCAGCTGATCGGCATAAACAAATCCAAGCTGAAGCTTCCGGGCGACCGGCACGACACCCTTTGCCACACCCTCAACGCCCTTGATCGCTTCGCCGCGGCCGCGGATCTTCGATAAGTTAAGCGCCACACCGCCGCCGATTTTCGACAGCTGCTGCGACGTGCTTTCAATATAATTGATCGAATTCAGCGAATCGTCCGCTTCAATCAGGAAGCAGGAGACCATTTCGCCGCGCCGGGCCTTTCCGGCATTGAGAAATGTCGGCGTCGCCGGCTGATAGCGCTGTTCCATCAACGCACGCATGAAGCTGACGGCTTTATCATAATTCCCGTGTGCTAAATACAGGGCTACGATGGAGACGCGTTCGAAATAATGCTCCAGGTAGTGAGATTTGTCATTGGTCTTCATCGCATAATCACGATAGAATTTACTTGCTGCCATGTAAGACTGGAATTCGAACCCATAGTTGCCGGCTATTTGATGAAGCTGTTCGATATTTCCTTCTTCGTATTCGGCGAAAACATCATAATAATAATGATGACCGACCAGGTAGTGGAGTCTGTCCAGCACGGTGGGGAAATGAAGCATCTTCTGCTCGACTTCGGTTATGTAGACTCGGATCGCTTCCCGATCTTTCCCTAGCTGGTAAAAACCGTCCTCCCCGCGCGTCAGTACTTCATTATTCAGTTCAATATAAGACTTTGTTTTGGTCGCTTCGTTCAGCAAATGTCTTCACCCTTTCCCGAAATTGAATCACGTCGTCTGCCGTCCCGCCTAATTCAAACTTATAAAGAACCGGCACCCTGTACACAGAGGAAATTACATCGGCCGCACGGGCAAAGTTCCGGCCCCAGTTGCGGTTCCCGCTTGCTGCCACCGCTCGCAGGAACCGTCCGTTTTTTGCAAGAAAAGCCTTGACGCTTTCCGGCGCGTCGCCGAACCCGATCGTATTCGTCACCAGTATAAAGGGTTGCTCAACTGCCGGACGATTGCTGATCGGCTCATGCGGAAGTCCCGTCTTTGCCAGAAATCGTCTGACGTTTCCGGTCATTGTCTCATAAAGAATCAGCATCAGCGGTCCTCCTTTCTTATCAGAAAAGCTGCATGTCTTAGTGTCTGACAACAGGTTGTACATACTATATATAGTTTATGTTTATTAATTTACCACAATATATTGTTTTTCACAAGGAACTTTTCCCGGACAAAATGAAAACACTGTTTATCATAAGCCATCGGGCGACATGATTCAACAGGCAGATTCCTGCGAAAAAAAGAGGCAATTCCCGATCTCCGGCCGGAACAGACGGAACCGCGGGAAAATGCTTCTTTTTACATTACAGATATCAAATTTTCAAGGATTATAGGACCGGGATCGGCGGCCGGACATTAGCACAGCGTCCCTGCGGCCGGTTCAGACGGGCCGTCCTGACCGCCGCACCGAAGGCTTCTTCTATCCAAAGATCCGGTTTTCTCATCTTTTGCTGTGTTTCGATTATTTGATGCGCCGCTGGCAACCCCGCCGTCGGACTGTCATTGCAGGCCGGTCTCTTCCCCTCTGCCCCGGATCGGTGTGAACGTACGCCTCTCATCTAAAGATTTACGGCGCTTGATTGCCTGCTGTTCGGCTAGGCAGGCAAAATACTCCTGTGCATTCACGGACTCCTTGCCGCGCCGGTCCCGTTTGCGGTACAGCCCGTCGTTGCCCAGGATCCTTGTCTTGACATTATCCGCCATCATCGTATCGAATAATCGAATAATGGTCTCCCGGATTTCATCATCATCAATCGGAAACATCAGCTCAACGCGCCTGTTCAGATTGCGGGTCATCAGATCGGCGCTGGAAAGGAACGCCTTAGGCTCCCCGCCGTTCCCGAAAATATAGATTCTGCTGTGCTCAAGATAGCGTCCGACAATAGAGTGCACCTCGATGTGATCGCTGACTCCGGGAATTCCCGTGCGCAGACAGCAGATGCCCCGGACAAGCAGCCTGATCGTGACTCCGGCCGCAGATGCCCGGTATAATGCCTTAATCATGTCCTCGTCAGATAAAGAATTCATTTTAGCGTGAATATACGCGGGCTTCCCGGCGCGGGCATTTTCAATTTCCGCTTGAATAAGATCGAGCATCGTATTGCGCAGCCACAGCGGCGCCATAACCAGTTTATGAAAATAAGGCGGTTCCGAATAACCGGACAGCATATTGAAAACGTTGGACGCATCCACGCCCATCTGTTCATTGCTCGTCAGCAGCCCCATATCGGTGTAAAACTTGGCCGTAATATCGTTATAGTTCCCGGTACCGAAGTGCATATAGCGCTTGATTCCCGTCTGTTCCCTGCGGACAACCAAAGCCATTTTGCAGTGAGTTTTCAGTCCGACCAGGCCGTAAATGACATGGCAGCCCGTTTTCTCCAGTTTTTGCGCCCAGTTAATGTTATTCTCCTCATCAAACCGTGCCTTCAATTCTACGAGCACCGTCACCTGCTTCCCGTTCTCCGCCGCTTTTTCAAGATAACGGATAATCGGCGAATTGCCGGACACACGATAAAGCGTCATCTTGATTGCCAGCACATTCTGATCGATCGAGGCCTGGCGGATCAGCTCAATGACGGCATCAAACGAGTCGTACGGGTGATGAAGGAAGACATCCTGTTCGCGCAGCGTATCGAAAATGGAGTGCTCCATCAGTTCGTAATGCACGAACGGGCGGTGCGGCGAATAAAGCAATTCTCCGAAACCGTCCAGTTCCCCTACAAGCTTGGACAGGAAGGTCAGGTCGATCGGACCGTTTACACGGTAAACATTTTCCGAACCGACATCCAGCCTTTTGATCAGCTTATGGATCAGCCGGTCGCCGATTCCCGCCTCGACATCAAGATGAATCACATTCCCACGCTCGCGCAGGCGCAGCTGTTTCTCAATCTCTTTGAGCAGATCCGCCGTCTCTTCCTCATCGACTTCAAGATCCATGTCGCGCATGACCCGATAGCAGGAAGCCTCGTCAAGTTCATAGCCGACAAACAGTTCCCTCAGATGGCGGCGGATAATATTTTCGAGCAGAACAAAACTGTAATGTCCCGACTCATCAGGCAGTTTCACAACCCGCGGAAGCACGTTCGGCACCTGAACCGTGACAAATTCTTTCTGATCTGAACGGCAGCCCCTTTTATGAATCAGTGCGGCAATATTAATGCTCTTGTTAAGAATGAGAGGAAACGGGCGCGAAGAGTCAACCGCCATCGGTGTCAGCACAGGATAGACTTCCCGGCTGAAGTAATGATCGATAAAATCCAGCTGCTTTGAAGTCAGCTCGGCAATTTCCAGAATATAAATGCCATGCTCCTTCATCAGCCGGCTCAGCATGCGATTGTACGTCATATACTGCTGGCCGATCATCCGATGCGCTGCTTCGCTGATCTTTGTTAATTGCTGGCTCGGTTTCAGACCGGCGGGATCCGTTTTTTCATAATTGACATTGACCATGTCGATCAGAGAAGCTACACGCACCATGAAAAACTCATCAAGATTGCTGGCCGTAATCGACAGAAATTTGACCCTTTCGAGCAGCGGATTATCTTTATCGCGCGCCTCTTCCAGGACGCGTTCGTTAAAGAGCAGCCAGCTCAATTCGCGATTGCTGAAATACTCTTTTTTATCAAAATCCCCCATGGTCCCTCATCCTCTCAATATCGGTTTCAACCCGAAAACCTCTTCAAAATAGGCCGCTTTTTCTTCAAACGTCAGCCTTTCAAGCGACAAATCATCATCCGAACGGGCTGTAATCACGACTTGATCGTGTTTCAAAGAAACGGTGATTTTTTTTACCTTCTGCTGATGGCTGTCATCTAAAGCATCCGCCACACGCAGGATGGCGGCAAGCTTGGCCGTGATCAGCCTGCTGCGGGAAGGAAGACGGCGAAACGAAGCCGAATCGTTCGACGGGGTTCCCGTACTATGATAACGTGCGACATTGGCAATGATGTCCCTTTCGTTATCCGAGATTCCGATAATTTCCGACGACTGAATGATGTAATAAGAATGAATATAGTGCGCATTCATATCAATGTAGCTTCCTGAATCCTGCAGGATGGCAGCAAGCTGAAGAAGCAGCCTTTCTCTTTTTCCGAGGCCGTGCAGCGTCTTAAGTCGGTCAAACAGATGCAAAGAAAATTTTTCGACAACTTCAATGTGGCGCGGATCGCACTTGTAACGTTTGGCGATATTCCGGGCGGACACGATGATGTCCTCGGCAAAAGAATGCTCAACGGGACGCCTCTGATTATCCAGCTCATCGTGTATCAGTATTCCGTCCGCAAGATCGGCCTCAGAAAGCAGAATGCTTTTCGCATCCGTCATTTCAAGCATTTTTTTCAAAATCATCGCCGAAGGAAGAATCTGGGTTGCCGAATCGTAAGGCACCCTGTATTTTTTGGCCAGTACCTGAGCCGGAAGATCGAGAATGTGGCGATACAGTTCATTAAATCGTTCCCGGTCGATTGTATCGCTGCTTGTCTTCATAAATGCCCGTTTAAAGGCAAGCAGATCCGTTCCGACAAGGACAAAATGTTTGTACTGGACGTTTTCCGGCGCAAACTGCTGATATCCCGAAATTTTGCTCACGATATAATCTTCCATAATATCCACGACATCGCCCGTCTGATCTTCCAGGTCGCCCAGCATTTCACGGATCCGGAGCGGACCGAGCTTAATATTCCTCGAAAAAATAAAGTGGCCGTTATTATAAACGGTCAGCTGGATGCTCCCTGAACCGATATCGATCAGCATCGTGCCTTCTTGGATTAATTTGTTGAATTCTTTCGTTTTATAGGCAACAGCCTGGTTGTGCAGGTAACGTTCCTCCGCGTTTGCCAGCCACTCCAGATTAAGCCCCGTCCTCAGTCGGATCTGTTCTTTTACGTACTCCGCGTTCGCCGCTTCCTGAACCGAACTGGCGGCAACCGCCCGGTAGTCTTCTACTCCGTAATCGTCCATAATCTGAACAAATCCGGCAAGCGCCCGGCACGCCTGTTCGACGGTCTGAAAAGCAATCATCTGCTGATTATAAATGTCGGCTCCTATCGTCACATCGGCTTTTACATGTTCTACGACAGTCAATTTCATCATATCGGCAATCTTTAATA
Organism: Sporolactobacillus sp. KGMB 08714; assembly: GCF_036598985.1. Classification (NCBI taxonomy): domain Bacteria; kingdom Bacillati; phylum Bacillota; class Bacilli; order Caryophanales; family Sporolactobacillaceae; genus Sporolactobacillus; species Sporolactobacillus sp. KGMB 08714. The sequence goes on from NZ_JAUUBW010000004.1 coordinate 33,398, forward strand.
CAATCATTTGCAAACCAATCGTTATGGAAGCAAAGAGTCTGTGTTTACCCGTATTGCTCACCCCACTGCCTGAATCTATCTGTTTCCTGTGCATATAAACAATATCTCTATTTTATTATAAAGCATATTCCGGACAGAAAAAATCTTCTCCGGACACTTAACAGAAAAAATAGAATGGCAACACAGGTACATCGACGACACGACGGTACAAAAAAGGTCCGGAATCCCGGAAGCTTTCAGGATTTCGAACCCCCTTAACCTATTTCCCGATCCGCGGCCGGCTGTCGGATCACAGCCCCGCCGTGCGGAAAGCCTGTTTCAGATCGGCGATCAGATCGTCCGCATTCTCAAGCCCGACACTGAATCTGAGAAAACCATGCGTCCTGAACTCCGGGGGATAAAAATCAATGCGTTCGTCATCCGGGCCGATAAACACGATCAGGCTTTCATCATGGCCCAACGATACAGCCGAGATGATAATCTTCAGTGAATTCACAAATTGATTGATCGTGTCTGGATCGGCGTCAATACCGAACGCGATCATCCCGGAATACAGGCTCATCTGTTTCCGGGCGATTTCGTGCTGCGGATGGCTCTTAAGTCCGGGATAGCGGGCAAAGGTCACGGCAGGATAAGATTCCAGAAACTCGGCAATTTTCTGGGCACTCTCGCTGTGCCGCTCCATTCGCAGAGGAAGAGTCACGACACCTCTCATGATCAGCCAGGCATTAAAAGGACTGATGCATCCGCCGAGATTGACCATTGCTTCTGCTTTGATTTTATTAATCAGATCCGTTTTCCCGATGACTGCTCCGCCCATGGCGTCGCCGTGGCCGTTGATGTACTTCGTCAGGCTCTGGACGACGAGATCGGCGCCGAGCGCCAGCGGGCGCTGGAGATAAGGCGAAGCAAATGTGCTGTCGACGGAGAGAAGTGCGCCGGCATCATGCGCGATTTTCGCGATTTCCTGAATATCGCTGACCCGGGTCGTCGGATTTCCGGGCGTTTCCACATGAATCAGTTTCGTATTCGGACGAACTGCTTTTCGCACCTCATCCAGATTGGAAGTGTCTACCAGCGAAACACTGATCCCGTACTTTTCCGGAAGATACTGGCCCAGAAGCCGATAGACAGCTATATAGGAAACCTTGGAGCAAATCACATGCGAATCCTTGTCCAGAAAACTGAAAAAGATACCCGACAACGCCGCCACGCCGCTTGCCAGGACGACACAGTCCTCACCGCCTTCAAGCGAAGCGAGCCGCTCCTGAAGGTAGATCTGATTCGCCGACGTCGTCCGCGTGTAAAACAGATTGTTCGGGTCGCTCCAGTTCAACGCTGAGGCATCGTCGGGCAGCCGGTAACAGTTAGCCATTGTAATCGGCCGCCGGATGGCACCCGTTTCTTTATCTACATCGTTGCCGACGTGAATACACCGTGTACTGAAGTCCGTGTCGCCGTAATCCGCCATTTTTGTCAGCTCCTCTTTTCATCTCTCTATTTCGAAAAATTGACGATCCATATCCCTGCCCACCAATTTTTCCAAATTATTGATATATTCTTACTGTAAAATTGATTCAGCTGCAAGTCAATCTTAATTCTTAGTATTTTTATCTGTTTATTACATTTTAACACAATATTCACAAACCCACACAGGAAATATCCCGGCCGAACGGTCAGTCAGATATCCGCAGCTTTTTCAAAAAGAGAGCGACACGATCCCGTGCAAACCTCTTATTTGACATGATCTCATTTAATTGAAATATGACTCCCGATCTTCCATCTGCAGAATCGCATCGCAAAAGGCTGCCGAATCCCAGGGCAGATAAAGAGGATCCCAGATCAGCAACTGAATCAGTTGGAACAAATGTCTTGCCATTGCGTTCATACATGATCAGCTCTTTTATAAAAGTCCCGGAATTATCCGGGTGAGACAGGCAAGGTTTTTCTGCATGCTTCGGAAGGAAACTTTGATACAGACTTAAGCGGACGGGAAATGGTAAACGCGGATAATAAAAAATGTTTTCTTAAAAGATTTAAAAAAACACCGGCTTCGTCCCGTTTTCTTATCTCTCAGATCTTTCTGCTGGAATTGACACCATTACACTCTGTGCTGGTTGTCGGGCTTCATTAGGCCAGTCCCTCCGCCGCTCTTGATAAGAAGGTTTGCTATTCAGTATAAGAAAACTTGCAAAACGTTGTCGTCCGGGCAATCCGGGTGCCTTCCGCAAGGCTGGCACGGCGCTCATCAGCTGAATTATAATTCATACTGTCCGTATGTCAACAGGATTAATTACGGCCCTCTATAAAGTGTCTTTTGCATCGGCAAGCAGTATCCGCATCCGGTCCAGCCAGGAAACAACGGGCTATGCAACCTGCCCGGTAAAGGGCGGCCGGAGCCTTAAATACCGCTGCCGGGCACCCGCTGTCAGCTAATCAGGATCCGGAGTCTGTGCGGCCTGAATGCAGCCGATTACTTTGCGCCGCTGCCGCGCTTTTTAGCAATAATAACCAAAGTGACGACTGCCAGAACAGCTGAGATGACGGACAGAAGGAGGGCGATAATCGAAAGAACGAAAGCGCTCCGGCCGGCCGGCTGACCGGCACTCGCACCGTCAGCTGGACCGCTGACGATCTGAGTGATTGCATGAGGCGTTTCAGCACCCGCCTTTTGTGTCCACTCAACAATACTTCCATCCTGATAGTACTGATACGCATTCCACGCTAACTGGGTATTTTTCTTAGGATTCAGTGCCGTAAACTGGAATTGCTGAAACTGGCCAGGAGCAATGCCCTGACCCTTCGCCGACCAGGTGACGGTCTGAATATTGCCGTCGGCTCCCTTCGCCGTTGTTACGGACCAGCCGGGCACTGCCTGATAGTCGACAAACTCAACCTGACCGGGGACGCGCAAAGCTACTTTAATTGTCGGCACGTTCTTTTCCGTCGGTACCTGAACCGTATACGTCTCATAAGCCCCCGCCTGAGACTGGACCGGTTTCACCGCCACGTGTGCGGAAGCACTGGTTTGAACAATAAAGAATAGAGCAAGGCCAAGAAAAGCAGCGATGATTGTTTGAAAAAAGCTTCTCATTTTCAGGTACCCTCTTCCTCCTGCTTAATTATTAATTTTAACAATGATGTCCTTATCAAGATCCTGAAACGAATTCGTTAAAGCGTGGATCCGGATCAAATAACGGCCGCTCATAATAAACGTGTCATTAACGGGCACGCTCCCCTTGCCCAGTTCTTTTAACGGATACTGAACCTTAGTCGAGCCCATATCCATCTCCAGCGATTTGATTGTCAGAACCGCCTGCTGCAAATCCGCCGCCGGTTTCCCTTTCCGGGTCACTGCCAGTGAAATCGTATTCCCGCCGACTTTTCCGGGCGTGACTTTTACCTTAAAATCATAACCGCCGGCTTCGGCTGAGGACTGATTCGACGCCTGCAGCGCCGCCGTTCCCTGTGACGATTTCAGAATTCGGTCGGGTATCGGAGGGGGGCTATTCGACAGCGCCGCTGCCGCCAGCAGCACGGCCAGTCCGACCGCCAGTTCGCCGATCACACTCCTCTTTAGAAACTGAGTAGGCCGGCGGCGGACACGCAGAAAGGAATAAAGGGCAAACAGCAGCATCACTCCGAGAAGGGCCGCCTTGATCAGCAGCAGCCATCCGTATAAGGATGTGTATAGCGAGCGCAACGTCGGCAGATGAATCACACTGCCGATGACCCCCGACAGTAAGATCAACGCAACAAACGTCAGAGCAAAAGGCGAAAACCGGTTGATCGTCTGCCGGTAAATCATTTTCTGCCGTTCTGCCGGATGATCCTGTTTTATTAAGCCCGGCAGGAACAAGATGCAAATCAGCGAGCCGAGCCAGACCGAAGCAGACGACAGATGCAGAAAATCGGCAGACACCGCCAGGATACGGATTGGAATACTGTTGACACTGGCGGCATGTCCGATCCACGCCTTTGATAAGGCAAATACCAGCATCAGGAAGATCAGGCCCGTCCAGAGAACATGAGCGGTTCTGTCTGATCGTGACCTGAACAGCCAATAATGACTCAGAAAGCATAGAATCAGAATGGCAAGCTGCACAAACCATAGGGTTCCGAATGATGTGGAAAAGAGCGTCGCCTTCAGTGACTGAACATTGAGCGACTGAAGCCAGCTCACGCCGGCATTCAGTGTCACTTGCAGCGGCAGCGAAAGCATGACCCCAAAGAGCAGGATCCCTGCCGCCGCATTGAGCGCAATTTTCATTGTTCTTCGTTTAAACAGGAATAGATCATGTGCCGTATAAATGAATTTTAAAAAGAACAGCAATCCAAGATAAAATGATAAACCGCTGTACAGTATCCACCTGATCGCCAGATTATCCGCACTGGGAAGATTGCCGGCTGCCGCTGTATCCGGCGGCGGGGATTGGATCCTGCCGGGATGGCCGACCTGAAAGGCAATGATCCCGTTAACGGGATGGCCGTCCGCTGAAATCACTTTCCACTTGATCCAGTAGTAACCCGTCGGCAGGCGCCTGTTTAAATAGTTTTCCAGTATCGCCGGATTGTGCGGATCGGTACGGACCTGATTTGTGTCGACGCGGTGCCCGGATTGATCGAGCACGTCGAGAGAGAAGAAGGTCGGCTGAATTTTCTCGTCAAACTGTATTTTGACTTGTTTCAGGTTGCCGCTGACTTGCTGCTGCGCAGCAGGATCGGAGCGGATAATGTAAGCATGTGCCGAAGCAGTATTGGCAGACAATAAAAAAAACAAAGAAAAAACAATCCACGCGCAGATCTTTTGTTTCATCATCACTCACCCACTTGCTCGCTCTGCAATGATTACAGCTGCCATGAAGCCCCAATCATTGCCTGCATCATTGCTGCCGCGCAGACGATAGGATATAGTTTCCTATATTATAGCGTTTTTTTATAAGTTTAAGGCTGACCAGATCGTCCACCCGCTGCTGCTGCTCGCGGACCATTCCCGGGAAGAAGGATAAGGTGCCGAACAGCTTATCATCGAAAACGGACAGCCATTGCAGATGTGACACATCTGTTTTTTCCTTCAGCAATGCTGCCGCAGTATGCGGATTCGTCTGGATCGTACCGTCCGCCTGTTGAATCGCCGCCATGATTCTGTCGACCGCTGTTTTATCTTTCCTATATATAGAATCATTCACTACATAAACATCACGATTGCTTTGAAACGACGACTGTGCAGCCAGTTTCATGAATCCGGAACTCAGTGCTTTGCTCTGGTACGGCTCTCCTACGGCCAGTGCATCGATTGAACCGCTTTTCAATTGATACAGTCCCTGTTCAGGGGTTATGTAGACAGAATGGATATCCGTTAAGGACAGATGAGCCGTTTTCAGCATCTGGGCCAGAAAGAAATGCTGGTTGGAAAACCGTTCATAGCCGATCTTTTTCTTCCGTAAATCTTTCAGGGAATGAATCGGCGAATTCTTGCGGACAAAGATTCCCTGAGCGTTCGGATTGGGCGGCTCTGCAGCCAGATAGTCTATTTTCGGCTTGTCCGCGTGCTGGAAAACAGGTACCGCATCGCCGACAGCGGCAAAATCGACCCGGCCTTTATTCATTGCCGCAAAAATCGCGCTGTCATCCGGGTATTGAATCCACTGGATGACGGTTTTTGCCTTCTTTAAGCGCTTCGTCAAATTCTGATTTGCCTTAACAAGGTTCAGCGTGCTGTCTTTTATATAACCGATCCTGATGATTTTTGTACGCTCGGCCCCGGCTCCGGAACAGCCGGCGAGCAAAAGGCCGAAACAGATGCAGAAAAGTGAAAGGAACCGGAGCATTCTCTTGCTCACAGCGATCATCGCAGGGTGTTTTATTAATGGGACAGTCCTTTTTTCCATCCGGTCAGTCTCTTTTCAATTATAGTAATAATAAAATTAATGGCCAGCCCTAATAGTGCCAGAATGACAATTCCTCCGTACATACTGGGAATATGAAAAGTCTGCTGAGCCGTGAGTACAAAGATGCCGAGTCCGGAAGGCGCTCCGATCATCTCGGCGGCGACAAGCGCCGTGATCGAATAGGCGCCTCCCAGCCGGATGCCTGTCAGAATTCTCGGTATCGATGCCGGAACAACGACCTTTCTGAAGATATAAAACTGAGAAGCGCCCATTGAAATTGCCGAGTTAATCAGCAGCTTTTCGACATTTTCCACACCGTTGATCGTATTCAGCAGAATCGGCCAAAACGCCGACCAGAAGATAATCGCGTCCTTCGACAATTCGCCGATTCCAAGGAAAAGGATAAAGACGGGAAACAGGGCGAAAGACGACATCTGTCTGAAAAACTGCAGCACGGGATCGACGATTGCTTCAAGCCGTCTGAACCATCCGAGCGTGACCCCCAGGGCTATCCCGATCACAATGGCCAGAAGAAATCCGGTCAGTGAACGCTGGAGGCTGCTGATCAGGTTGCCCCATATCTCCCCCGACGCGAAAAATTGGTAAATGGCCGCTGCGACCTGCACAGGTGAGCTCAAATAGGCTCTATCGACGATACCGAAAGAAACCACAGCTTGCCAGATCAGCAGAAGTAAGATCCAGCCGATTGATTTATCAAAAATGACCATGAATTTTCTTCTCAAAACCACCATTCCCTCTTCGGATCATTGTAAGGAATTCACCACTTCATCCTTAATCAAGCTCCACAGATATTTTCTTATCTCGGAGAATTCATTTGCATTTCGCATGTCGACCGTACGGTTTCTGGGCAGTGTGATCGGGACAATTTCCTTCACCTTTGCCGGCCGGCTGGTCATCACCGCAACACGATCGCCGAGAAAGATCGCTTCGTCGATCGAATGGGTCACAAACAGAACCGTTTTCTTTTCCACTTCCCAGATTCTCAATAATTCCAGCTGCAGCATTTCCCTCGTTTGCGCATCCAGTGCCGCAAAGGGCTCGTCCATCAGCAGAATCGCCGGATTATAAGCCAGCGCCCGGGCAATCGCCACCCTTTGCCTCATCCCTCCCGAGAGTTCGTGCGGATAACGGAGTGCGAATTTTTTTAGACCGACTCTGTCTAAATAATTTTCTGCGATTTCCTTTCTCTTTTTCTTTTTTACGCCGCGTATTTCCAGTCCGGCCGCGACATTGTCTAAAACCGACCGCCAGGGAAAAAGGGCATAACCCTGAAAAACAACGCCGATATTTCTATTGACGCCATTGAGGAGTGCCCCCTCCACTTTGATCTGCCCGCTGGTTTGTTTATCCAGGCCGGCCAGTATATTCAGAAATGTTGACTTCCCGCAACCGCTGGGTCCTAAAACGGTCAGAAATTCGCCCTCATTGACCGACAGATTAAAATCATTAAGAACGGTCAGGGTTTCGTTCCTGCCTTCTTCATTTTTCACTGCAAATTGCCGTTTTAAATGTTTGGCTACAATGACCTGATTCATATTTTCCCCCCTACTTGCCCGCGTAGGCAATGGAACTGCTCTCGGCATACGGATTATACGCATTGGTGGCAATCGCAGAGGCTTTGATCTTGCCTTTAGGGATCTGGTTGGCATTTTCCAGCGTATTAATCCAGTACTGCAGCGGCTGCTGCTGAATCACTAAGTTCTTGACGTAAGCGTAGCGCTCGACCTGACTGACGTTCATGTGCAGCCGTTTAGCGATATATTCCCGTGCCTGTGTCGGATGAGCATCGACCCAGTTGGCCGTTTTCGCAATGATGCCGACGAATTCCTTAACTTCCGCCGGATGCGCCCGCAGAAATTTGCCGTTTACTGTGTACGGCTGCATGCCGCTTAAGCCGTGATCAATGTCCCAGTCGCTGAACAGATCCTTAAGATTCTTGTTCTGCTGCGCAATACCCGACTGCGGCGGATGAATGATTGCCAGATCGATTCTTTTTTGATCCAGCGCCTGTTCCAGCTGCTCGTTCGGCATTGCGACCCATTTAATTTTAGCGGGATCGACATGATTTTCACGCAAATATTTTTTGGTTACATATTCAGCACAGGCACCGAACCCATTCATGGCGATCGTCTTTCCTTCAAGATCTTTCAGATTTTTGATGCCCGAATCTTTGCGGACAAAATATTTCATGTGCGGTGCATTCTGCAAGGTTTCATTGCCGGCTGAAATGATTTTGACATCCGCTCCTCCGGCGACCGCCGATACCGTCAGTGAGGCCATCCGTGTACCAAAATCAATATCCCCCGTGCCGACCAGCGGAATGACCTGGTTCGCGTCAATTTTGCCGACATACTTCGGCTGAATATGAGCATTTTTAAAATAACCGAGGTCTTGTGCCAGGTAAACGAGATCGAACGTCGGATTATCCGGATATTTAAAATAAACCACATTTCCTTTCTCCGATGAACCGGATGTTCCCGGCTTTTGAACCGAACATCCTGAAATAGCGATCAGAAGAATGCACAGTGACAAAATCAACGGCCATTTAAAAACCGAGGAAACCGACCTGCCAGCCATCTTCATCATAACCCCCAATATTTTTTTAATTTTTGTTGCCCGCCGAGCTGTCTCTCCGTTTCATCGTTCATCTTCCAAACGCTAAATTGAAACAAAATTGTCGAAATTGAAGAGTGAATTCAGTATAATCATGACAATTCACATCTGTCAACTATTATTTAGTTTTTCTATGAACCCATTTATCAGGCACTTGCCGGCCTGCAAGCTTCAAAATCGATCGGATTCCGCTGCAGTACAAATGGCTCCGGCCCTTTTCTCATGCGGTCTGAACGCAATTGACCAATATTTTTTTGTATATATACAAACTCAGATTTTTCTGATTGCTAATAGTCTAGTAAAGTGCTAGGATTTTAGTGAAATGATGTATGTTTCGTCACATATTACGTCTCTTTCATGCCTGGATTGCTTGGACGTATGCGTGATTAAAGTCATTGTCTATTGACTGGAGGGGTAAACATGATTAAATACGGTTTTTGGGCACCGGTTTTCGGCGGATGGCTGCGGAATGTCAAAGACGAACAGATGCCCGCCACATTCGACTACGTTAAAAAGGTGGCGCAGACGGCGGAGCAAAATGGATTCAGTACGACTCTGATTCCGGAACTGAATCTCAACGACATAAAGGGTATTGCATCTCCGTCATTGGAAGCCTGGTCGACAGCGGCGGCACTGGCCGCCGTTACCAGCAAGCTGGAGATTATGGTGGCCGTCAGGCCGGTTTTCCACAATCCGGCACTCACCGCAAAAACTGCGGCAACTATTGACCGGCTCAGCCACGGACGTTTTTTGCTTAATGTCGTCTCCGCCTGGTGGAAAGAAGAAGCCAGACAATACGGAGCTGAATTCACGGCCCATGATGAACGGTACGACCGGACAAAAGAATTCGTCACTATCATCAAAGGCCTGTGGCGCGACACGCCCTTCAGTTTTTCAGGAAAATATTACCATCTGAAGGATACGTATCTCAGTCCGAAACCGGTTCAACAGCCAGGCATCCCGTTATATGCCGGCGGAGAAAGTGAAAAAGGGAGGCAGACGATTGCAGAGAGCTGCGATGCATATGTGATGCACGGCGGATCAGTCGATGAAATTGCCGGAAAAATCAGCGAGATGAAAGAGCGCCGCCGCAAGCTGAACCAAAAACCCTTCTCTTCTTTCGGGATGGCGGCTTTCGTCATCTGCCGGGATACGGAAGCCGAGGCAGAGGCGGAACTGGCCCGCATAACCGACGTCAGGGAGGCGGCCGGTTATGCCGGTTTCAAAGATTTCGTCACCGAATCGCAGCTTGAACGAAAAATCCAGCTGCAGGATTATTCGGTGTCCAACCGCGGCCTGAGACCGAATTTTATCGGAACAGCGGAACAGATCGCCGACCGTATTCTGGCTTATGAACGGATCGGCATCGAACTGCTGCTGCTCCAGTTTTCTCCGCAGCTGGAAGAAATGCAGCGTTTTTCCGAACAAGTGATACCGCTTGTCGAAAAGAAAAGGGCTGAAAATCGTGTGTCGCCGCAGGCATAATCGCAGCGTGCCGCTTTGTATCCGGATAAATTAAAAAGAACGGCCAAACAGGAGGGTCCACCTATGGGAAAGATTTATCTTATTCATGAAAATGACGACTGGACGAGACATTTGACCGCACGGCTTGACGAACTGCATCTGCCCTATGAATCCTGGTTCCTGTCGGAAGGTCTCGTCGATCTGACAGCCGAACCGCCGGAAGGTATCTTTTACAGCCGGATGAGCGCTTCATCGCATACCCGGGGGCACCGCTTTGCTCCGGAACTTGCCGAAGGTGTATTTGCCTGGCTGGAGCATCACGGACGCACGGTTTTCAACGGGAGCCGCGCGCTGCGGCTGGAAGTAAGCAAGATCAATCAGTATACTGCCCTGCAGGCGCACGGTTTCCTGACGCCGAAAACGATCGGTGCGGTCGGGAAACAGAACATCCTCGCAGCCGCTCATCGTCTCGGCCCCGTTCCCTTTATTACGAAGCATAACCGCGCGGGCAAAGGGCTCGGCGTGCAGCTGTTCAAATCGATCAATTCGCTGAAAGACTATCTGTACAGCGAGCGATACGAAGAACCGATAGACGGCATAACACTGATTCAGGAGTACATCCGCCCCCCTGAATCCTTTATCACACGGGCCGAGTTCGTCGGCGGAAAATTCATCTATGCGGTACGTGTCGACACATCGGAAGGTTTCGAACTGTGCCCTGCGGACAGCTGCCAGATTAACGACGCTTTCTGCCCGGTCGGCACCGAAGCTGAGGTAAAGCCGAAGTTCCGGATTATTGAAAACTTTGACGAGCCGATCATTGCACGTTATGAGGCCTTTCTAAAAGATCAGCAAATCGCCGTCGCCGGCATCGAGTTCATCCGCGACTCAGACGGCACGCTCTACACGTACGACATTAACACCAATACGAATTACAATTCCGAGGCCGAAGCCGAGGCCGGCAAGTACGGGATGCTGGAAGTCGCAAAATTTCTGGGAAACGCTCTGGAAAGGGAACAGGCCGGGAACGGGACAGCTGTGAATTCATAAGCGGCAAAACAAGCATGCCGCACAGACGGGTTTTGATCGCCCGCCGAAACGGCGTGACAGGAAGATGAATCGTTTATTAAGAAAGGAGGGCTTTCCGGATGAAAATGATAACGGTTATCTCCGGATCCTATGGTTTATTGTCACGATTGAACGGACTTGTCGACTATGCCGTGCACACGCTGAAACCGGCGTTTCATGTCTCTGTCATTCATGTGCACCAACTGCCGCCCGCAGCACTGATCGCGGCAAACAGCCATGATCCGGAAATTACCGCGGCTAATTGTCTGGTAGCCGAAAGCGACGGTGTCATTGTCGTGACACCAACGTTCAAAGCCGCCTACTCGGGAATTTTAAAAACTTATCTGGATCTGCTGCCACAGCATGCACTGGCTGACAAAGTTGTACTGCCGCTGGCCATCGGCGGATCTCCGGCACATGTGCTCGTCCTGAACTATGCACTGCAGCCGGTTCTGTCCGAGCTGGGTGCTCAGCGGATCATTCACGGCGTATACGTGCTGGATCGCCAGATTTCAAAAAACGAAACTTCATTTTCACTCGACCGTGAGGCTGCCGGCCGCCTCGATCCGGCACTGCAGCAATTTGCAGCAGCTCTGGAACAGAACCCGCTTCACACGCTGACAATTAAAAATTGAACCCTTCACAAAGTGATGGATTCTGACAAATTCATGATCGGCCCATTCAAAAAACTCCTGAACCCGGGGTCATAGTCCTTCCGGGTTCAGGAGTTTTTTGCCGAAGTCCGCTATTGAATGAACCGGCGCAGCCGGTCATAAGGGTTACCCGTTTCGGCTTTCATCGATTGATTCTTTTCTTTCAGCACACGCTGCTCAAGGCGCTCCGCGTCCGATAACGGCAGCCGGCCGGGTATCCTAAAGGATGGATCTGCCGGCCTGCTTGAAGACATTCTCTCTACGATCGGCAGCAGCGGACTGCAAAAACCCGTCCTTTATCTCTTTAATCAGTGCTTTTGCGTGAATCGAAAGCTCAGACTGTTTTCGGCTGGTCAGTATTCCGATGGCCGGATGAATGTTCATATCAGTGATTGGAATCACTTTTGTTTTTTTAATCGGAGAAAGATTAGCAGTTTGGGTGAAGATCGAGATGCCGAGGTTCTGCTGCACATAATATTTATGTGCCGAACTGCTGCTCAGCATGATTTGGCGATAAGTATTGCCGATTTTTCTCTGCAATTGCTGCTCCACTTGAATGCGGATCGGACAATTCGCAGGTGTAAAAATAAAACGCTGATCTTTTAAATCGGATAATGACACTTCAGACTTTTCGGAGAGCGGGTTTTTCTCGCTGACAAGCAAAACGAGCCGATCATAATAAAAAGGGCGATAATCGTTTTCCAGTTTAATCTCCGGTTCCCCGCATACGGCAAAATCAATACTGTTCTTTTCGATCAATTCACTGCAAACATTGGCATCCTCAACATAAATTTCTACTTCTTCATCCGGATATTGATTTAAGAATCCAGCCAATATTCGGGGGAACTTCAAACTGGCCGTCGGCTCGGAAATCCCTATCCGAATCTTCGGTGCCTGTCCCGACTTTATCAGTTCTACTTCATCACTAAATGCCTGATAATCACGAAGAAGCTTTTCAGAGTATTCGAAGAATAATGCTCCTGCTTTTGTCAATTCAATTGATTTGCTGCTTTTATCACGTTTTAGTAACCGGGTACCCAGTTCTTTTTCCAGCTGCTTTATTCGAAAGGTAATCGTAGGCTGCGAGTAGTTTAATAATGCTGCCGCACTTTGAAAGCTTCCGTATTTAGCTACTAAATGAAAGGTTCGTATCCACCTGATCTCCATATCTGCCCCACCCCTCTATTTTCTTTTTCTTCATCGTACGATGTTTTCGATTGATTATGAAACTGATTGCTGCAGCTTATATAAATTTATTAAATTGAATCGATAATTTTTTTAATTAGCTATTCGGGCCTGAATGAGCTATGATTTATATCACAGTAATACGATATGTTTTATATAAATTGAGGGTCATGCAATAAAAACATAAGGAGCGGTGAAATGACTTATCAGAAATCTATTGTTGTCTGGAGTAAACAAGCCTGTCCGTATTGTCAAAGGGTAAAAAAATATTTAAAGGAACATCATTTAAATTATTCGACTGTCGACGTCACGGACCACGACGAGCTGCGTGACGTACTGGAGACCAAATACGGAATAAGGCATGTCCCCGTGACCGAAATCGGCATAGATCGGCCGCATGCGTACGAAGCGGTTATAAGTATTGAAGTGGATGATTTAGAAAAAGCATTGAAAAAAAATCAGTATGTTTAGCTAAAAAAGCAGCATTCGTATGACCCACCCATACGATCGATCCGGAGGATAATACGATGATCCAAATTCAGCATGTTTCGAAAATCTTCGAAAGAAGCGGTGTCAAAAACCAGGCATTGAAAGATATCAGTCTTGATGTCAGCGACGGTGATATCTTCGGCGTCATCGGCTACAGCGGTGCGGGGAAAAGCACTCTGATCCGCATGGTGAACGCACTCGAACGCCCGACATCCGGAAAAGTCATCGTTGACGGAACGGATGTATCTGCCTTCAATCACCGCGACTTGAGAAAATTCAAAAGAAAGATCGGCATGATTTTTCAGCACTTCAATCTGCTGGAATCCAAAACCGTTTTTAACAATGTCGGCATTCCGCTTGTCCTTGAACGAAGAAGCAGAAAAGAAATCCGTGAAAGAGTTGTAAAACTGCTTGATTTCGTCGGACTGGCCGATAAAGCCGGAAGCTATCCGGATGAGCTTTCCGGAGGGCAGAAACAGCGGGTCGGCATTGCCCGGGCGTTAGCCCTTAATCCCTCAATTCTGCTCTGTGACGAAGCGACAAGCGCACTTGATCCGAAAACGACGGAACAAATCCTTGAATTGCTGAAAAATATCAATACAAAATATCAGATCACTATTTTACTGATTACTCATGAAATGGGTGTCATCCAAAAAATATGCAATCATGTCGCGGTCATGGAGAAGGGACAGATTATTGAACAAGGATCCGTGTTTGAACTGTTCAGGCATCCAAGGCAGAAAACAACCCGTGATTTTGTCGGTTCCATTATTCACAGTGATCTGTCTGATTCGATCCGCCGGCAGCTCATATCGGGCAGTCATGTACGGACATTTAAAATTGAATTTATCAGTGATTCTGCAACCCGGCCTCTGATTAACGATCTGATCCGGCAATTTGACATAACTGTCAACATTGTGTCTGCAAATATGTCTGAAGTCCAAGGAAAAACAATAGGGCACATGATCATCATGGTCAATGGCAATGATTCAGAAGTTGATGCAGCCGCCGCATTCTTAGCAGAACAAGGAACCACAGTAAAGGAGGTCAGCCAATGATTCAAACAACGGTTACTTTCAGCCAATTTGTCCAGGCACTGGAAGAAACGCTGACCATGGTTTCAGTCTCACTGCTCTTAGGCATATTGATCGGCCTGCCGCTTGGTATCCTGTTGGTCATTACCCGGCCGGGCGGCGTCATAGAGAATAAATGGATATTCGGCATACTGAATCCGGTCATTAACGTCATTCGTTCCCTGCCTTTTATTATTTTGCTTGTTGCCATTATTCCGTTTACGCGTTTTATTGTACATACATCAATCGGAACGCCGGCAGCCATCGTCCCTTTGATCGTATTTATTTCTCCTTATATCGCCCGATTAGTTGAAAATTCTTTATTAGAGGTGAATGAAGGAATTCTGGAAGCAGCAAATGCTATGGGGGCCGCCCCCTTTCAGGTTATCCGGCATTTTCTTCTGCCGGAGGCTTTCGGTTCGCTGATCCTCTCTTTTACGACAGCGACGATCGGATTGATCGGGGCTACGGCCATGGCAGGAGCTGTCGGCGGCGGCGGAATCGGCGATTTAGCAATCACGTTCGGTTATCAGCAATTTGACACATTTGTCATGGTTGTAACGGTTGTGATTCTCATTATCTTCGTTCAGCTCATTCAATCCATCGGTAATTTCTGTGCCCGCCGCGTCAGAAGGCATTGAAAAATCATAAAGGGCACTGGAAATCATCACGACCAATACCCGGCACATACTGAGCAGATCCGGTGCGATTGCAAAGAATTCCTTGCAGCTCAATTTCAAAGAAGGTGAAGGAAACATGGCGTTATCATTCGGGCTGCTCGACCAGAGCCCGATTACAGCCGGCGGCAGTGAGAAAGCATTAAAGCACACGGTCGAGCTGGCACAACTTGCCGATAAGCTTGGTTTTGACCGCATCTGGGTCTCTGAGCACCACGGCTCGCGTTATACGGCCGGGAAAGCACCGGAAGTATTGATTGCTTATCTGCTGGCGAGCACGCAGAAAATCAAAGTAGGTTCAGGAGGCATTCTCCTGCAGCACTACAGTCCTTATAAGATTGCCGAAGTATTTCATGTTCTTGCGGGGCTTGGACCGGGCCGGATTGAACTGGGAATTGGAAGGTCCCCCGGTGGACTTCCGCCTTTCACACAGGCTTTACAGCAAAAATTCAAAGCGGAGCAGATGCCGTTTGAAAGACAGCTGGCCGAGCTGCTGCACTACCTGCGCAGCAGCCGGCCGGGTCCGCAGATCCACACCTGCCCTCAGGCAGATAATCGACTGCCGGTGTTCCTGCTCGGATCAAGTGAAACCAGCGTCGGAACAGCCGTTCGGCAGCGTCTTAATTACGCATTTGCCAGCTTTTTCGATAATCAGAAAGAACTGGCGGCAAAAGTCATTCGTGCCTATAAAAAAGGCTGCGATCCGGCACATCAGGTACTCTATTCACCGGCTGTGATTATCGCTGAAACGGAACAAAGAGCAAAAGAATTAGCGGAAAAAGTGAAAATTATGACTCTTCACTTTAAAGGCGGCAAACAATTAGTCATTTCTCATGAAGACGATGCAAGAGCTTATATTCAGGAACTGGATGAACCTGTGAGACTGGATATCGCAGCCAATCAAAATATCATTTACGGCACAGGCATTCAGGTAGCCGAACGGTTGGCTCAGATTTGCCGCGACCTGCCGATCAACGGTTTCGTCTTTCATCTGCCGGTCGCGGACCATCAGCGCCGTCTTGACATGATCAGGGAATTGGCGCACATACGGGGAAAGCTGAAAACGGAAATCAAGGAGGCTGAATGAAATGGGTGAACAGCAGCGAAAGATTAAATTCGCACTTTATGTCGTCGGTACAGGGATGCATCTTAGCTCCTGGCGTTTGCCTCAGGCTCAGGCCAACGCAAGTATCGATATCGGCTTTTATCAGAAAATCGCTCAGCTTGCTGAACGGGCCAAAATCGATACAGTATTCATCGCCGACAGCCTTGCTATCGACGACACATCTCATTCACAGATTCTCAACCGCTTCGACCCGGTTGTACTGATTACGGCAATTGCTCAGGCAACGAAAAAAATCGGAATCGTCGCCACGGCCTCAACTACTTACAATCAACCTTTCAATTTAGCCCGTCAGTTCGCCTCCGTGGATATTATCAGCGGCGGGCGGGCCGGATGGAATTTGGTAACAACCGCCGATGCGACCGGGAAAACGGCACTCAATTTCAGCCGTGAGCACAATGTCAGACACGACGATCGCTATAAAATAGCCGAGGAATTTATCGATGTTGCAGAGGGACTCTGGGATTCATGGGAGGACGATGCGTTTATTCGCAATAAAGAGACGGGCAAGTTTTATGATCAATCGAAAGTGCATGATCTCAACTACCGGGGAAAATATTTTCAAGTCAAGGGTCCGCTTAATATCGCCAGATCGCCGCAGGGCCATCCGGTTATTTTCCAGGCAGGTTCATCAAAACCCGGTCAGAAACTTGCTGCACGCGTGGCAGAAGCTGTATTCTCTCACAAAAAGTCCTTCGAAGAAGCACAGAAATTCTATCATTCATTAAAGTCACAGCTTGCTGATTTTGGGAGAAAAGAAAGTGATCTGCTGATACTGGAGGGCATCTCGCCGATTATCGGACGCACTCAGGAAGAGGCGGACGAAAAAATAAAGAAGCTCAACCGCTACACGATTCAGAAACAGGCACTTCAATTTTTGTCGGGCTACGTCGGCAATGTTGATTTAACGCAGTACTCGCTGGAGACAAAGGCATCTGAAGTTGCCTGGAAAACCGTCGACAGTATTCAAAGCGATTTTGAGACGATCCAAAGGATCATCAGGGAAGAAGATCCGACCGTCGGTGAACTGTACGAACGGGTCAGCAATGTAGCCAGTGACCAAAGTTTTGTGGGAACCGCCGGGAAAATCGCCGATACGATTGAAAAGTGGTTTACAGAAAGAGCGGCTGACGGATTCGTCCTGATTCCCCCTGTATTACCGGACGATCTAAACGATTTTATTGAACAGGTCATACCGATTCTTCAGAAGCGGGGACTGTTCCGGACGGAGTACGAAGGGACTACATTACGGGAAAATCTTGGACTTCCCTTTGCAGAAAACCGCTATACATTGAGAAGGCAGCAGAAGGTCCAATAATCTTAATGCCTGATCGAATCCGGGCTGCGGTGTCTTGTCCGGATTCAAAGCCCGACTTTTTGTGCTCATTCTGATCGCTTGTACCGGTCGGGTAATGCTGCCAAAAAAGGATCGACATCCAAACTCTCCTGACAGCCAAAAATCCGATGCTGCCGGCGACAGCAAGAAGTCGCCATAAAAATAAAATCAACCGTCATGATAGGAGTCTAAAAATGTTAAAAAAAGCGACGATCATAATCACCGTATTGTCACTCTTACTGCTGGCCGCATGCGGCAGAGCCTCAGGTTCTTCAAGTAACAGCATCGGCGCGGCAAATCAGACCTTAGTCATCGGAACGACTCCGGCACAGGCCGATCTCTGGCAATTCATCAAGAAACAAGCCGCTCATAAAGGCGTGACACTTCAGATCAAATTGCTTACAGGCCAGGCCGATTTAAATTCCATGCTTTTAAACGGCGACGTGGATGCCAACTCTTTTCAGCACATCGCTTTTTTAACAAGCTGGAATCAGATCCATCATGCCAATATCATTCCGGTAGGAACAACAATCATTGCTCCGCTTGGTCTTTATTCAAAAAAAGTTAAAAGTTTAAAGGAACTTAAAAACGGGGATAAAATTGCGATTCCAAATGACAGTACCAACTTATCGCGTTCTCTGATTTTGCTGGAAAATGCGGGTTTAATCAAACTTAAAACCAACTTAAAGCGCCCGCCTCTGGTACAGGATATCACATCGAACCCCCATCACTATCAAATTATTACAGCCGAAAGTGCCATGCTGCCAAGATCGCTGGATGACGTGACTATAGCTGCTATTATCAATCAGACGGCCCTGAATGCGGGCTACACGCTGAAACAATCTCTTTATCATGAAAATCAGCAAGAGACCAAATATGTCAATGTGATCGCCACGACTGAAACTAAAGCAAGATCAAAGAAAAAAGCGCTGCAAATATTGAACGAGGTCTATCACTCCAAAGCCGTCGCCGACTATATCGCCAAACGTTATAAGGGTAACTTTGTACCCGTCACACGTTCTATAGCGGATGTCAAGGCAGCCTTTAAAAAAGAACAACAGAATCAGTAGTAAATGTCGTATCGGCGGACGTGACATTAAGTTGATATGTCCCGTTTTCCGCTGACTCTTGAACGGCAATTTAATGTAAGGATACCTTTTAGAGCCGACTGAAACAACTAATATCGCACAGGAGGAGAGTATGTTTTGCCACAAACTTATTCAAATACCGATCTCGGACAAAAACTTATTGCATACCGGCGCGAACTGCACGAGTATCCGGAACTTTCTTTTGAGGAATATGAAACAACGAAAAAGCTGAAAAGATGGCTCACCGATGCCGGGATTGAACTGCTTGATCTCCCGCTGAAAACCGGCGTATTGGCCGTCATCCGCGGCAATAAGCCGGGACCGGTCATCGGCCTGCGTGCCGATATTGATGCTCTGCCGGTTCAGGAGACAACCGGTCTTCCGTTTGCATCGAAGGTTCCCGGCAAGATGCATGCATGCGGCCACGATTTCCACACCGCCTCCATTCTTGGTGCGGCACTGCTGCTGAATGAACATAAAGCGGATCTTGAAGGTACGGTGAAGATCATTTTCCAGCCGGCGGAAGAAAACGGCGGCGGCGGCCGGCAGGTGGTCGACTCCGGTGTACTGGACGACGCCCGGGCGGTCTTTGGCATGCATGACATGCCCGATCTGCCGACCGGAACGATCGGTATAAAGGGCGGCCCATTGATGGCAGCCGTCGACCGCTTCACTGTCGATATTGAAGGCGTCGGCACACATGCTGCGGCACCGCAGAATGGCATTGACCCGATTGTCGTTGCTTCGCACATCATCACGGCACTGCAGACGATTGTCTCCCGCAATCTCTCGCCGCTCAGCAGCGTTGTAATCAGTGTGACCCGGCTTGAAGCGGGGAAAACATGGAATGTCGTTCCGCCGGCCGCTCAGTTTGAAGGTACCGTCCGCACATTCGAAGATCCTGTCCGCGATCGGATTCCGCTGAAAATGGAACATATAATTAAGAACATCGCTTCCGGTCTCGGTGCGAAAGGCACGCTCCATTACAGACGAATCGAACCGGCTACAGTCAACGACGAGAAGCTCGCCGGCTGGTCGCGCCCGATCGCAGAAGCTTCCGGATTGAAGGTGATTACACCGGACCCGTCGTTTGCCGGTGAAGACTTTGCCGAATACCGCCGGAAAATCCCCGGCGTCTTCTTCTTTATGGGCGTGTCCGGAAATTCCGGACTCCATCATCCGGATCTGATCATTGATGAAAAAGCCATTCTCCCGAGCGCAAAATTTTTTGCTAATCTTGCCGTTTCCATGCTGAAAAAAGTCGGCAATCTATAAAAAAGCAAAGCCAGAAGGCCATATTTAAAATTTTTGAGAAAGTCAGCCGAGGAGATAAAATACGATTCTGAAAAACCCATTTTCTTTCGCGATCGGGGTCCTGAAGATTCACCGCCGGCCAAGACCAGTCCCCTGCCCGGATGATCCAACCTTGCCGATAATCGTAATAATATAGATTTGCCGTCATCCCAAAAACGGATCGCCATGGGCCGATCCGTTTCAAAATAGAAAGCCGGATTAATTCTATATTCTGATAAACATCCGAAAAAATATCAGGCTGCAGGAGAAATGAGGAAGGCTCCACGCCATTTAATTGCAGCGCTTCTCGATTAAGTAAGATCGGATGTTTTAAATCTTCAAAAAAAAGCTTGAAAAAAACGTCCGTTTGTCGTACACTCATAAACAACCGAATAAATGGATCATTTATTTTCTTATCAAGAGAAGTCGAGGGACTGGCCCGATGACACTTCAGCAACCGTCGTAATATAAGCGACAAGGTGCTAATCCCAGCAGCTGCAGCCAAGCGGCTGAGGGATAAGAAGAGACCTGAGCATACAGCCTTCTTCTTCCCGGAGAAGGCTTTTTATTTTGCAATCAGGCAAAATGGCGCTTATTCAGTAGTACAGGCAGCGGACTTTCAGGCGGGTGCTGCTTGTACAGAGCCTCGAAAACCTGACGCGGGTCCTTCAGGACAGGCAGGAGAAGCGGGCAGCCGCGCGTAGGGACGGCCGGATGCCGCTGCGATCCTTCGCAACGGCCCCGATGCGCCTGATCGCTTCCTGCCAAATCCGCCGAAAAGCCGGTAATCGGCAGCAAACCGCTTTTTTTCGGATCCGGAGCCACGGGCACCGATCCGCAGCGGCCAGTGGAAAAAATCATCAACTTGGCAACTATGTTTCATTCATAGAAAAACACTTTTAGGGGGAAAAGAAATGACCGTTATCACAGCCAAAAAAGCACCTTTCAGATTCGACCAGGTAGGAAGCCTGCTAAGACCGGCGGCATTAAAATCCGCACGGGAAAAATTTGCGTCAGGAGAGATTAATCGGGCAGCATTGACCGAAACAGAAAATGAAGAGATTAGAAACATCGTGAACAGGCAAATCGATCTGGGACTGAAAGCCGTTACGGACGGCGAATTTCGCCGCAGCTGGTGGCATCTGGATTTTCTTGCCGGACTGAACGGCGTCGAGACGTACTCACAGAACAAAAGCTACAAGTTTAAAGGCGCTAAAACACGCGACACCAATGTCCGTTTTATCGACAAAGTTTCATATAATCCCGATCACCCGTTTTTTGCCGCCTTCAGCTTTCTGAAAAGCATCGTTCCGGAAGGAATCCTCGCAAAGCAGACAATCCCCAGCCCGACGCTCTATTTCCGCGATCATCGCGATGATGAGGCAGTCAATTTTTATCATTCCCGCGCAGACTTTCTGAACGATCTGGCAGCCGCATACCGGGAGACAATCCAACATTTTTACGATTTGGGCTGTCGTTATTTACAGCTTGACGATACAACCTGGGCTTTTCTGATCAACCAGATCATCCGTGCGAAAGATGCTGGTGAGAAAGCGAAATATGAACAATTGTCAGAGGACGCCGTGACCGTGATCAACGAGGCGCTGAAAGGCCGGCCGGAAGATCTGACGATTACCACCCATATCTGCCGCGGCAACTTCCGCTCGACCTTCTTGTTCTCGGGCGGTTACGGTCCTGTGGCAGAATATCTGTCCCGGCTTCATGTCGACGGTTACTTTCTGGAATACGATAATGAACGTTCCGGAGACTTTTCACCGCTCAGGGAAATTTTTGCCGGGAAATCGGGCAAGAAAATAGTGCTGGGCCTCGTCACTTCAAAATTTCCGGAACTTGAATCTGAGGCGCTGCTGAAAAAGCGCATTAAGGAAGCAACAGAATATGTCCCGCTGGACAATCTCTGTCTGTCGACACAATGCGGTTTTGCCTCGACTGAAGAGGGAAATCAATTAACCGAAGCACAGCAGTGGGCCAAGTTAAAGCTGGTCGTCGATACCGCAAAGAACGTCTGGGCGGAAGCAGATTGACTCATTTGCCGTCACTAACAAAAGCCTGATCGAACCCTTTTCGTTTATAGAAACAGCATTTTTCAACATAAATTTTTATTTGCAAAAAAATTGATCACTGAACAAACAAGTCCTTTACCGAGAGCGAATGTTGATGCGCAACAGTACCGGACTATGCATCAAATCGATCAAAATAAAATGATAGGAATAAAATAAAGAGATGGAAGAATATAAAATGGAGGAATTTCTAGTCGTGTTGACTTCAGCCGGGTTCAATTTGAATTTCGGCGCGACTCTGGCCCGATTCGGCGCAACATTTTGGCGATTCGGTGCGACCTAGACCTGTTTCGGTGCGACTGCCCAGATTCGGCGCGACTCTGGCCTGATTCGGTGCGACTTACTGAAGATTTGGTGCGACATTCCAGTGATTCGGTGCAACATTTTGGCGATTCGGTGCGACCTAGACCTGTTTCGGTGCGACTGCCCAGATTCGGCGCAACTCTGGCCTGATTCGGTGCGACTTACTGAAGATTTGGTGCGACATTCCAGTGATTCGGTGCGACCTAGACCTGTTTCGGTGCGACTCTGGCCTGATTCGGTGCGACTGCCCGGCGTTTCGGCATGGGTGCGCAGATTCTTTTTATCGCGTGGCAGCTCATTTTTATGACAGGAGACTTTTTTCATCAAATCTGTGCACCGGTCATGGAATGACTGCTTATTTTAATGAAAGACTGCTGATTCGTGCCTTTACGCGTACACATTTTCATTCGTCAATGTCAATCCATCCGATAACAGATGATCTGAAAATCAGAGAAAGGGAACCAATCACGCGCCGTTAAATCATTCAGACGGAAGTCTTATAACCGGTATGTACACGCTCAGATGCGGCGGGCCCATTTTCGAGTTCCGGCGCGAATGAGCGTTTTGTTTTCCGGATTATTCAGGTCACGGCAGAGGCCGGACATCAGCCCGCGGCCTTTGCTGCAGGGCCTCACCCCCGATGAACAACGCCGGCTGCCGATCGTGCAGGAAATAATATTAAAAATAAAAAAGGAGCAATCATGCCCCTCACCTGAAGATTATTTCATTTCATAGAAATATATCGGCGCCGGCAGAAAATATCGTCCTTCTGAAAAATCTCTCTGCTCAGCCGGATTGATCACTGTCCGCAAACTATATGAACGCTCAGCCGAATCCTATTGCCGTCCGCTAGATATATATTCCGGGCATAGAAAGCATCCTCCGCTCAAAGTTTATCGCTCCGGGCCGCAGGGATCAAGACTCTTGCCGGTGCATCTTCACAGATTCGGCCGCGCGCCTCCCCAGCTCGTTTTTGCAAAGTGCTTCATGTTATTTAAACAGGCTTTTAAGCAGAGATTGTTTATCGTCCAGATAAAGATCGACGGCAGCCGCGGCTTTTCTTCCTTCTTCTATCGCCCAGACAATCAATGTCGCGCCCCTGCGCGCATCCCCTGCCGCAAAAATTCCTTCCCGGCTTGTCTGATAGTTGTGTTCGTCGGCGAGAATGACGCGTCCGGACGGGTCCCGTTGAATCTCAAAATCATCAAAGAGCCGATCTTCGGCTCCGCGAAAACCGATTGCGATCAGGACAAGATCCGCGTCCCACTTCTTCTGCTCCCTGCCGTCTCTGTTCTTTTTAAACGAACCTGTCGTGAGTCCCGTTACATGACCGGCTTCATTGCCCGTAAATCGTTCCGTTTCTACATAATATTCACGCGGATCCCTGCCGAAGAGTTCTTCCGCTTCTTCATATGCATAATCAACGGAGAAAACATTCGGATGCTCCGGCCACGGATTGCCCGCCGTGCGCCGGTCGGGCAGGCGGCCGTGTTTTCCGAACTGGACGACGCTTCTGCACCCTTGACGGATCGCCGTGGCCACGCAGTCCTCTCCGGTATCGCCGCCGCCGATAACGATGACACGTTTCCCGCGGGCATTGAGATCCGGCGGCAGCGGTTCGCCGTACAGAAGATGACGATTGCTCACAGTCAGGTAGTTCATCGCCGGGGCGATTCCTTTCAAATCCCGGCCTTCAATCGGAAGCTCCCGGCGTTTTCCCGAACCCGTGCAGAGAACGACGGCGTCAAAATCGTTTTTCAGCTCGGCGGCTGTCACGTCCCTTCCGACATTCACACCCGTTTTGAACACGACACCTTCTTCTTCGAGCAGATGAACGCGGCGGTCCACCACATCCTTTTCAATTTTCATGCTTGGAATGCCGTACATCAAAAGGCCGCCGGGGCGGTCCGAACGTTCAAACACCGCCACCTCGTGTCCGATCTTATTCAGCTGATCGGCACAGGCAAGACCGGCGGGGCCCGAACCGACCACCGCTACCTTTTTTCCCGTGCGGCGCAGCGGCGGCCTGGGAACGACCCATCCTTCTTCAAACGCGCGGTCAATGATCGCTCGTTCTATCGACTTGATTGAAACAGGATCGCTGACTAAACCGGCCGTGCAGGAGCCTTCGCACGGTGCGGGGCAGGCCTTAGACGTGAATTCGGGAAAATTATTGGTTTTCGACAGCCGCTCGTACGCTTCTTTCCACAGGCCGCGATAGACCAGATCGTTCCATTCGGGAATCAGGTTATGGATCGGACAGCCGCTCGTCCCCCGATTCACTATCATCCCGATCTGGCAATAAGGAGTGCCGCAGTCCATGCAGCGGGCCGCCTGTTCGCCGATCTCTTTTTCCGTCATGGCTTCTTTGTATTCGTTCCAGTCGTCTGTCCGTTCTAAAGGGCTGCGTTCTTTCTGATTTTTTCTCTCTATATTCAGGAAACCCATGAATTGTCCCATTGTCTTCATTTCATCCTTTCATCATTTATCCGGGCCTGTGACCGATCCAAACATTATACTGGCTGATAGACCGATTTGGAAACAACCAGTTTGCCCTGCTTCTTCAAATTAAAAGCCTGTTCCTCAGCCTGTTCTTCGGTCAGACCGTCCGCTTCCGACTGTCCGATCTGCGCGATAATCGCTTCATAGTCGCGAGGGATGATCTTGATCAGCCGTTTAAGCGCCTCTTCCCAGTTCAGGAGTACCTGCTTGGCTTTCGGACTGCCCGTATAATCCAGATGATGATGAACCAATGTATAGACTTCGTCCTGCTCCTGGCGGTCGGTCACTTGTTCAATGTTGACCAGTTCTTTATTAATGTGCGCCAAAATCCGGTCCGGCTGTTGATCGGGCAGGATATAGGCGATTCCCCCGGACATACCGGCCGCAAAATTTCTGCCGACCGGGCCGAGAATAACGACTTTGCCTCCCGTCATATATTCACAGCCGTTTTCTCCGACTCCCTCCACCACGGCATTTGCGCCGCTGTTGCGAACGGCGAAACGCCCGCCGGCCGTACCGCGGATATAGGCTTCGCCTTCCGTCGCGCCGAAGAAAGCAACATTACCGATCATTGCCTGAGAGTCAGTCGATACGCCGACAACTTCTTCCGACTTAATAATGACTTTGCCTCCGGACAGGCCCTTGCCGACATAGTCGTTTGCATCACCGGTGAGCACCATGGTCACGCCCCTTGGAACGAATGAGGCAAAGCTCTGCCCCGCGCTGCCCGTGAATGAAAGATTGATCGTGTCCTCCGGCAGGCCGCGTCCGCCCGTCGATTTTGAAATCACGTATCCGAGCGTTGTCCCTACGGTGCGGTCGGAGTTTTTCAGTTTATAAGACAGGTGAACCGGCTGCTTGTTTTCAATCGTCGGCAGGCAGGCGGAGATCAGCTTCCGCTCATCGAACCGTTTCTCCATATGGTGAGCCTGGGCGCGGGCAAAATGCCGTTTCGATACATCGCTTTCAGCCTGGTAAAGCAAATCCGACAGATCCAGGCGGCGCGCTTTCCAATGGCCGTGCACCCCCTTCTTAATCCGGAGAAGATGGGCTTCGCCGATCACCTCATCGAGTGAGCGATACCCCAGATCGGCCAAATGTTCCCGAATATCCTGGGCAATGAATGTCATAAAATGAACAATGTAATCCGGACTTCCCGAAAAATTCTTGCGAAGCTGCGGATTCTGCGTCGCGATGCCGACCGGACAGGAATCGAGATGGCAGGCGCGCATCATCAGACAGCCGAGCGCAACAAGCGGTGCGGTTGCGAATCCGAACTCTTCGGCGCCGAGACAGGCAGCAATCAGCACATCGCGGCCCGTCATCAGCTTACCGTCTGTTTCCAGCCTCACACGATCGCGAAGCCCGTTTTTCATTAACGTCTGATGGGCCTCCGCCAGGCCGATTTCCCATGGCAGTCCGGCATGCTTGATGCTCGTCTTTGAGGCTGCCCCGGTGCCGCCGTCATGGCCGCTGATCAGAATAACGTCGGCTCTCCCCTTGGCAACGCCTGCAGCGATCGTACCGACGCCGCCCTTGGCCACCAGTTTTACACTGATTCTTGCCTTCGGATTGCTCGACTTCAGATCATAGATCAGCTGGGCAAGATCCTCAATGGAATAAATATCGTGATGCGGCGGCGGTGAAATCAGGCCGACACCCGTAGTCGCACGGCGCGTATGAGCGATCCACGGGTAGACTTTTCCGGCCGGGAGCTGCCCGCCTTCTCCGGGCTTAGCCCCCTGAGCCATCTTGATCTGCAGCTCGGCCGCTTCCGAAAGATAGTAGCTTGTGACGCCGAATCTGGCCGATGCCACCTGCTTGATCGCACTTCTGCGCCAGTCGCCGTTCTCGTCGCGGATAAATCGTTCCGGATCTTCGCCGCCTTCTCCGCTGTTGCTCTTGCCGCCGATCCGGTTCATGGCGATTGCCAGCGCCTCATGTGCTTCTTTGCTGATGGAGCCGTATGACATCGCCCCGGTTTTAAAACGTTTGAACAGGCTCTCCACCGGCTCAACTTCTTCAATCGGAATCGGCTCGCGGTCCCGCTCAAAAGTCAGCAGGCTGCGAATGGTCGAAAAGGGGGCGTTGTCGGCCATCTCCGCATATTCCTTATAAAGTCCGTAATCATTCCGTCTTGTCGCCTGCTGAAGCATATGAACGATCAGCGGTTCAATCCTGTGCTGCTCGCCCCCCTGGCGCCACTGGAGCGTACTGCCGGCATCGAGCGACTTCATATGCCCCTGCCGCAGCTCTTCTGTCGCCCGGCCGTGGCGCGCCATCGTCTCGACCGCAATCTCGTCCAGCCCGATCCCGCCGATCTGCGAGACCGTCCCCTTAAAATACTTGTCGATCACTTCATTGGAAATACCGAGCGCTTCAAATGTCTGGGCTCCGCGATAGCTCTGAACAGAAGAAATGCCGACTTTGGACATCACTTTAACAATTCCTCCGACAAGCGCTTTAATATAATTTTCTTCTGCTTTTTCCGCAGAAATCTTCAGGTGTCCGGCGGCCTTCAGCGCGCGGACCGTTTCCAGAGCCAGGTAAGGGTGAATGGCATCCGCTCCATAGCCGAGAAGCATGGCGACCTGGTGGCTGTCCCGCGGTTCGCCGGAATCCACAATGAGACTGACACGGGTTCGCGTCCCCTGATCGATCAGGTGGTGGTGCAGCGCACTCACGGCAAGGAGCGAAGGAATCGGCAGTCTGTTTTCATCCATAGACCGATCCGAAAGCACGATCAGCAAAGTGCCGTCATAAATCAGCTGGTCAACTTGAAGAATCAGCTGATTAACGGCCTCCGCAAGACCTTTTTTACCTTTTGCGGCCGGGAACAGAATATCGACCGTTTCGGCTTTCAGCCCCTGGTGCTGAAGTTCATGAAAGGTTCTTCCGTCAAGGATCGGATGATTCAGCCGAATCTGCGGCGAAACATGCTTCGTCGGATCGAGCAGGCTGACCTGCGGCCCGAGCCAGGTCACCTTTGACATGACCCAGGCCTCGCGAATGGCGTCAATCGGCGGATTCGTAACCTGGGAAAACCATTGTTTGAAATAATCAAACAGCAGCTGCGGTTTATTGGAGAGCACGGCCAGCGGCGTGTCGTTCCCCATCGACCCGGTCGGCTCTTTCCCGGCCTCCGCCATCGGCTGAATCGTTTTGGTCACATCTTCGTAAGTGTAGCCGTGCACCTTTTGCTGATAAAGGCGAACGGAATCCGGAACTTTTCCTGTTTCCGGCCCGCCCCCTTTCAGTTCAATAACGGTTTTCCGCAGCAGCTCATGATAATCGACGGAATGACAAATTTCTTCCTTTAATTCATCACTGGGAATGATTCTCCCTTTTTCCGTATCGATCAACAGCAACTGTCCGGGCTTAAGGTGGCATCTTTCCCGGATGTTCCCGGCGGCCAGATCGGTAACGCCGACTTCCGAAGAAAAAACGACCTTATCGTCATTCGTAATATAGTAGCGGGCCGGACGCAGCCCGTTTCGATCGAGAATCGCTCCGATCTGTTTTCCGTTGCAGAAACCGAGTGCCATCGGGCCGTCCCACGGTTCCATCAGCCTGCTGTGAAATTCATAAAAATCTTTCAGATATTCCGGCATTTCCGGATTGTCTTCCCATGGCTCCGGAACCATCATCATCACGGCATGAGGCAAAGAGAAACCGCGGTAGGTCAGGAATTCGAGAACATTATCGAAAATAGCGGAATCGCTTCCTTCAGGATCGATAATGCGGGGCAGACGTCCGCCCGAGAGGCGCTTTGCTTTTGCATCAAACCAGCTCATGTTCCCGCGGATTGTATTAATTTCACCGTTATGAACAATCATACGGTTAGGATGCGCCCGTTCCCAGCTGGGAAACGTATTTGTACTGTAGCGGGAATGCACTAAAGCGACGGATGAAATAAAACGCTCATCTTGAAGGTCTGTATAAAATGCAGAAACCTCTTTTGCACGGAGCATGCCTTTATATACAAGAGTCTGGCTCGAAAGGCTGGCAACATAAATTTCATCCTTGAGTTTTGCCTCAATCGCTTTCCTGAGCATATAAAGTTTCAGATCCAGTTTGCGGTCCGAATCCTGATTGGCTGTGCCGATAAACATCTGATACATGAACGGTGCCTTGCTGCGTGCCAGCGGGCTGATTTCATTTTCGGCAACCGGCACATCGCGTTCGCCGTAAAGGCGCAGATTCCGGGCGGCAATACACGCTTTAATTTTACCGATCGCAACCAGCCTGCGGGAACGGTCCTGCGGGAGAAAAAACATGCCGACGCCGTAGTGGCCGGCAGGCGGCAGAGGAAACGGACAAACCGAGTGGAAAAAACGATCCGGTACTTGCATCAGTATCCCTGCGCCGTCACCGGTTTTCCCGTCCGCCGCCTTACCGGCCCGGTGATCCAGCCTCGCCAGCATTTCAAGAGCTGTTCTGACAATCTCGTTCGATGCACGGCCTTTAATATCCGCATAAAGGCCGATTCCGCATGAATCGTGTTCGAATTCCGGACGGTAAAGGCCCTCGGCCTCCTCATCTTTTTTTTGACTATTCTTAATCATAAACCTCATCCTTCCTTCTGTTCGCAATCACGCATCACAACTGTTCAACTTTTCAGAAAATATTTTTTATGTGTCTCTCTTCTTTTTTCCGAAAAGTATGGTAATTATATTTTACACTTTCTTTATCAATCTTTACAATATATAATTAAGAACATATACATCTCGTTTTGAGATGAATGGAGCCTGAAAAGATGGAATTGCGGCAAATAGAGTATTTTATTGAAGCAGCAAAAAGAGAACATATTACGCAGGCGGCGGAAGCTTTGCATGTGGCCCAGTCGGCAATCAGCCGCCAGATTGCGCTTCTGGAAGACGAACTGGGTGTTTCTTTATTTTCGCGCAAGGGCCGGAACATCAAACTGACGGCGATGGGGAAGATCTTTCAGGAACATGCGGAACGCGGACTCCTGGAATTCGAAAAAGCCCAGCAGAAAATCAAGGAACATCTGAATCCGGAAGTCGGGCTGATCCGGCTGGGCATTTCGACGAGCCTATCCGTTCACACGCTGCCGATCATCCTCCAGAATTTCCACCGGCTGCATCCGGGCATTGATTTTCAGCTGCATCAGGGGACGGTTCCTTATCTCATTCATTTAATTGAACAGGGAAATATCGATCTTGCTTTTGCTTCTCCGGTGCCTAAACAGCATGAGATCGTCGGCAGCACCATTCTTTATACTGAGGAAATGGTGCTGCTGCTTCCCAAAAACCATCGTCTGGCAGGCAGAGAACCGGTATCGCTGAGTAAACTGAAAAGAGAACGTTTTATCACATTCCGCAGCAAACTGTCTCTTCAGGAGCTCTTCCGCAATGCGTGCCGTCAGGCCGGATTTGAACCGAATATTGTTTTCGAAGGCGAAGACATGGACACGATCAAAGAGCTTGTTGCTTCGGATTTCGGCATCGCGCTGCTGCCGGAGAATGCAGCCGCGTACAACCTGCCCGCGGAAGTAGTCACCGTTCCTCTCGATTCTCCGAAAGTATCGCGCGCTGTCGGCATTCTCAGGCCCCGGGAGCGGGATCTCGCTCCTTCCGAGCAGCTTTTTTCAGGATACGTTGACAAATTCTACGATCGGCTCTACCGATTCGGCCAATAAAGGCGCGCGGCGTCACTTTCTCTGCCGCCCATGCTATGCTGCCGGCCGAAAAAACCTGGCCGCGGCGCAGGCCGGACCTTCGCTGCGGGGGCGGGACGGCCTTATCCGGACAGGCCTCAGGAGGCGCTTCATATATCCCGATACCGTTAAAAAAAGCCGACCGTTTCCTTAAGCAGGAAGCGAAGCGGCTTTTTCGGTTTGATTCCGATTATTGATTCGTATCGGCACGGGTTTCCATTCTGATCAGTTCGTCGTGACGCCGGCGTGAATCGGGCCCGACCTGTTCATCCGCGTGATAAGACGACCGGACAAGCGGACCCGCTTCGCAATGCCTGAACCCTTTCGCTAAAGCGATTTCCCGAAGTTCAGCGAACTCTTCGGGCCGGTAATAACGGACAACGTCAAGATGCTTGCGGGTCGGCTGAAGATACTGGCCGATCGTCATAATGTCGACATGACTTGCGAGAAGGTCATCCATTACCTGAAGAATTTCTTCTTTTGTTTCGCCAAGGCCGACCATAATGCTGGACTTAGTCGGCGTATTCGGGCTCAGTTCCTTCACACGCCGCAGAACGCCGAGGGAACGGTCATAAGTCGCGATGGCGCGGACCCTTTTGGTCAGCCTGCGCACCGTTTCAATATTATGATCGAAAATATCGGGTTTTGCGTCCATTAATGTGAGGATGCTGCTGTCGTCCCCTTTCATATCGGAAGGAAGCACTTCGATCGTGCAGTACGGAGCTTTCCGGCGAATCGCCCGGATTGTTTCGGCAAATACATAAGCGCCGCCGTCCTTCAGATCATCGCGGGCGACCGCGGTCACGACCACATGCCGCAGCTGCATTTTTTTGACCGAATCGGCGACCCGTTCAGGTTCTCTGAGATCAAGTTCCGTCGGCCGGCCGGTCCGGACTGCGCAGAACCGGCAGCCGCGCGTGCAGATGTTGCCGAGAATCATAAACGTGGCCGTCCGCCTCGCCGCCCAGCATTCGTGAATGTTCGGACATTTTGCCTCCTCGCAGACCGTATGCAGCCTTTCATCGCGTATGAGGTGCTTGATTCCGCGGAAATCCTGGTTGGTGTTAATTCTGATCTTAAGCCAGTCCGGTTTCCTTAAATATTCTCCCTGTTTTCCCATATCTGGTCCTCCCTTTTTGTGCCGGATCGCCTGTCAGCGCGAATAATTCCATTCGTCCGATTCATACTTTGACTGAGCCAGCGCCAGGACTTTGCCTTCCTCATCCTTATCAAGTTCCGTCCGGATAAGCTCCACACCCAGCCCCTGCTCAAATCCACGGTAAAAAGCCTGCTTGGCCTCCTCAAGCGTCACCTTGCGGCCTGCCAGGCGTTCCAGCGTAACAGCCTTGCCGCCGAAGGCCCGTTTCGCGCGTTCTTTTATCCGTTCGTTCTCATATTGAAAACAGTCGAATAATTCATCTTCGTCCACCGTAAGCGGGATCGAACCGTGCTGGAGAATCATGCCTTTCTGTCTCGTCTGAGCGCTTCCGGCGGCTTTGCGGCCCTCAACGACCAATTCATACCAGGAAGCCTCCTCAAAACAGACAGGCGAATGAGACGTTCTATGACTTTGTTTCGGAATGGCCAGTTCAGCCGTCAGGCCGAGCGCCCGGAATCCTTCAAGCAATCCTGCAGAGAGCACACGATAAGCGCCGACGACGGATCCGGGCATCCCCGGATAATCCTCCGGTAAAATCACGCTGTACGTCAGCTCATCATGATGCAGAACCGCCAATCCTCCCGTCAGCCGCCGCACCAGCCGGAAACCGCGGGCGCGGATCGCGTTTCGGTCGATGCGCCCCGCTGTTTTCTGAAAATAACCGATCGAAAGGCCCGGAGGATCCCACCCGTAAAAACGAAGAATCGGCTGTTTCCGTCCTTCCGCTTCCCGCTGAAGCAGATACTCATCGAGGGCCATATTGTATGCCGGCGTATGCTGCCCTGAATCCAGAAAAAGCCACTGCTTAACCACTAAAACTCACTTCCCTGTACCCGTAATTATGGCAACGTTTTCATATTATCGCCGGTCCTGCTGAGGAATCATTTCCAGTCCGGCATGCTTTATGAATAATTTAATATGAGTATCCCTTAGCTCATTTTCCTGCTGTGCTGTCAGATGATGATCAACTTTTCCTGATGCCGTCACTCACTCGAAAGAAGATGAGCCTTTCTGCAATGAATAAACTTTCTAACAATTTGATAGATCAGGTGCAGCGGAACCGGGCGTAATGGCCGATAACTCCCTGCGGTGACCGATAAACGGCGCGCAACGACCGATAACTCCCCTGTGATGACCGATAAACGGCACGCAACGACCGATAACTCCCTGCGATGACCGATAAACAAACGGCGCGCAACGACCGATAACTCCCCTGCGGTGACCGATAAACGGCGTGTAACGACCGATAACTCCCCTGCGGTGACCGATAAACGGCGCGCAACGGCCGATAACTCCCTGCGGTGACCGATAAACGGTGTGCAACGACCGATAAACCCCTTGCAATGACCGATAAACGGCACGCAACGACCGATAACTCCCCTGCGATGGCTGATAAACGGCGCGGTTGATGACCCGGGTACGGCCGGATCATGAGTTGTGGGATACTCATTTAATTTAATATCGACCTTTATCATATCAAGAATCACGAATAAAAGTAACCATGAAGCCTCCTTAAGAAAAACTTCCGATTCGACGCTTCGGAAAATCTTTTCGATTATCCATCCGGTTCTGCCGGGCCGGCACAATCGTTTGTCCGTTCTAATTAAAATTCAGCAGGCCGACGGGGCCAATA
The DNA here is from genome assembly GCF_036598985.1 of Sporolactobacillus sp. KGMB 08714. Taxonomy (NCBI): domain Bacteria; kingdom Bacillati; phylum Bacillota; class Bacilli; order Caryophanales; family Sporolactobacillaceae; genus Sporolactobacillus; species Sporolactobacillus sp. KGMB 08714. The sequence goes on from NZ_JAUUBW010000004.1 coordinate 66,730, forward strand.
ATTAAATTTTTGATAACCGCCGCATGCTTTTCTTCGGGGCTTCTGCTGTGATACACTAATAAGATAGGTAATTTTAATGGATACGGGGTTCATACTGACTTAAATTGTCTTATCCGCTGCTGATACGGGCAGCCGTCCTCCTGCACCAACCGTTCGGAATTCCATCTTTTATCTTTACCTTTCTCTGAAAAAGGAGATCTGTATGATGAATGGCTATCTTCAGATGACTTTTGTGCCGCACATCGAAAACGGCTGGAATTTCTATCTATGGCTGACCGATAAAAACGGAGAACCTCTGCCCTTTGCATCCCACGCACCGTCATGGCTGGGCGACCGTTCGCCTTACCGCTTCTTCCCCTCTCAGGCCGGATTCATCACAGGAAGCGGGAAGGCGGCCGTCTCCGGTATAATCATGACGATGAGCAGTGCGTTTCAGATCATGAGGGACGGCAGGCTTGAGGACCGATCCGGAGAGATTCTTCCCGGAAAAACGTTCCAGTGGTTCAGCCAGATTTCCGACGCCGTTCAAATTTTATTAGACAGGGGGCACTTCTATCCCTATTTCTATCATCTCGAACGAGGAAATCACGAACGATGTTATTTCTGTGAGTGGATGCCGGACGCGAAGCTGATCGTTCAGAGCGGACTGTTCACCGACTGGCTCAGCCGCCTGCCCCGCCTTGCACTGTCACTGGCCGATCTTCAGGACGAGAAAGTCCGGCAGTGGCTGTACCTGATTGTCATCTTCTGGACAAACACGCTGATCCGCGACGCATCTGCGGATCTTGTGCCGTCGGGCGTCCTTTTTCCGAATGCCGCCGGCGCACTGAAATCTTCTTCATTCGAAAAGCGGCTGGCGACGGAGTTTCCGTTCAGCCATTTCGGAAAACCGTGGATTGTTTCAGACGATCCGGATCAAATAAAGGAACTCGATCTTTTGGAGAAAGAGACAGCCGGCTGGGTACGCCCCGCCGCAACAGAACAGGCATGGAACAGGGCACTTCTCGACTACAGGAAAAAGCAGCAGGAAACATATTTTGCACCTGAAAGGGCACTGATTCTTCTCGAACCCGTCGATTCCGATCAGCTATTTTCACCGGACTCCCTATGGGACTGCGAGCCCGCCATCCGGGGCTGGCAAAACGGCCGGCAGCTCGAACGGCCGCTCAGAAGCCTGGAACAGTCGATTCAGCCCTTGCAGAACAGCAGCTGGTTCGACAATCAGCTGAAATCTTTAAAAGGGCGGATTCCGGCCGATGTGCTTCAGCTCCTCGGTGCCCGCGGATATTTGACTTCGGCCGAAGTTTCCGATCTCTTTCAGTGTAAAGACGCGCTTGCTTCTGCATCCATCGATCTGGTTTTTCCGGACGGTCTGAATATCCGTTCTGCCTCCCGGTCCGTTGCTGTCGATCTGATGATCGGACAGGACAGCGGTCATCAGGATTCCCTGTTCAGCCTTGCTTCGCTGATTAATTACGACTGGAGGATCGCAATCGGGGATATCAGGCTCAGTGCCGGCGATTTCATGCGCCTCGTCAAAGAAAACCAGTCTTTTATCCGCCACGGAAGCGAATGGATCCATCTGCCGATGAAACAGATGATGAAAGCCTATGAAGAAATGGGCGAAACGATCGATCTTTTCGACAAGAAGCCAAGCGTGGCCGGCGCTCTTCGTCTCCAGGCCGCACGCCTCCGGAAACGGAACAGAAAGATAACCGTTCATCTGGACTCCTCATTGGATGATTATCTAAGCCGGCTTCTGAAGAAACCGGTCAAAAATATTGCGCTGCCCGAAGGATTCCGGGGACGGCTGCGCCCCTATCAGGAAAAAGGCTACGCCTGGCTCGTCAGCCTGCGCCACCGCCATGTCGGCGGGTGCCTGGCCGACGACATGGGACTTGGCAAAACCGTTCAGGCGATCGCCTACCTGGATTACTGCAGAGCACAGCCGGCCGATCCGCTTCCCGGCGATATCGCTTTTGAAGGGCCCTCGCTGATTGTCTGCCCGACATCGCTTGTTTCCAACTGGAAGCATGAATTCCGTATTTTCGCCCCGCTTCTGAACATTTACGCTCATCACGGCGGATCGCGGCTGCACGGCGACGCGCTTATCGGCCGGTTGAAGCAGGCAGATGTCATGATTACGAGTTATGCCATTTTTACAAGGGAAGCCCCTCAGCTCAGACAGATTTACTGGAAGAGCGTGATTCTCGACGAAGCGCAGGCAATCAAGAATCCGCACGCCCAGAAAACACAGGCGCTGCGGCCGATTCAGACCGCCCACCGTCTTGTCCTTACCGGTACACCGATTGAAAACCGGCTCGAAGAACTTTGGTCAATCATGGATTTTCTTAATCCGGGCTACCTCGGCTCACTTGAGCATTTTCGCAGACAGTTTATCCGGCCCGTTGAGAAAAAAAACAACGGTTCGAAGGCCGGGCAGCTGACCAAAATTATTCAGCCGTTTCTGCTGCGGCGCGAGAAAACCGATAAAAGAATCATCCGTGACCTTCCTGATAAAATCGAAACTAAAAAAACGTGTTTTTTAAGCAAAGATCAGGCTTCGCTTTATCAGTCATTCGTCAACCGTCTGGCCAGAAATGTCGGAACGGCGGAAGGCATCCGGCGAAAAGGGCTGATCCTTTCGACACTGACAAAGCTCAAACAGATCTGCGACCATCCGGCGCTTGTACTTGACCAGGAATCAGGCGGCAAAAAATCGGGCAAGCTGCAGCTCTTTTTCGACTTGCTTGATCCGCTTTTCAGCAGCAACGAAAAGGTGCTCGTATTCACCCAGTATGTTCAGATGGGAAAATTGCTTCTTGAAAAGGTCAAAAACCGTTATCCGGATGCCACAGTTCTCTTCCTTAACGGCAGCCTGAGCGCCGAGCAGCGCGAAAACATGATCCGGCGTTTTCAGTCAGGCAGGCGTGAAAAAACATTGTTTATTCTGTCGCTCAAAGCAGGCGGAGTCGGTATTAATCTGACGGAGGCCGGCTATGTTATCCACTATGACCGCTGGTGGAACCCGGCGGTCGAGGAGCAGGCAACAGACCGGGCATACAGAATCGGACAAAACAGAAACGTCCATGTTTATAAGCTGATCTGCGAAGGCACCCTCGAAGAAAGGATCGATCAGCTGATTGAACGTAAAAAAGAGCTGCAGAGACAAATTCTCGGACAAAGCGATGCCTGGCTGACCGAAATGACGGACAAAGAGATTTTCGACTTAATCAAATTGAGGGAGGGAGTCGTTTAAATATGGCCCAATCATTGACTCTGCACAGTTCGGCACTCTCCGAATGGTTCGGCCGTTTTGCCGGGAACGGCCGGCCGAACGAAATCGAACGCGGAATCGAACTTTTCCGGAACAGCCATGTCTGGGATTACCGCGCTACACCGACAGGTATTCATGCAAGCGTTGAAGACCGGCAGCTCGCCTTTTTTCAAGTGGGCGTCACCTGGATCAACGCATTGAATCAGTCCGTCGGCCCGGAATGCTTTCTCCCGGATCCCCCGGGTAACCTGGCCATGCGCTGTACCTGTGAATCCGATAAGATGCCCTGTGCCCATGTCGCGGCTGCGATCGTTTACTGGATCAGCGAACTTGATAAAAAGAACCTGGAGTCCCCGTCGCTTCTCGCCGAGAAAGCCGAGCGGGATTACGGCAGAAAGCTGGCGCTCTTCCGCAAACTTTCAAAAGAGAAGGCTGCGTCTTTTGCCGAATTTAACGTTGACAGCCTTCAGCTGCGTCCGGATCTGCAGAAAGAAGTCAGCCGGATAGCCACCCGGGTAATGCGGGAGATGCGCGGCCGGACGACATGAGACATCCGTCAGCCGCCGGCCGGTCTGCCGCCTGCAGCACCGTTTCCGCCGCCGGCAAGAGCAAAAGGCCCGATCCGCCGCTCCCCGTTCTCTTCTCCGTCGATCCTTGTCCGCGACATGCTCCTGATCCCGTATTGGAACAATTTCTCAATCAGAACGTCGATGCGGTCCGGCCGGCCTTCGGCTGTAATGAGCGTCCCGCCTGATCCATCATCCCTCAGTGAAAGGCGGAGCGTTTCGTCCGGTGCTTTTCTTTCATAGAGCCAAAGCGGCCTTGCCGCGATCCTGATCACGGCCAGTTCCTTTTCAGCGGCGGCCGGCCTTTCCTCTTCAACCGCGGCCCCCTCAAAATATCCGGAACGGATCCGGGCAAGTTCCGATCCGCATCGGTCAGCATCCGCCTCAATGACGGCAACGGCACCGCCGTGTTTTTCCGCAGCTGTCACCGTCACATTCTCCACGTTGATTTTCCGATCGGAAAGCAGCAACGCCAGCCGCTCATATAAAGTCGCCAAATTGGAAAAATGAGCACGGATTCTGCTTCTCATCGATTTCCACCTCGCTGTCTGTTATTTTCACAGGCACATCAAAAAAACCTTTTCGTCCTGCACGCTGCTGAAAAAAAGCAGCAATCATGCAGGGGCGAAAAGGTTCTCTTTTCACGTTCCACCCGGCTTCCCGATGTCCTCGCAAACATCGGCTCTGCGGCTGTATCACGGGATGAACAGTCTTTTTTGTAACAAGTGACAGGCACTTGGCCGGCCCTACTTTATTCAGACAGGCACTCAGGGGTGGTTCGTTAATGTGCGGACTGCCAGGTTCCCATCATTCCCGGCTCTCTTCAAGCCAACGCTGCCATCACAATTCCCCGTCATCACTTTTTCAGTGTGTCATTGTTCCACCTTTTGAAGAGGTTGGAAGTTATCGTAACGCATTTTCCGGCAGCGGTCAAGACTTTTACCCAATATTTTTGACTTTTTAAATTTTGAACGGCCGGCCGGACCGGCCTGTCCTCTCGCTTTGATCCGGTCCGGCCGTTCTTTAAACAAAAATCTGCTTGTTGTCGCCTATTCTTCGGGTTATAATGTCAGTTACATAAAGATATTTGAATTTTTTGCACGGATGAAAAGAAAATGCCGCGGACGGTTTTTATTTTCGGATCGTTTTGTCCGTATTACCGGAACTGCGGGATCCGCAAATTCAATAAACACATTGGGAAAGTGACGGGAGAGTGATCGCGTTGGATAAGGTGTCCATCGGCTTGCTTGGTTTCGGAACGGTCGGCACAGGGGTGGTCCGCCTGCTGACCAAAGAAAGAAAAAGGCTTGAAGAACGGACCGGCTGTACCATTCATTTGGAAAAAATACTCGTCCGAAACAAGAATCGGCCGAGAAAAGTTCTGATCGACAGCCGAAAACTGACAACCGATGTCTATGAGATCCTCGACAATCCCGAAATCGACATCGTCATTGAACTGATCGGAGGCATCGATCAGGCATATCGTTACATCCTTCGCGCACTGAAAAATAAAAAAAATGTGGTTACGGCAAACAAGGATCTGATGGCGGAGTACGGCGAAGAACTTTTGCTCGAAGCAAAGAAAAACCGCTGCGATCTTTATTACGAAGCAAGCGTTGCCGGCGGTATTCCGATTTTGCGTGCTCTGACGGACAGCTTTGCGGCGGACCGCATTCAGAAAATGATCGGGATCGTCAATGGGACAACAAACTATATTTTAAGTAAAATGAGCCATGAGGGACTGTCATACGAAAAATCCCTGGCCTCCGCCCAAAGGCTCGGCTTCGCGGAAGCCGACCCCACCTCGGATGTCGAAGGACTGGACGCCGCAAGAAAAATGGTGATTCTCAGCCGCCTTGCCTACTCCATTCCCGTCAGGCTGGAAGATGTGAAAATCAAGGGCATCACCAATGTAACCCGTGAGGACATCGTTTATGCCCAGAAACTTGGCTACACAATTAAGCTTGTCGGCATTGCCGAGGTCAGCAACGGCGATATCGATGTCCGGGTGGAGCCGACCCTGCTGCCGGCGGCGCATCCTCTGGCAGCTGTTGAGAATGAAAACAACGCCATTTATGTGTACGGATCGGCGGTCGGTGAAACGATGTTTTACGGCCCTGGCGCAGGCGAAGGACCGACGGCGGTCTCCGTCGTGTCCGACCTGCTTTCGGTGATCCGGAATATGGCGCTCGGCGTCACAGGGCATCACATTTTCGTGCCGAAAAAAGAAATGCATCCCAGAAAAGACAGCCTGATTGAGAGCCAGTTTTTCGTCCGGCTGCATATGAAGGACAAGCCCGGCTCGTTCTCCAAACTGACCGACCTGTTCAAAGAACAGGATATTAACCTTGAAAAACTTTATCAGGAGCCGGTGCTCGGACAGGATATCGCTGAAATCTCAATCGTCACCCACAGAACTAAAAAAGTTCTCTTTGAAAAGTCGTTTGAGATGCTTAAAAGATTTGAAGTTGTTCTGAATGCCAAATATTTTCGTGTTGAAAGGGGCTGAACGTATGGTTTGGAAAGGACTCATGGAAAAATATCGGGACATACTGCCTGTCACAGATCAAACGCCGCATCTGACTCTGCTCGAAGGGAACACTCCGCTGATTCCGCTGGACCGGCTTTCCGGACATCTGGACTGCGACATCCGCGTCAAATTTGAAGGATTGAATCCGACCGGAAGCTTCAAAGACCGAGGAATGTTTCTTGCCGTCGCCAAAGCAAAGGAAGACGGCAGCACGGGGGTCATCTGTGCGTCGACCGGCAATACATCGGCATCGGCGGCTGCATACAGCGCACGGGCCGGTATGGACTGCATCATCGTTATTCCGAAGGGAAAGATTGCGCTTGGAAAGCTGGCGCAGTCCGTTATGTACGGCGCAAAAATTTTTGAAGTCAACGGCAACTTTGATCAGGCACTGGACATTGTCCGCTACACAGGCGCCCATTCCGGCCTTACCATTGTCAATTCAATCAATCCTTACCGGCTTGAAGGCCAGAAAACAGGTGCTTACGAAATCGTCGAACAGCTCGGATCCGCTCCGGACGTGCTTTGCATCCCTGTCGGAAACGCCGGCAATATTTCTGCTTACTGGAAAGGGTTTAAGGAACTGAGAGATAACAGGCAGATTGCGCCGCCCGAAATTCACGGCTTTGAAGCCGAGGGAGCGGCTGCAATTGTTAAAAACAAAGTGATCGAGCATCCGGAAACGATCGCTACCGCCATCCGGATCGGCAACCCGGCCAGCTGGAAACTGGCTGTTGCCGCGGAAAAAGAATCGCACGGTGAAATCGATTATGTAACCGACGAACAGATTCTCGATGCTTATAAATTGATCGCGCGCACGGAAGGAGTCTTCGCCGAGCCTGCATCGTGTGCTTCGATTGCAGGCCTGATTAAACACATCAAGGCCGGGAAAATACGAAGGGGATCGAAAATTGTCTGTATTCTGACCGGAAACGGCCTGAAAGACCCATCAACGGCAATGGACACGCTGTCCATTGAACCGACAGTGATCGGTGCGGAAAAAAATGCAGTTGTTGCACATCTTCAGCAGGTGGCCAAATGAATCCTTCTGCATTTCAGATCAGGGTACCCGGCAGCACGGCCAATCTCGGCCCCGGTTTCGATTCAATCGGTCTCGCATTAAATAGATTTCTGGTCCTGAACGCAAGGCAGGCAGATGAATGGCAGTTTCACTATCTGGCTCAGCCGGAGTTTCAGCCCCGGCTCAGCGACAACCTTATTTATCTGACAGCGAAGCGGGTTGCGGAAAGCCGCCGCGGCATATTGCCGCCCTACTCGGTCGACGTCCGCAGCGATATTCCGATCGCGCGGGGTCTGGGCAGCAGCGGCGCGGCCATTATAGCGGGTATCGAGCTTGCCGATTTTCTTCTTGATCTCCGCCTTTCGATCGAAGAAAAGGCCTGGATTGCCTGTAAGATCGAAGGCCATCCCGATAACGTCACAGCTTCTCTGTTCGGCGGACTGGTCGTATCGACCCAATCGGAAACCGGCGTGCACAGTGCAAGACTCTCTGCCCCCGAGTTCGACTTCGTAGCGCTCATACCGAGCTATGAACTGAAAACAAGCGATGCCCGCAACGTGCTCCCGTCCTCGCTCGCCTTCAGAGATGCCATAGAAGGCAGCAGCATTGCCAACGTGCTGATTTGTGCTCTGCTTACCGGTAACGGAGTGCTTGCCGGAAAAATGATGGAAAGAGACCGCTTTCATCAGCCGTACAGAGCCCCCCTGATTCCCAACCTGGAGAAGATTTCGTGCCTGGCGCGTGAAGCGGGCGCCTACGGAACCTTTCTCAGCGGAGCCGGCCCAGCGCTCATGTCTCTCACGCCTAAAACAAAGAGCGCAGCCGTTCGGGCCAGCCTGTCCTCTGCTTTCCCGGAAGACGAGTGCACGATTCTCAGCCCGGTCAGGGAAGGCGTACAAGTCCGTGTTTCCTCCCTGAGCTGACCCGGCGCCGAAACCCGCCGTATTTTACACGAGTGAAGGAATCCCGCTCCTTGTATCTATAAAAAAGTTGATTACCAGGCAAAGAATCCCTTACTGAGAACGAATGATGCTACAGCAGCGTCGGCCAGTGTATAAAATCGATAGGAAAAAAAGATCTAGAAAAGTATGAAATGGATGAATTTTTTTGTCATGCCGACTCAGCCGGATTCGATTTGAATTTCGGCTGATTTTTTTCGTGATTCGGTGCGGCTTCAGCCCCATTCGGTGCGGCTCTAGCCCAATTGGGTGCGACCCCTCTGGTTCGGTGCGACTTCAGCCTGATTCGGTGCGGCTTCCCCTCGATTCGGTGCGACTTCAGCCCCATTCGGTGCGGCTCTAGCCCAATTCGGTGCGACCGCTCTGATTCAGTGCGAGTTCCCCTCGATTTGGTGCGAGTTCAGCCCCATTCGGTGCGACTCTAGCCCAATTGGGTGCGACCCCTCTGGTTCGGTGCGGCTTCCCCTTGATTCGGTGCGAGTTCAGCCCCATTCGGTGCGAGTTCCCCTCGATTTGGTGCGGGTTCAGCCCGGTTTGGTGCGACCGCTCTGATTCGGTGCGGCTTCCCCTCGATTCGGTGCGACTTCAGCCCCATTCGGTGCGAGTTCCCCTCGATTTGGTGCGGCTCTAGCCCAATTGGGTGCGACTCATGACCAATTGGGTGCGACCCCTCTGGTTCGGTGCGGCTTCCCCTCGATTCGGTGCGGCTCTAGCCCAATTGGGTGCGACCGCTCTGGTTCGGTGCGGCTTCCCCTCGATTCGGTGCGACTTCAGCCCGGTTCGGTGCGACTCCAGACCAATTGGGTGCGACCGCTCTGATTCGGTGCGGCTTCCCAACGATTCGGTGCGACTTCAGCCTGGTTCGGTGCGACTCTGCCCAATTCGGTGCGAGTTCAGCCCGGTTTGGTGCGGCTCCAAACCAATTGGGTGCGACCGCTCTGATTCGGTGCGGCTTCCCCTCGATTTGGTGCGAGTTCAGCCCCATTCGGTGCGACTCATGACCAATTGGCTGCGACCGCTCTGGTTCGGTGCGGCCTCCCCTCGATTCGGTGCGCCTCCAGCTTGGTTCGCGGCGGCTCCCCGGCGAGCTCTCTCCATTTGATCGGACTGTTGCACAAGTTCCTTTTAACGCGCAGCCGTTCGTTTTCAATTATAAGAGATTTTTTCAACAATCTGTGTGTCAATCATGGAATGGGATCATGAACCAACATTTTTTTGAATGATCGCTTATTTTTTAACGGAAGGCTGCCGTTCCGGGCAAACATTTTTATTCGTAAATATCAATAAAAGCCTCGCTTTTTGCCTAAACTAATGCAAAAAGGAGGCCTTTTTTGTGAAAGTAAAAATTGGTTGGGGTTTCATTTTCTTTTTCGCAGTGCTTCTTGGTGCTTTGTATGTGATCTTTCTTTTTATCCGCTCCCAATAATCGCTTTTCCGGCTCTCCCGCCTGCATTGAGACGTTTTAAAAGCCGGGCCGTTTATTGCAAGCGATTACAAAAAATGTGTCTCTTAATTAATCAGCCCTGTACGAGCGCATCTTCCCTTGGACGGTCCGATTCCGTATTTTTTTGCTGCTTTTCATGCATCACATTAACGAACAAAGCGTCGATCAGCGTCATCTGGGCCGCGCGTGCGACAAATGATTCCGATCTGAAGTCGGTCGCCACCGAAACCGTATGGAGCGACACATCGACACTATCGGCAAGAGCGGACTTCATAAAACCGGTTAGTCCGATGGTCGGGCACCGCCTTGCCTTGACCGCCCGGACGACCTGGAGAAGATGCTTGTCGGCGGCCGAATAAGAAATGAATACGGCTGCGTCCCGCTCTGTCAGCTGGGAAGCCGACAGCAGCTGAAACTCTCCGTCGCTCGGCGCATATGTCAGAACGCCCGCCCGTACAAATTTATGATGGGCATCCTGGGCAATCATCGATGAGCCGCTGCTCCCGAAGAAAGCGATTTTTTCCGATCGGCTCATCAGATCGACAGCCTTTTTGAAGGAGGCACTGTTCAATATCTGGAACGTATTCTGCAAGGTGCGCACATTAGCCTGAAAAACACTTTCCGCCAGGCTCATCGTCTCGTCTTCGGCATATTTTTTGGCCGTTTGCTCAAGATGCTGATTCTGCGCGATATCCGCTGCCAGCACGATTTTCATTTCCTGAAATCCCTTGAATTCCAAACGTTTGCAAAAACGGAAAACGGTTGCATCGGCTACCTTGAGCCTGGCCGAAACCTGATTGATGCTGCTGTGAATCGTTTCCTCGGGATGATTTAAAATATAATCTGCAATAATTCTCTCCTTCTCGCTCAAATGCGGGTAGGCCGACTGAATACGTATCGTGCATTGGTGTTCCGTCACTTTCGTTCCCTCCCTTTCTTATGTTTTTATTGTACATCAAACGTTTTCATTTGAAAATAATTTTCTGTAAACGTTTCCTTGGTTTGAAGAAAAATCAGCCGGGTTATTTTTGAAAAATCCCTCAGACCCATGGCGCCTCTTTGCCGAAATGCAGCAAACTCCTGCGGCAGTTGAGAGGTTCCGGCGCGACCGTCAGTAGATTCCGTCGGACGATATGAACCCCCCATATTCTCCGGGAACGGCGAATTATTTCGACTAACGGGATAAAAGCCGCCCGACAGGCAACGGCCCGTAAGACGACTTCTAAAAGCCGAATCCGACAACGATACCCGGCAAGGCCCTGCCCTTCGCACATCCAACCTGCCTTCTCGAATTTTTATGCCCGGGCATAAAAATTCTAAAATATTTCCGGATCTAACTTGTATAATTATACCCATGAGAAAGGGGTGCTAGGCTAAAAATCCTGCTGATACGGACTTTCGGCCGTCTGGTTATAATTTTCCGGGAATCCAGGATTCAATAGGCTTTTTTCACAGCATGATATTTTTCAACAATGCCGTGCGATCAAAAACAATCCTGCAGACGGCGTCAAATCGCCCGTTTCATGGCATGATATTTTTAATAAACAATGCCGTGCGATGGCAGCGCCGCACGACATGGTCTAAACTGCGGACAGCATTGAGGCCGTTCCGTCGTTTTTTATTTTTTTCGTTTCGCGGAAGTCAGGAAAAGACAACCGGTTTCAGGGCGTCCATGAAGGTATCGAACTGGCGGAAATCCATCTGCTGCTGTGAATCGGAAAGCGCGACGGACGGATCCGGGTGTACCTCTGCCATAACCATATCCGCGCCGATCGCGATGGCTGCTTTAGCCGCGGGAATCATGATGTCGCGGCGGCCGGTCGAATGCGTCACGTCGACAGCAACGGGCAAATGGGTTTCCTGCTTCAGAATCGGAACGGCGGTGATATCGAGCGTGTTGCGCGTCGCCCGTTCATAGGTGCGGATGCCGCGCTCACACAGGATGACCTGATCGTTTCCCTGCGACAGAATATATTCTGCGGCATATTTGAATTCCTCAATCGTTGCCGAGAGCCCGCGCTTTAAGAGCACCGGTTTCTTGATCCGTCCGACCGCCTTCAGCAGATTAAAGTTCTGCATGTTGCGGGCGCCGACCTGAATCACGTCGACGTATTTCAGACTCATCTCGACATCCTCGGGTGCCATTATCTCGCTGATGACGGATAAACCGAACTCGTCGGCTACTTTCCTCAGAATTTTCAGGCCCTCTTCCCCGAGGCCCTGGAAATCATACGGCGACGTGCGCGGTTTAAACGCACCTCCGCGCAAAAGCGTCAGGCCGTGTTTTTTGATCTCTGCTGCTGTCGCCCGCACCTGTTCCTCACTTTCGACAGAACACGGGCCTGCGACAAAATATTTATTTCCATCGCCGATTTTCTGTCCGCGAATATCGACAATTGTGTCCTGCGGATGGCGCTTTCGCGAAACGAGCAGCATTTCGCTGTTGTCGCTTTCCTGAAGCTTCAGACTGATCTTGAAGATCTGTTTAAACAGATGCTGCAGTGTTTCGGTCGAGAAGGGTCCCTGATTATTGGCCGCAACGCGGTTCAGCAGTTCCCTTTCACGAACGGGATCATATTTGATCGTTCCCTGCTTATCCTTTTCTTTCCCGATTTCTTCGACAATAGCAGCGCGGCGATTGAGCAGATCCAGCAGCTGCATGTCGATCCTGTCAATCTGCGTGCGCAGTTCTTCGAGACGATAATTTGTCATTTCTTCTCCTCCCGGTTTCTGTTATCCTTTTCTCTTTTATCAAGGTCTTAAAAATAGTGATTAATAACAAAAGATAGTCGATTTCACGAAAAAAGTCAACGATTATATTTTAGCCATTCAACGGATTTATGCTTGAAATCGCTAAAGCGGCGCTTTCTAATCCAGAAAGTATTTGTTTTTCTATTACTATACGCAGCCGGCTCCCTGCTCGCGCCCCGGAGCCGCCGGCTTTTCTTCAGACAATTTTGCATGACAAAAAATCGGAGAATTGATCTTCGGCTGATTTGGGCTTTACTTTTATAAAATTACGTGATAAAACTTAGATAATAAAAATGATGTGCTGTTAAGCGATAAAAGGTTGTCAGTAGGGCTCTGTCCGCTTCGCAAAGAGAGCCGGCGCATGGTGGAAGCCGGCAGCGGGCACCGCTTGAATTTCATTCCTTTTTTGAGACGGTTCAAAAGAAGATCCGGCCGGCAGCGGCGGTCTTTCTGGATCATCCGGGCAGAGCCGGGTAATCCGTACGATGATTTTTGATACGTTCTCACGCTTCTTTTTCCAACGCGGGTACTTGCCGCAAGTAAAAAAAGACGGGTTCGGCCGTTATCCCGGCAAAGTGGCGAATGACTATTTTCGCAAATTGGGTGGTACCGCGCATAGACGTCCCTGCTTCGGCAGGGCTATTTTTATAGCCGGAAATCCGCCCGCTTTTCAGCCGTTGATAATCATTATTTATTTTCAGGGAAGGAGAATTTTAGATGTTTAAAGAAAATCTGGCGGATTTGAAAGCTTATAACCCCGGCCCCTCCATTGAGGAGATAAAACGCACGTACGGACTGAAACGTCTTGTCAAGCTGGATTCCAATGAAAACGTATACGGCGCTTCGCCGAAAGTCGGCGAAGCCATTGCCCGGGCCGCGCTGCTTCCCGCCCTCTATCCGGACTGCAAAGATCAGGACGTCCGCAGCGAACTGTCACAGAAACTGGGCGTGCCGGAAGAACAATTTCTTTTCGGCTGCGGGCTCGACGAAATCATCGTCCTGATCAGCCGGGCTTTTCTCGCTCCCGGCGATAATATCGTCATGGCATGGCCGACTTTTTATGAATATTACTGTCATGCGCAGATTGAAGGGGCAGAAACAAGAAAAATTCCGTGCGACGCAAACGGGAAGCACGACCTCGGCGCCATGCTGGCCGCCACTGACGAAGCGACAAGGATTGTCTGGATCTGCAATCCGAACAATCCGACGGGCACTTATATCAATGAACGCGAGCTGACCGATTTTGTCGAAAAGGCAGCGGATGATGCCGTCATCGTCCTTGACGAAGCTTATATTGATTTTGTTGCGGCCGAAGACTTTCCCCGTTCCCTTGATTTGCTCAAGAAGCACCCGAATATCGTTGTGCTCAGAACTTTCTCAAAATCATACGGCCTCGCTTCTTTCCGGATCGGTTATGCGATCGGCCAAACGCAGCTGATTAACGAAATCGACAAAGTCCGGCCGCCGTTTAATAATCCGCGGCTCAGCCAGATTGCCGCTTTTGCCGCCTTGCAGGATATTGATTTCATGGAGGACTGCGTACGCAAGAACCGGGAAGTGCTGGCGATGACAGCCGCTTTTCTTGGTCAGCGGAAAATCCCTTATTATCCGACTCAGACAAATTTTATTTATGTTAAAGCGGACGATCCTAAAAGCGTTGCCGAACAGTGCAGGAAAAAAGGGTTCCTGATTAACCCGTTTCAGGACGGCGTCCGGATCACGATCGGCAAAATGGAAGATATGAAAGAATTGCTCGCCGTTCTGGAGACAGCATTGTCCGGGACAACGACCGAACCGAGCATCTGATTCTGTTCTCGGCACCTCGCAGGCAGTACTTCTTTTACCATTCAGAAAATAATAAATATTTTTCTTTACAAAATAACATTTAACTGCTACAATTTGTTCACAATTACTTTTTCATTATTTTTAAAATGGCATGATGAAGACAAGAGACGACGGAAACAGACAGGCAGAGAGCCGGCGGTTGCTGTGAACCGGTGCTGTTTCCACCGTTTTAGCCCTTCGGAACAGAGCGGCTGAATAAGAGTAGGCCCTTCCGGTTTATAAACCGTTATCAAACGATGAGACTGCCGGCAGTAGGAGAATCGCTCCGGTAGTGAATGAGGGTGGCACCGCGGATATCAACGTCCCTCGCAGTATGGAACCATACTGCGGGGGACGTTTTTATTTTTTATTAAAATATAGAGTAACAGAGAGGATGAGCAATTTGTTTCTGGATCAGACTTATTTGTTTACTCCGGGGCCGACACCGATTCCGAATCGCGTCAACGCTGCGATGGCACAGCCGATGATCGGACATCGCAGCCCGGATTTTTCCGCGCTGATTGAAGAGGTCGCAACCCGGCTCAAACCCGTGTTCGGGACGAAACATCCCGTTTATGTGCTGACAAGCAGCGGTACTTCCGCTCTTGAAGCCGCAGTCGTTAATACGGTGTCCGAAGGCGATCATGCCGTCGTCATCGTCGCCGGATCCTTCGGCGACCGTCTGGCGTCCATTGCCGAAAACTACGGTGTGGATGTCGAACGTCTGAATATCGAATGGGGCAAGTCCTGCTCGCCGGAGCAGCTGGAAACATTTCTGAACGGATTGTCCGGCGCACCGATCAAAGCGGTTTTCGCGACCTTTAATGAAACGTCCACGGGCGTTCTGAATCCGATCGGCGCGCTGGGTGAGGTGGTCGGACGCCTGACGGACGCACTCTTCATTGTCGACGGGGTCAGCTGCATCGGCGGCGTCCCGGTCGACATGGAAGCCGACCGCATCGATATTCTGGTCACCAGTTCGCAGAAAGCCCTGATGCTTCCGCCCGGCCTCGCTTTCGTTGCTTTCAGTGATAAAGGCCTTCAGGCGATAAAAAAATGTCCGGCCAAACGTTTTTATCTCGATCTGAACCGCTATGTCAAGGCCTATGACGCGCAGAAATCAACACCGTTCACCCCAGCCATTTCTCTGATCGCCGGCGCCCGCGAAGTGTGCGCCATGATCGAAGAAGAAGGCTGGGAAAACGTGATTGAGCGCCATCGCCTGCTGAAAGACATGATACGGGCAGGAATCAGAGAGCTCGGCCTTCCGCTCTTAGCCAGCGAAGCGGATGCCTCCCCGACCGTAACGGCCGTTAAGCCCGACACCTTATCCGCTCCCGATATTCAGAAAGCTTTAAAGAAAGATTTTTCGATCACCGTCGCGGGCGGACAAAAAGATCTGAAAGGGAAAATTCTCCGAATCGGTCATATGGGTTATTGCACGCCGTTTGATATCATCAAAGTGCTGACCGCCCTTGAATTAACGCTCGCAAAATTCGGACAAGAACCGCGGCTTGGCGCCGCCGTGAAAAAAGCCGAGGAGGTCTGGAGACAGCATGTATAAAGTCATTGTCAGCGATCCGATCAGTGAAACGGGGCTTCGGGCGCTCCATGCCCACCCGGATTTCGATGTGAAACAGCGGACGGATCTGACAGCAGAGGAACTGACCGACCAGATAAAAGACTACGATGCATTAATCGTCCGCAGCCGGACAAAGGTGACCGCAGAGCTGATTCAGGCCGCCGACCGCCTGAAAGTCATCGCGCGCGCCGGTGTCGGCGTCGATAACATCAATATTGATGCCGCTACGGAAAAAGGAATCATTGTGATTAACGCCCCGGCCGGAAACACGATCGCCGCGACAGAGCACACACTGGCGATGATGCTGGCGCTTGCCCGCAACATCCCGCAGGCCTATGACTCGCTCACATCCGGACAATGGGAGCGCAAGCGTTTCAAGGGCGTCGAACTCTACCAGAAGACACTGGGCATCGTCGGCATGGGCCGCATCGGCACCGAAGTAGCCAAACGGGCAAAGAGCTTTCAAATGAATATTCTCGGCTACGATCCGTTTCTAACTGAAGATCGTGCGAAGAAGCTCGGCATTATGAAAGCCGGACTCGGCGAAATTGCCGAAAAGGCGGACTTCATTACCGTGCACACGCCCTTAACCGCTGAAACGCGCGGACTGATTAATGCCGAATATTTGGCGAAGACAAAAAAAGGCGTGCGGCTGATCAACTGTGCGCGCGGCGGTATCATTGATGAACAGGCGCTTGTCGATGCAGTAAACAGCGGCCATGTTGCCGGAGCGGCCATTGACGTTTTTGAACATGAACCGCCGGAAAACACGGAACTGACCCATCATCCGAATATTATTGTCACGCCCCATCTCGGCGCTTCGACGGAAGAAGCACAGGAAAAGGTGGCTCAGTCCGTCAGCGAAGAAATTGTGGGCATCCTTACAACGGGTGCCGTGCAGCATGCCCTTAATCTTCCGCATATTTCGGCAACCGTTCAGCAAAAGATCAAGCCGTACCTTGTCTTAAGCGAACAAATGTCAGAACTTTTGATGCAGATTTTCCAAAAGGCTCCCAAAAAGATCAAAATCAACTATTTCGGCGAACTCTTTCTCGAAGATACCGGACTTTTAACACGACAGATAATCAAGGCGCTTCTCTCCTATTACCTCGACACGTCCATCAACATCGTCAACGTGATGCAGGTATTGAAGGCACACAGCCTTTCATACAGTGTCCAGAAAAACGCGGCGCATAAAGGGTTCACCAACTTTATCGAGCTGGAAGTCGGCCATGGAGATGAAAAAGCGACGATCGGCTGCACCTATCTTCCGGGATTCGGCGGACGGATCGTGTCAATCAACGGCTACAGGCTTGATATGGAACCGGAAAAATATCTGCTCTATATCAGGCATATCGACGTGCCGGGCATGATCGGCAATGTCGGTTCTCTGCTTGGAAAAAATCATATCAACATCGGCAGCATGTACGTCGGCCGCCAGGCAATCGGCGGAGACGCGATCATGATTCTGACCGTCGACAAACCCGTGCCCGATCCAGTGCGAAAAGAGATTCTTGCACTGCCGGCTCTCCACGATGTACAATTTGCCGAGTTAAATGTCCCCGAAGACAAATGATCTTAAAGAACGGCAGAAACGTGCTGCCGGGATCTGCCTGAACTGAATGGCAAGTGAACACCCGTCCTCTTATTCACAAAAACGAAGAGGACGGGTGTTTCTGCTTTCCATATAAAAAAGATCAGCCCGATCGCGGCCGATCCGTTTGCCTGACAGTTCACATTTCTTTCAGCCCCAGCACCAGATCCCTGACTTCTGCAACAGAACTGAGAATGAAATCCGCACCGTGAGCCTCCAGTTCGCCGCGGGCCTTTTCTCCCGAGAGCCCTGTCAGGACGCCGGCAAACCGGCAGCCGATCTGCTTAGCCGCAAGCAGATCGGCAATCGAGTCGCCGACGATCAATGTTTCGCTGCCGCCCGGCAATTTTTCCGGCTCGCGCGCCGTCCATCGTTTGACATTGCTGTCTTTTCCATGATACGACAGCAGATAGGTGAACGGATGAGGTTTGGCAAGAGGGGCGGCATCATACTTTTTTTCGGCGGCGAGTACATCGTCTGCCGTCACGATATGGTTATCGTCGAGCGTTTCCAGCCAGTGCAGATAGCCGAACGGCTTACAGGTCTCAAGGCGCGGACGGCCGGTTGCGATTCCGACCTTAAGGCCGCTGCTTTTAAACTTCAGGAACATATCACGGACAAAAACCGGTTCCGCAAGGGTCACTTCTTCATTCAGAAAACCTTTCTTCCCGGGCTGGACAGACGGTGCTCCGGTGGATGTCAGAATGTTCTCGTCACCGACATACCATTCCTGCGATGCATGCTCGCCGATATGCCAGAAGGTGCTCTTCGGCCTGAACGCATTTGTTTGGATGCCCAGCCTTTTTTCGGCGATCTCATTAAGATAAAGGATCAGCCCCTGTTTCGTCGCCTCTGTTTCGGAAAAATCAACTAAGAAACGCCTGAAATCCGGCCTGACCGGATAAACTTTGAACCATTCCCTGAATATAGCGAGCGTCTCCCCGCCGATCGGTTTCTGCAGCAATGCCCCCGCTTCCCGGCGGACCGCATCCGGCAGTTGTCCCGCCAGATGAATCAGCTGTTCCGACAGGGTCATATAAATCATATCCCAGTTTGCATTCATGCCGCGCGATTTCATAAAAGTCAGCACGGCGTCGTTTTCAAAAACTTTGCCGCGGATTTCCGCGATTTCCTGATCGCCGTATGCCGTTCTGAACGTTTTTTCCCCGCTCAGGCCGAGATAGTTTGCGCTCATCAGTACTTCCCATACAGTCAGGGCCGATGCATCAAAATAGCGTTCCTCGCTAAGGAAAACACCGTCCACATCGAACAAAACCGTCTTAATCATGACTCCACCGATCCCCTCGTCATTTTTTTCAGTGTATCATAAAAGACGCACTTTGTGTGTCCGCCTTTTTCAGGCTTTTAAATGCCCTTTACTTCGGAACCTGCTGGCAGGCGGCCTGTTCGCCGTCCGCTGCGCACGAATCGGAAGAGAGTCCCCGCAGCGATTGAACAAAAAAAACATTTTAAAGCTTTTTTGAAAATGTTAAACATTTCATTGCACGGTTTATTGGTTAATTCTGTTCACTTTTTTCACGTAAGGCACTGCTCCCTTTTCGCCGTAATGGCCCTGCTCCGCTTGATTGATGCTTAAGGCTTTCTGAACGATCGCCGCAAAAGCGTGCACGGATTCATGCGGCAATCCGACCAAACTTCGCTATTTTTATATGCGGCAGGGCCTATTTCCCCGACAGCGTACGGCCTTTCTGAGCCATAACGACCCAGTTTTGTCCGCCGTTTGTCGTTGAGTAGGCATCCCCGCCGTTCGTCAGAACAACCGATTCCTGATCATGCACAGGACTCGCGACAATTAACACGAGCCGGTCGCTCTCTACGCTCCCCATGTCCAGATTAATGGCTTTGCCCGCACTCGGAATAATGCTGTATAATCCCGTCTGCTGTCCGATTGTCCCGGCAAGAAGCGAAACCTTTGCGCCAAATCCGTAGGCGACGCAGCTCACGTTCTGCCCTCCCAGAATGGTCTGGAAACTGCGCCCGCCGTTTGCCGTAAGGAACAGCCCGCGGGTCGTTGCGACGGCAAACGCAGCCGTGTTGCGGGGGTGCGCCGCGACGGCATTAATACTTCCCCGGATTCCGTTCAGCCGTCTCTGAATCCAGGTTTTCCCGCCATCATCCGAAAAGGACAGGATCACCCGGTTTCCATTCTCTTTCAGCCGGTAAAGCGCGGAAGTGGCATAGCCCGCCGCCCAGGCACCCCCGTTTCCTGCGCCGGAAATACGAAACGCCGTTTCCTTTTGACCGGCAAGCGTCTTCTGCTGCCCTTCCGTTCCGTCCGGGGAAATCTGTATGTATCCATTTTTCACGGGCAGAAAACGGCTGCCGGCAGGATTCCGCGACGATGATTCTTTTTTCCAGATCCCGTTTTCATAAGAAACGATTCCGGAAGATGAGGCGATCCATAACTTCTTCCCGTCTTCCGTATACCCGCTTCCCGATACTCCGGCGAAAGATACGGCCGGCCGGTTGCCGCTTCCTGCAGAGCGTACAGAATAAATAAGCCATACAGAAAGTCCGACCAGCAGCAGGATCAGAATGATTTTGGCAACCAGAAGCCAGAAAACAAGCTGATAACTCTTCTTTCCCGATCTCCCGGTCTGAGTATGATCTTTATCTTTGATAGACTGGCTTCCCTTATCTTCCATTTCTGAAACAACTCCGCTTCGTTCCGAATCCGATATTCGCCGCAGGATCAGCGAACGACGAACATCTCTGATTATTTTATTCGTTTTCGATACCGATGCACAATAATCCTGCTCAGTTTGAGAAAAACAGCCCGTCCTTCATAATTATAAGGATACTGGAGCAGATAAAGAAAGGCAACGATGCCTGCTCCGATCTCAACCCTTGTCCTAAAAAAAAACGTCCGTTTTTCGGACGTTCATGAATAGGGGTTGCTGTCTTCTATTTTAGAATGCGGCTTTTTAATTTTGAACAATATGTGAAGTTTTAGACAGGATTTCTCTCTGATGAAAAAAGCTTTCCTCCCGTGCCGAATAAACGGCGGACGGCCGCAGCAATGCCCATCACGATGGACCGTCTTTCAAGCAGACAATTCTGAAGGAAACGGCGGACGCTTATCGGCCGGGGTTTACACTTTCAATTCGCTGACTTCAGCGCTCAGTGTCTCCGCGTCATCCAGCAATTCCTGAATATATCCGAGGATACGGGTCAGCTGTTCCTCCTGAAGATGGGCGCCGTCGGTCACTTCTCTGACCGTACCAAAAGTCTCTTTCGAGATATCCGCAGTCTTTTCCGCCTGTTGCGAAATGGCGTGCATGCCCGCCTGCTGCTTTTCCGCAAGCTGCAAAATCGATGAGATACTTTCTACAACGCGGTCGATCGCTGCCTTCATATCTGTCAGCTGCTGCTCGGTTTGCTCCGCTCTTTTGGCCTGCTCCCTGCCGAGTTCCGATTGTTTTCGGCTCTTGTTCAGGGTCTCTTTGACTTCCTTCTGCATCGACAGAATATCATTTTGAATGGCAGCAGCCGACCGGGCACTTTCCGAGGCAAGCTTCTGAACCCGGGCCGCAACAACGGCAAAGCTGCGCCCTGCGTCCCCGGCCCGGGCCGCTTCAATATTGGCATTCAACGCAAGCATCTGCGTCTGTTCGGCAATATCGGAAACTTTCCCGACAATTTTTCCGATGCTCTGAGCATGTTTTTCAAGCTCGTCCGTCTGCTCGGACATCGTTTCATTTGAATGATTGACGCGATGGATGCCGTCGATCAGATCGCGGACCGACTTCGAGCTGGTATCCAGCCGGGTGATCATCTGATTGGCCAGGCTCTGGGAATGATGGGCGCTCTCCCTGATTGAACCGGACAGTCGAAGGCTCTCCTGCACCAGATTCAGCACATTGTCCGATGCGGAAGCCTCATCTGCTGCTCCTTTCTTAATCTTGTTCATACGCACGGTGACATTCTTTGCCGCGCCGGAAATCTCCGCAGAAGATTGATTCAGTTTGTCGATCCGTTGAAAAGTGCTGTACGTGTGCGACTGAATGCGTTTCACAATTTTTTTCAGATAGCCGATCATTCTGCCCAGACCTTCGCTGAGCGTTTCAATCTCGTCGTGCGACCGTTTTGTCGGAATTTCAATATCCAGGCGCCCTCCGGCGGCTTCCTGAATTTTTTCTCCGATTTCCTCAAGGGTCCCGGTCAGCCAGCGTGCCGCAAAATAACCGAGGATCCCCGACCAGATTACACCGAGCAGCAGTGTCAGCAAGTCAAAAAGCCAGGCAGGTATGAACCCGAAAAAAAGAGGACCTAATATGAAGATAAAAAAAGCGCTCGTTCCATAAGTGACAATGGCAACAGCCACCATTCCCAACACGATCTTCTTGGCCAGACCGAAATTCCAGTTCTTCATTTGTTCGACCACCTACATTTCTTGATTGATTGTCAATAGAACATTTCCCGTCTCATATGTAATCGTATCCATCAGCGAAAGAACAGGCAACCGCTTTCATTTTCACATTTTTATTTTAGAGTAACTTGTCGGGGAATAAAAGCCGGGAAATAACTATTTCTCTCTGTCCAGTAAATATTTTCATAAACTGGTCCCGCTTCCAATCGTTTCTTTTCGACAAAAAAGGCGCTGCAGAACCGCGCTGCAGTGCCTTAGGATTATATTTTATGCAGAGAAAATTCACAGCAATACAAAAGCCAATTCTTTTCTTCGTTTTCTCAGCCTTCGGTCACTTTAATCTCGCTTTCAAGATTGCTTCTTGAAAGATTGGCCTTCAGGAACGAGTCGGTTTCCGGAGTATACAGAGTCTGATGCGTTTTCTTGTCAATCTGTACCGTCCCGCGGTCAAGGACGTAATCGAGAACATGGCCGCCGCCTCTTCTTTCCTGATCGATGAAGTGGAAATGAAACCCGGATACAGCAATGCCCTGCGCATACGCCGGCGTCCAGAAACCGACAATCGTCCCCTTCGTATTTCCAAAATGAAAGACCGGCTGCGACTTTACAGCCTCAGTCATCGGCACCGGTTTTTCCTGATATGCAACCGTGCGTGTACGAACCTCCCTGAACACACCGTCGATCCGCAATGCATAGAACAGATTGTCGCTCGGAATGAGCCGATGTATCTCTTCTTCAAAAGCAGCTTTATCAAGAGGAGAAACGATTTCTTTTGTTATCTGCGGACGAAAATAGGTGAGCGAGCAAAAAGGCGTCATATCCCCGCTCTTCAGCGGTGTTGCTGTACCGTCGCCGCGCAGGCGGTAAAATTGATCGTCGAAACCGATCATCTCGCCGTCCAGGTGAGCGAAGGTACCGATGCCGAAATCGCCGTGTTCCTTGATCTGTTCATAAGTCATCGCTCCTTCAAAAACACCGTCCAGCAATGAGGTCATCGTTGAAAGCTGAAAAATGGCGCCAAAATCCTTTCCGCTTATTTCTGCAGCCATTGCCATGATATTGCCCCTTTCTTATTATTTAAAAGGATCCCTGATCCGGAAATCAGTTCAGCTGGTTCGGAATCAGGCTCTTGCCGAGCGCGATATTGTCACGATAATCGACTGGAACATCAATGACAACGGGGCCGTCCTGAACGGCCAGCCCTTCCCGGAGGACGGTTTCCAGTTCTTCCGGTGCGTTCACGCGCAGGCCTTTCGCTCCGAATGATTCGGCATATTTGACAATATCAATATTGCCGAAGTCGACGCCGGACGTACGATGGTACTTGATCTGCTGCTGGAAGGCGACCATGTCGTACGTCCCGTCGCGCCAGACGATATGAATAATCGGAAGTTTCAGTCGGACTGCCGTTTCCAGTTCCATGGCCGAGAATAGAAAACCGCCGTCTCCGGAGAGCGATACGGTTTTGGCGCGGCCGTGAATCAGGGAGGCCGCCATCGCCCACGGAAGTGCGACGCCGAGCGTCTGCATCCCGTTGCTGAACAGGAGCGTCTTCGGTTCATACGAACGGAAATGGCGCGCCATCCAGATGTAATGGGACCCGACGTCGCAGGTGACGGTCGTGTCGTCGCTGATCAGCTGGCGAAGCGTGTGAATCAGACTGAGCGGGTGGACAAGACGGCTGTCGGCCCGTTTCGGCGGCTCATCGCGCGCGTTCAGCCTGGTGCGCATTTCATCAAGGACATTCATGTTCGCTTCCGTGATATGCAGATGCGTCATTTTTTCTTTGATCCGATTGACCGTGCCCGGAATATCGCCGACCAGTTCAATGGACGGCTGATAAAAGTGATCGATATCGGCCCGGACTTCATCCAAATGAATAATTTTCCGCTTGCCTGAGTTGTTCCAGAACTTCGGATCATACTCCACCGCATCATAACCGATCGTCAGCACGACATCTGCTTTCTCAAGCACAAGATCTCCCGGCTGATTGCGGAAAAGACCGATACGGCCGAAAAAATGTTCCTCCATGTCACGCGGGATCAGCCCTGCCGCCTGAAAGGTTTCTACTACCGGGAAAGAGATTTTTCTGAGCAGCGACCGGACGGCGGAAACCACCGAAAAGCGGTTAGCCCGCATGCCGGCCAGAATGACGGGCATTTTCGCATTTTTCAGCGCTTCGACAGCCGCGTCGATCGATTCTTCGGCCGCCGTGCCCAGTTTAGGGCTTTCCAGCGGTCCGAGCGCAGCGACCGTTGTTCTTGCGCTCATCACATCCTGGGGAAAGCTGACAACACTTGCCCCCGCCGGCGTCGATTCGGCGGCCCTGAAGGCGTTGGTCACCACTTCGGGAACATTTTTCGGATCGACAACTTCTGCGCTGAACTTTGTAATCGGCTGGAACAAAGCGGCATTATCCATCGACTGATGCGTCCGCTTCAGCCGGTCGGCACGGGGGACGGCACCGACCAGCGCGACAACCGGGTCATTTTCCACATTGGCAGTAGCGATCCCTGTCGCCAGATTCGAAGCACCCGGCCCCGACGTGACGAGGCAGACGCCGGGCTTGCAGGTGATCCTTCCGACGGCAGCCGCCATAAAAGCCGCATTCTGTTCATGACGGCAGACGATCAGCTCAGGCCCCCGATCCTTAAGCACATCGTAAATCGTATCGATTTTTGCGCCCGGGATGCCGAAAATATACTTCACTCCCTGTTTTATCAGACAATCGACAACCAGTTCCGCTCCGGTAGCAAGCAGCGTTTCATTTTCTTTCTCAATTCGGCTCACTTTTTTTCACTCCTTCACGTATTTGTATCCGTGTACCCAATCGGATTTTCTTTCTCCGAACCGTTTGCTTCAATTAAATTTTTTATCAAAACAGCGAATTTATTCGCGTAAAAAGTATTGACATAGCTGTGTTTTTTCTCAACAAATATTTTACATCGCGTCTTTACGTATGTGAAATATATTATTCTCTAGTATATAATACACAAAAAGAATCAATTGATTTTGAAAGCGCAGACATTTATAATGAAGCTAGTTTCAATCGAAGAGGAGATCGACGCAGGATGGAATTCCGACATTTACTGTACTTTATTACGGTTGCAGAAGAGCTTCATTTCGGCCGAGCGGCTGCGCGTCTGCAAATGACCCAGCCACCGCTGAGCAAACAGATCCGGCAGCTCGAAGAAGAAATAGGCGTTACGCTGTTCAAGCGGACGAAAAGGCACGTTGAACTGACGACGGCAGGCGCCATCTTTCTGCCGGAGGCCAGACGGATTCTTGTCCAGATGAGACAGGCTGTCGATACGGTTCAGAGAGCGCAGCGCGGCGAATTCGGAAGGCTTGTGATCGGGTTTGTCGGATCGGCGACCTATGATATTCTTCCCGAGATTATCAGAGAGTACCGCCGGAAATTTCCTCAGGTCGCTGTCGTTCTCCACGAATTATCAACGCCCGATCAATTGAATGCGCTGATCGGAGGACGGATCGATGTCGGACTGCTGCATCCCCCCGTCAACGGTTCGCTCATTGAAGCAGAACCGGTCAAAAGCGGTTTTTGCGCCCTTTCTCTCCCGAAAAACCACCCTCTTGCCAAAAAAGCGAAGATCCGAATTGAGGATCTTCGCGATATGCCTTTTATCGTCGTCTCGCGCGATATCTGGCCGGGCCTTTATGATGAATTTCTCTCATTGTTTCAGAATGTTGATTTTACCCCGAAAATTGTTCAGGAAGCCACCGAATATCAAATGGTCGTCGGACTTGTTTCCGCCGGCATCGGCATCGGCGTCGTCCCGGCCACCGCAGAAAAGCTTTTTAATCTGGAGGTGGTTTACCGGGAAATCGACGGATTCCCGCTCAAGGCGATACTCTCCATGGCGTATCTGAAAAAGAACACAAATCCGGCTTTGAAACAGTTTGTCACCGTAACCCGGCGGGTGCGCAGCGCCGGCGACTGAACGGCTACTCGATCAGGCCGTCGTCCTTGCTCTTGCGCCTCAGCCGGATCAGCCGGATGATGTGGAGAATACAGGTTTTCGCCATCGCATAGGCCGGAACGGCAAGAATCATGCCGATCGGCCCGATCCATTTTCCGGAAACGAGGAGAAGAACGATGATGGTTAGCGGATGCGTGTTCAGCCGTCTGCCCATGACGAGCGGTGAAATCAGGTGCCCGTCGAGCTGCTGAACGACGATTATCACCGCAAGGACAAGCAGCGCCTTTGTCGGCGAATCCATCAGTGCGACAACGACGGCCGGGACGGCGCCGAGAATCGGTCCGAGATACGGGATAATATTGGTAACCCCGACAATCAGGCCGAGAAGAAGACTGTACGGCAGTCCGATCAGTGCGAATCCAATACTGGAATTGACGCCGACAAACGAAGCGACAATAATCAGGCCGTGTATATAGGAAGACAGTGTGGTACTCAGGTCATTCAGAATCTGGTCCACTTCCCGATGATACTGCTTGGGAAAAAAGCGGGAAACGGCTCCCGGCAGTTTGTTCCCGTCTTTCAGCATATAAAAGAGGATAAAAGGGACCGTGACGACCGTCAGCGCCACATTAGTAACCACATTGAAAAACAGCGACAGCCCCGAACTTGCCTGATTCATAAAATTATTTACCCCGTTCAGCACATCCCTCTGAAGCTTATCAATCGAATAATAGTTTTGATTAATCAGCCACTGAAATCCCCGCGTCCCGGCAAGCCGGTCAAAACTGCGACTCCAGCTGCCGATGTAATCCGGCAGCTGGCTGAACAAAGCGCTGACCTGATTGCCGAGAGGCGGCCCGACATTGACGACAAGCAGAACGATCAGGCCGGTCAGCACGACATAGATAATCAGGATGCCCAGCGTCTTCGGGACCTTGATGCGCTGAAGCAGTTTAACAAACGGGCTGAGCAGGAAAAACAAAAATCCGGCTACAACGATCGGGAAAAAAAGTGTCGAAATCAATGCTGCGAGCGGGACAAAGATGAACGAAATTTTGGTGAGGATAAAAATGAACAGGGCCAGGGCCAGGAGTTCCAGCGTCCAGAAAATCAGCTTTGAATGTTTTTTCATCACGTCGGATCATCACACCTTCAGGAGCGGATGGGGGAAAACTCTGCTCTTCAGATTCGCCCTCTTATTTTATTATAGCGGTCAACCGTCCTCAGAATCAATGAATAGCCGTCTCTCGTAACACATGCGGAAAAACCCGGCAAAACAGCCCCGGACGGTTCCGGCCGCGCAGAATGAAGTAGCTGAGGCTGGCGGGCAGCCGTATTTTAGGGTTATAATAATGAGAATGCGGACTTGAGAAAAAGGACGTGGACGGATGACTATTCTCTCAATTCTATTGGCAATTATTCTCATTTTAAATTTTTTTCTCGGGGCTGCGGTTATTTTTCTTGAACGAAAGAGTGTCAGCTCAACCTGGGCATGGCTGATGATTCTCAACTTTATTCCGGTCCTCGGTTTTATTTTGTATCTTATTTTCGGCCAGAATCTCAGCCGCCGCAAGATATTTAAATGGGACCACACGGTTCACAAACGCACAAAGGAAATGGTCCGGCGGCAGATGAAAGCGATCGTCGACCGGGAATACCCGTTTACCCAGCCTCCTCTTAAAGATTATCACGAACTGATTTATATGAATCTCAATAATGATGAGGCGCCGCTTACACTAAATAACAGCCTGACCGTTTATACGGACGGAGAGAGCAAATTCCGGCAGCTGCTTCAGGATATTCGTTCGGCGAAGCATCACATCCACATTGAATATTATATTTTCCGGAGCGATTTTCTCGGCAACGAAGTGATTGATGCTTTAATCCAGAAGGTCAGGGAGGGGGTCGTTGTCCGTCTGCTTGTCGACGATGAGGGATCGCGGAAGCTTTCGAAGAAACTGGTGCGCCGGCTGACACAGGCCGGCGGGAAATTCCAGACCTTTTTCCCGGGCCATCTGCCGATTCTTAATATGCGGATCAATTACCGGAATCACCGCAAACTGGTAATTGTCGACGGCCAGATCGGCTATATCGGCGGATTTAACGTCGGCGATGAATATCTCGGGCTCAGCAGCAGATTCGGCTTCTGGCGCGATACGCACCTGCGCATCAAAGGCGAAGCGGTCAACAGCATCCAGTCCCGCTTTCTGCTTGACTGGAATCAGGCGTCCAGGGAAATGGTTCCCTTTCAGTCCTACTACAATACCGACCAGACTACAAAATACGGGGAGGTCGGTATCCAGATCGTTTCCAGCGGTCCGGATAAAAAATGGGAACAAATTAAAAACGCATTTATCAAGATGATTTTATCAGCCAGAAAAAGCGTCTACATACAAACACCTTACCTGATCCCTGATGAAAGCCTGATGAACGCCATATGCATCGCCTCCCTCTCCCACGTCGATGTGCGGATCATGATCCCGAATAAACCGGACCATCCGTTTGTTTATTGGGCGACGTATTCGAATGTCGGCATCCTGCTTGAGGCCGGCGTCCGCGTCTTTCTTTATCAGAACGGGTTTCTGCACGCAAAGACGATCGTCGTTGATGACCGGCTGGCGACCGTAGGCACATCCAATCTCGACTTTCGCAGTTTTATGCTCAATTTCGAAGTCAATGCCTTTATTTATCACCAGAAAACGGCCCGGCAGCTCGCCGAAATATTCAAGAAAGATATGAAGCAGTCCAAAGAACTGACGATGGAGGGTTATAAGAAGCGGCCTCCTATCATCCGGTTTAAAGAATCGATCTCACGGCTTCTCTCTCCGGTACTTTGATGCAAACCCGCAAACACAAAGAGCGTCTCATCCGTCGATTTTTCGACTTTGAGGCGCCTTTTTTATAGTCGGCCGCGATCCGTGCCGCTCACAGCATAACCGGCAATGCCGGCCGACCTGGCAGTCATGACTCCATCATTCTAAAGAAAACCCGTCTGATGGGGCGAAAGGTATTCCTTATTTTATAAAAAACAGACCGATCGGTCCTGCGGGGCATGGCGTTATGCCGGACAGCCTCAGCGGCCCGATTCCGCCCTATACTCATAGGGGGACAGCTGTTCATATTTTTTAAACATTTTTGTGAAGGAAGCGTTGTATTCATAGCCAACCTGGTATGAGATCGCTAAAACGCTTAGTTCTGAATCGCGCAGAAGTTCTTTTGCACGGCGAATGCGCAGGAAATGGATATATTCTATCGGCGTCATATTCATTTTTTTCTTGAACCAGCCGCAATAATAGGAAGGCGTATAGTGCTCCATCGCCGCCAGTGACTGAATCCCGATTCTTTCCGTGTAATGTTTGTTGATGAAGCGGATCGACGCGCTGACAGGCTGATCGGCAATTTTCCGCAGCACGTAATTTAATAAAAGAGCGACGTCCTCTTTATTGCCGTTCGCCGCTTCGGCGAGCACCAGTTCTTTAATCGGCCGCCAGGCGGCATCGATCGGCCAGTGCAGACTTTCCCGTTTGTCCGGGACATCTTTGAAATAAAAGGCGGCATCTTCTTCCGGTATTGCAATCACCAGGCTTTCATTAGACACCTGTGAAGAGGCCGCGTACATCTCCCGGAAAGGCAGTAAGCACATCTCGGAGTCGGAAACCGTCCTGCGGCCGCCCGCCGTTATCAGCGTGACCGTTCCGTGGATCGGCATCATCAGCTTGAAATGCGTGGTGCAGCGGTAGCGGCGTTCTGCAGCAAGCGACGTAAAGTAGTAATATAACTTTTCCATTGAGATCGGTCTGCTCCTTTTTACAGTGTTTCTCAGGCCCCGCGCCCGGCCGAGTATGACGGGGACAGGTTTCGTTTGCGGCGGGCTTTATCTGCCCGTGCAGAAAGCGGCCTTTCCGGCTTCCCCGCATATGAGGAGTATATCAAAAAAAATATGACGGGGTTGTGACGATGCTGTTAATGTGCGGCGGTCCGGCGGGCGGCCGGTTTCCAAAATCATGATTTAAAGGAACAGACGTCAATAAATATGCACTTTGCAACCGCATTCTCATAAATACGAACAAAATCAATCAAAAAAATGGAAAAGAAATCGAAAAATGTTGCCATTATACTCTTCCTGTTATCGCACTATTTATAAAATCTTCAGGGGGAAACATTAAAAATGCATCAACTCGTCGCGGAATTTCTGGGGACGGCCCTAATGATTATTTTCGGGGTCGGCGTCCACTGCTGTGAAGTGCTGAACACTTCCAAATACCAGGGATCGGGCCATATTTTCGCCATCACTACATGGGGCTTCGGCATCACCATTTCCCTGTTTATCTTCGGCAATGTCAGCATTAATCCGGCCATGGTCCTCGCACAGGCCATCCTGGGAAATATATCCTGGAGCAATGTCATTCCATACAGCGTTGCGGAAGTGCTCGGCGGAGTCGCCGGATCAATTGCCGTGTATATTGCCTATGCCGATCAGTTCAAGGCATCCGTCGACATAGACAGAGTTAAAATCCGCAATATATTCTCCACCAATCCGAACGTGCGCAATCTGCCGCGCAATTTTTTCGTTGAATTTATCGACACGTTTATTTTTATTACTGCTATTCTGGCCATCGCCAAAGTGCAGACACCAGGTATCGTCCCGATCGCCGTCGGCCTGCTCGTTTGGGCAATCGGCATGGGTATGGGCGGACCGACAGGATTTGCAATGAATCTTGCCAGGGATATGGGACCCCGCATTGCTCACGCGATCCTTCCGATCCCCGGAGGCAAAGCGGACAACGACTGGCAGTACGGCATCCTTGTTCCGGGCCTTGCCCCGTTTCTGGGGGCGGCCTGTGCCGCTCTCTTCGCAAAAGGGTTCCTGGGTCTGTAAATCCGGACCTTCCTGCAAATAAACGCTGCGCTCCCCCTAAACCGGGAGCGGCAAAATACTGCTTTTTCCGGACTCAAGACCAAGGCGGGCAGCCGAAGATACACGGCTGTCCGCCTTCTTCCTGTCCATAGGCCGTCCGCGAACGCAGGATGCGCAGGAGAAGACTGTTTAATCACGTCTGCAGCAGCCGGCTCCGGTCCCCGGAAAGGCCTGATCCGGACAAGGGCGCCATCGCAGGCGCTCCTTTCGCGGGACCGGACAGAAACAAAAGCGGGGCAGCCCCGTCAATCGATGTTTTCGATGACACGGGCGCCCCGCTCTGCAGTATGGATCATTCAAAACATTCCGGACAGCTTCTTTTCCTTTCGGCTGAGGTACTTTCTTAAATTTCACTCTTTCTGCTGAAAAAGCTTTTAAGCCAGACCAGTATAATCGGGATTAAAGAGACGAAGACAATCAGCAGCACGATGATCGAAAAATGAGCCTTGATAAACGGGATCTGCCCGAAAAAGAAGCCCGCCAGCAGCCCCAGCAGCGTCCAGGCAGCGCCGCCCAGCACATTATAAAAGAAGAAGAACGGATAATTCATTCTGCTGCCTCCGGCGATAAAGGGAATGAATGTACGGATGAAAGGGATAAACCGGCCGAGGAATACGGCAAAGCCGCCGTATTTATTAAAAAAACGCTCGGCTTTATCCATTTTGTCCTGATTAATCAATTTACGGAAAAGATGGTGTTTCTCCAGCGTCAGACCGAGTTCGCGTCCGATCCAATAATTGACGGTGTCGCCAAGCACAGCGGCGAAAATAATCAAAAGAATCAGCAGCAAAAGATTGAGTCCTGAACTGCTGTGCGCGGCAATCGCACCCGCAGCGAACAGCAGAGAATCCCCGGGAAGAAAGGGACAGATCACCAGGCCCGTCTCAATGAATATGATCACAAAAATAATTCCGTACGTCCATCCTCCGTATTGATTGACGATGGTCAGAAGCAACCG
Organism: Sporolactobacillus sp. KGMB 08714; assembly: GCF_036598985.1. NCBI lineage: Bacteria > Bacillati > Bacillota > Bacilli > Caryophanales > Sporolactobacillaceae > Sporolactobacillus > Sporolactobacillus sp. KGMB 08714. The sequence goes on from NZ_JAUUBW010000004.1 coordinate 98,485, forward strand.
GTCAATATGTAAAAAAACATTGATGATCCATGATAAAGCATTCATGTCTACGTCTCCCCCGACTGTCTTATTTATGAGCATTCTTCGTGTTTTATCCTACCGGAAATCGGATCAATAATAAACCCCAATCATGATCCCAGTCTTGGTTCAGTTTATCTTCTTTTTCTGAAAGAAAACTGAAAAGGCGGGCGATCCCTCCGTTTCTTCATCGCCCGTCCTCAGTAGAAAACGTCTTTGGCGCATGGAGCCTTTGCTGCGGGAACCGGAACGATTCATGCGAACAGGCCGCGGCAAGCGCTGATGTCCGGCCGCTTATCCTGCCGTCCTTAAGAAATTTATGCTCTTTTTATAGCACAAAAAAGCGCCGGGCAGCTGAAAATATTATTTCAGCTGTCCGCGCTTTTGCTTTTCAGAAAACCGTACAAATGATGGATCATTTTCCTCGAGGACCCGCCTTCTGCTTAGAAACCCGTCGCTTCTTTCATGAATTCAGTGATGGTTTCTTTTTGTGAATCGCTCAAAACGGCGCCGGTTTTTTTATCAATGAATGTCGGGACGGTCAGGAAACGATATTTTTCTTTAAGTTCCGCAAAACGCTGCTCATCGCTTTCTCTGACGAAAAGTTCAATCTGATCATTGTACTTCCCGCCCAGCGCTTCGTTCAGAACGACTTTGGCCCGTTCACAGTAAGGGCAGCCGATTTTGGTAATCATAAGCACCTTTTTATCATCCGTCATCCGTTATGCCTCCTCCTGCTTCTTAACAACCGAACCTATTGTAACAAGCCGCGAGAGGCCTGTCATTTTATCTGCTCAACGCCGGATTTTTTCACTACCGCTGTGGAAAACCGATCCATTTTTTCGGATCAAATATTTTTCCTTAAATTTGTTTTTATGAACGGCATGGATTGGGGCAACTTAAAAGCGAAAGGGGGATTTCAATCATGGTTCAAACACTGAGGCAGGTCATGACAAGCGACATTGTCTGCTGTTCGCCGAATCAGACGCTGAAAGAAGCGGCCGAACTGATGAGCCGCCATAACATCGGTTCGATTCCGGTCATAAATAACGGAAAACTTGAGGGGATTATTACAGACCGGGACATCACACTGCGCTCGGCGGCCCGCGGAAAAGACGACGACAAGGTGGCCGTTGCCGACTGTATGACCAGCAATAATTTGATTTCCGGGAGGCCCGACATGGATGTCCACGAAGCTGCCCGGCTGATGTCTGAAAAACAGATCCGCCGGCTGCCGGTCGTCGAAAACGATCGTGTGGTCGGCATTGTCTCGCTGGGCGATCTGGCGACAGAAAACCAGCTTAAGGACGAGGCGGAAAAGGCACTGTCCGGTATTTCGAGAACGAACGCAGATTAAGAAAACCGGAAACCGAAAACACAATCATCCGCTAAGGGAGATCGCATTTTCCTTAGAAAAAAGGTGTCTCAAAAGCTCCTGAACCGAGCATATGAATCAGGGAGCCCAGGGCTGTCCCATAATCGGCTTTTCGACTATGGGACAGCCCTTTTTTACAGAGCATGAACCGCTGCCGCTTCTTTAGAGGACTGCAGGCAGGCAATCGTCGGGGACCGTTTCCCGCCGTCGAAAAAGCGGCGCCGCGCTTTTTTACCCGATTTGTCAGTTTGGGCTGATACCGGCATCAACTTGCTGTATAATCAGTAGATGGAAATCTGCCCGGTTCATTACATAAATTCGGACCGTTCTTTTGAATTTTTGCATGAACATCGACAAAACGGCCGTGCGACCCTGCGAATTATTGTACGTGATGCATCTTTAGCGTTTTTCATGACTTCGGAAACAGCCGTGCAATCTATCCCGTCATGAGACATGTTCTGCAATCCGGCTGCAGATTCTTTATGGAGGCTTACAGTGGATTATTATATTAAACAGTGGTTAAAGCATTTGGATTGGGCGATTATCATTTCATTGCTCTTATTGGCCGTCTTCAGTACAGTGGCATTGTTCTCCTCTACGTACGGCAAGTTCAATCCGACTGTTCCGGCCCAGATTATTCCGAAACAGATTTTATTCGAGATACTGGGCTTTATTGCAATGATCGTGACGGCAAAATTCGATTACGGCGCGCTCCGCAAGAACAGCAAGTGGCTGTACGGCATCTCGATTTTCCTGCTTCTCGTCGTATTTGTCATGCCGAGGCAGTTCGGCGCGCACAGCTGGATTCCGCTTGGAATCTTTGCGTTTCAGCCGTCGGAGTTTGCCAAACTGACACTGATTATTGCTGTCGCAGGTTACATGGCCAATATAGATGAATCGGAAATCCGAAGCCGCGGTTTCAAACAGATGGCCGCCATTTCCGCCCTGTTCATCGTCCCGTTTCTGCTGACACTGAAGGAACCGGCTTTAGGCCAGGCGCTTGTCCTGTTCGCCATCGTATATGCGATGTCTATCATTTTCGCCCGGCGTTCACATTTTACCCTGCTCACATTGGGGTTTCTTCTCGTTGTTTTCGGATTTACGGTTCTGGCTCTCGACTTCCCGCAGCAGTCGACCAATTTTATTGAAAATGTGCTGGTCAAGCATAATCTGCTGCAATCATTTCAGGCAGACCGGGTTGTGACCTGGCTGAATCCGAGCTACGATCCTTCAGGGGCCGGCTATAACGTCCAGCAGGCTCAGATAGCCGTAGGCTCAAGCGAAGTCTTCGGAGACGGATTCCTTAAAGGGGTGGAAACACGTGCGGGCATGATCCCTAATCAGACGACGGATTTTATTTTTACGGCGATCGCGGAACAATTCGGCTTTATCGGATCGGCATTGCTCGTTCTTGTGTTCCTAATCCTTATTCAACGGCTCATGCAAATCGCCGCCATGTCTCTCGATCCATTCGGCACCTATCTGGTTACCGGGATTATCGGCATGTTCGCTTTCCAGATTTTTGAGAACGTCGGCATGGATATTTATCTGAGTCCGGCAACGGGAATCACGCTTCCTTTTATCAGTTACGGCGGCAGCTCGCTGATCGCCAACTATATTGCGGTCGGTTTGGCATTGAGCGTCTATCACAGAAGCAAATCCATTTTCTTCACGGTATCCGGCTCGGCATCGATCGGATAACCGATTCTGAACGGAGCGCCCGGCGAAACAGTTTTTGCCGGGTATCATGAACGGAATAGTCCAAACGGCAGGCATTTCTGACTCAACAGGTCGGATGCCTGCCGTTTGATTTTCAGTTTGCAGCAACGTTGTTGCAAATGGAAGGAAAAACTGCACAATATCGTGAAAACGTTTTAAAAATAATTTTCATTCAGGGGTTGCAATTTTGCTATAATTGACGTAAATTGTAGTTGAGAATAAAAGTTTCTTTAAAGAAACTTTTATTCATCGAATCAACAAAGGAGGCGCTTTCAATGGCTTACAAAGAAGACGGACAGCCGATTCTGTCGGCAGCTAGCAGCGGAGCTGCAGTGAGCACGCTTCCGGGCCTTAACAGAAGAGAGCACCCCGAATCGTTTCAGACAGCCGTCGGAAAGAAAAAAGGCTGGAAACAGGCCCTGCCGTTTCTCGGGCCGGCTTTTATCGCATGCGTAGCTTATATTGACCCCGGCAACTATGCAACCAACATCCAAAGCGGTTCCCAATACGGCTATTTGCTGCTCTGGGTCGTCATTGTTTCGAACCTGATGGCAATTCTGATTCAGACTTTATCGTCGAAGCTCGGCATTGCCACCTCGCGTAATCTGCCGGAGATCCTGCGTGATGAATGGAAGCCGGGTGTGGCATTTTTCTACTGGATCCAGGGTGAGGTCATGGTCATGGCGACCGACCTGGCCGAATTTATCGGTGCCGCGCTCGGCTTTCATCTTGTCTTCGGCCTGCCGATGATCCCGGCGGCTATTTTAACGGCGATCAGTGTGCTGATCATCCTCTTTTTCCAGATCAGGGGTTTCCGCCCGCTTGAGATGGCAATCGCGACCATGGTTTTCATTGTTGTGATCGCGTTTAGCTGCGAAATCGCTTTTTCACTGCCTCAGTTCGGACCGTTCATGGCCGGATTCGTACCGCACTTCCAGGGAGCGGACAGTATTTTGCTTGCTGCCGGCATTTTGGGGGCAACCGTCATGCCCCACGCCATTTACATGCACTCAGGTCTGACGTGCAGAAGAGTTATTGGCCAAACGCCGGAAGAAAGGAAAAAGATTTTCCGTTTCGAGTTCATCGACATTCTGATTGCCATGAGCCTTGCCGGGATCGTCAACACGGTGATGCTGGCTGTCTCGGCTTCGACCTTCCACGGGCACATCGTGATTTCAGACCTGAACGTGGCTTTTAAACAATTCGGTGCCTTTATCGCCCCGAGTGCCTCGCTTCTGTTCGGTATCGGCCTGCTGGCTGCGGGGCTGTCCAGTTCATGTGTCGGGACATTGGCCGGAGATATTATGATGCAAGGTTTCATTCACAAACGGATCCCTGTTTTCATCAGACGTATCTGCTCGATGATTCCGCCGCTGGTCATTATCATCACAGGCGCGAATGCGACCGGCGCACTGGTGATGAGCCAGGTTGTCCTCTCCTTCGGCATTGCGCTCGCAATCATTCCACTTGTCATCTTTACAAGCAGCAAAAGAATTATGGGACAGCTTGTCAATCACAGGATAACGACACTTATGGCATGGGCCGTAGCCGGAGTGGTAATCTGTCTGAACGTGTTTCTTCTCTATCAGACCTTCGCAGCGTAAGCCCATCCAAAAACAATTCTGAAGTGTATCTGCCTCCCGGCGCGGCAATGTTCCCTCCGTCGCTGAGAGGTTCTTTATTTCATGAATGCGGCGCGGGCAACAGGCTTGTACAGATGGTAAATATGCTCAGTCAATACCAGGCCCCGTTAAAACCGCAATACAATCCGGGCGGCATCCAATAGCATGCGAATACAGGGCTCTGTCCTGAAGAATTCGATAACGTCTCAGCGGCCCAGGCACAGATTATCCGCTCCCGCTACAATTGAGCCGTCCTTGTTAAGTAAGAGATCCGTATTAAGTGCCGATTATTCGCGCTTAGATATTTCAGGTCGGTTGATTCCTCAGCTGTTGCTGATGATTCCTTACGCATAATTGCGATTACTGATGATTATCGGACGATTACTGTCGATTCTGTGCGCCTTACCGATGTTGATCCGGCGGTGCACTGCTCTTTTCCCTCTTTTTTTCTATTATATGAGTCTTTAGTTCATTGTCCTGCCGCGCCTGCCGTCAATCAATGATCGACTCTTCCTGAAAACGTCTCTTGAAAGGCAGAGCGTTTCCACGATCAATAAACTTCTGCCGGAAGAAGCCCGAAATCGGCCGATAGACCCCTAGATTTGGCCGGTAGAAGGCATGATTCGGCCGATAGAACCCTGGATTTGGCCGGTAGAAGGCTTGATTCGGCCGATAGAACCCTGGATTTGGCCGGAAGAGGTCCGAAATCGGCCGGTGGACCCCTGGATTCGGCCGGTAGGAGGCTCGATTCGGCCGGTGGACCCCTGGATTCGGCCGGTAGGAGGCTCGATTCGGCCGATAGAACCCTGGATTTGGCCGGTAGGAGCGAACCGATCGCCCGAAAAGGATCGCCATTCGCCCTATTCCGGCGGAGCATCGCCCCGTCAGGAGTTTATCGCCCCGAAAAAAGAATGAATCGCCCTAAAGCAGCGGACTATCGCCCGAAAAGGATCGCCATTCGCCCTATTTCGGCAGAGTATCGCCCCGTCAGGAGTTTATCGCCCCGGAAAGAGAATGAATCGCCCTAAAGCAGCGGACTATCGCCCGAAAAGGATCGCCATTCGCCCTATTCCGGCGGAGTATCGCCCCGTCAGGAGTTTATCGCCCCGAAAAAAGAATGAATCGCCCTAAAGCAGCGGACTATCGCCCGAAAAGGATCGCCATTCGCCCTATTCCGGCGGAGTATCGCCCCGTCAGGAGTTTATCGCTCCAAAACGTTTGCGTGAAAATTCAAAGCCATAGACCGCCGCTTGTGCCAACCGATCGCTTTCGAAAGAACCGCCGGCGCCTTCGCACTGCAGACCGGCTGGATACATGAGTTGAGAGGATACCTGCTTTTTAAAATTTGGAGAAAAAAAGACTGCTGATAGGTCCGCGAAACGGATTCAAAAACCGCCGGGCGAAGAAGAATCCGCCTTTTTTCACCAGGCCGGCCCGGCCCCCATAGAAATCTCACGTGGCCGGCCTGCAATCAGTGAATTAGATGTTAAATTGCTTGCCCCCACCCGTTTCAAACAATACGGCGCGGTGTATGAATTTTGCCGAGTTGTTCAGAATAAAAAATATCTGAACGGAGGAATCCACAAAAACCGTGAAAAAGTTCGATCACCCTATTCAAACCATGGCCGCACGTCAGGAAAAGAAGAATATCCGGTCCGGAAAGGGAGCTTACCTCTCGTGGTGGCAGCTCAGCCTGATCGGTATCAGCTCGGTCATCGGTGCCGGTTTTTTTCTCGGATCGGGGTTATCGATCCGTGCTGCCGGTGCCTCTGTATTAATCAGCTATCTGATTGCCGGCGTGTCGGCCCTGATCGTATTTTCGGCATTGGCGGAAATGACAGTCAACGACCCGGAAAGCGGTTCTTTTCGGACCTACGCCAAAAAGGCCTACGGCGATGCCTATGCGTTTGTCTTCGGGTGGATCTATTGGTTCGCCGGACTCATGATTGTCTCCAGTGAAATTACAGCCTTGTCTACATTTACCCGTTACTGGCTGCCGGAGATCCCGTTATGGATTTTCTTTAGCGGATACGCCTGTCTGGGCATCGGTGTGATCATGCTGGGCATCAAAGATTTCGGAACGATCGAATCCTACCTCGCCGTGCTTAAACTCTCGGCGCTGCTCGCTTTTATCGTGTTCGCATTTCTGCTTTTTATAGGCGGCCGATTCGGCTCTTTTCCATTATCCGTCCATAGTCCTTTTCAAGAGGGTCTGTTTCCAAACGGATTTCTCGGTTTCTGGGGAAGCATGATTTTTGTGCTGCTTTCGTTCGGCGGCATCGAAATCGTCGGCCTGACGGCGGATCGCTGCCGGAGCAAAGATGATGTTTCCAAAGCGGGCTACGCCCTCGTTATTACATTGACGATGATCTATTTTTTCTCGGTCGTATCTGTTTTAATGATTGCGGATTGGAAAACGATCGGCACGGCAGAGAGTCCGTTCGTAACCGCTCTCGCCGCGGCCCGCATCTCTTTCATCGGCGGAATTTTCAACCTTGTGATTTTGTCCGCAGCGTTTTCAACAATGATCGGCGCCCTGTACTCGATGACAACCATATTGGCCGCCCTCGCCGCAGATCATGATGCACCGCGGCTGTTTAACAGACGCACCCAAAAGGATGTCCCGCTCTACGGACTGTTTCTGACCCTGGCGCTGCTGATTCTCGTCGATGTTCTTTCCTATTTTCTTCCTAAATCCGTTTATGAATATCTGGCAACCGCCTCCGGTACGATGCTTCTTTTAAACTGGCTGAATATCATCCTTTCTGATATGAAAAACCGGCGAATATACTCCGGCAGGCACAGAACGATCCCCTTCCAGCCCTATTCGGGGCTATTGGGTATCTGTATCATCGTTTTGGGTATCACCGGCTCCGTTTTCGACAGGCAGCAGCGGATCAGTCTCATTTTTACTCTCGTGATCGTCGGTTTCATTTTGCTTCTTTACCTGATTAAGAAAAAATTCACTGAAAAAGCAAGAGACGGGCTCCGTTCTGATTGAAAAATATCCGTTCAGCGGAGAACCGCCGCCATCCGGATGAGGGGAGCCCATGGCCGGGAGCCGCTCCCAAAATATCAGGGGCAAAAGTTGTTTTATAATCCAAAATGCGCCCCTGTCATACCGGGACCGCTCCGAAGTATCAAAGTCAAAAGTTTTCCGCCAATCTCCGCATATCCGGGTTATGTCTCCGCGTATCCGGGCTATGATCTGTCAACATGAGGCCGACAGCCGCGGAGCCTGTGCTCTGCGGTTTTTGCTTCTCTTCGCTATGATCTGTCAACTCGAGACCGGCAATGCCGTTATCCTGCACAACAGGATAATTTTGAAACATTTTTATCAAATGTAAGGGCTGCTAACTTCAACCCTTCGGCCATGGTTAAATAGGGGGCCAGGCTTTCCTGAAGATCGCGGACGGTTAATCCGTACTTAACCGCCAATGTTCCTGCATAAATCACATCTCCGCCATTTTCGGCAACGAGATGAACGCCGAGCACTTTCCATGTTTTCGCATCTGCGACCAGCTTAAAAACGCCCGTCGTTTCCCTGTTCACAATCGCGCGCGGAACAGCATCTAAAGGCAAGACGGAAGTTCTGACCTCATATCCCTCCTTCCTCGCCTCCTCTTCTGTCAACCCGACAGTCGCTATCGAAGGATTCGTAAATACGACTCCGGGAACAAAGCGCAAATCAATTTTTTGTTTTGAAAACCCCAAGGCAACTCTTGCAGCTGCCCTGCCTTCATAGGCTGCTACATAGACAAATTGCGGCCCCATGGTTACATCCCCCGCAGCGTAAATGTCCGGATTGCTTGTCCTGAGAAAATCATCAACGAGGATTTCTTCCTGAGATCCGAGTTTAACGCCGGCAGCATCCGGATGAAGGTCCGCCGTGTTCGGCTTTCGGCCGGCGGCAACAAGGAGCTGCTCCGCTTCAATGATCCGTTTCTCGCCATTCACCGCTATGTGAATACGTTTGATAGCGCCGACTTGGTCGACCCGCTCAACCAGCGCGCCCGTGATTAGATTCATCCCCTGTCCCGTCAACGCTTTAGCGGCGGCTTCAGAAATTTCAGGATCATATGTTTTTAAAATTCGGGCACTTCGCTGGATGAATGTGACTTCCGACCCTAAGTTGTGGAATAACTGGCCGAGTTCCATCGCGACATATCCGGAACCGATAACAGCGAGGCGTTTCGGAATTTCTTTCAGTTCAAGAGCCGTCGTACTCGTTAAATAATCGACTTTTTTTAGACCTTCAATGTCCGGCAGCGCCGGCGCGGCACCGGTTGAAATTAAAAAGTTTTTCGCCGTCATCCTGCGGCCATCAACTTCCACACTATTCCCATCGAGAAATTTCGCTCCCCCGTGAATCAGCTCAAAGCCGTATTCATCGATCAGACGAACATATTTATCCTGACGCATTTTGCCGACAAGCTCGTTCTTTTGATCGACTAAAGCCATTAAGTCCGCGGGTCCTGCCGAAACGTCAAGACCGGCAAAGGGATTCATGCGGGCCAAACGGTTGATTTCTCCGGCGCGAAGCAATGTTTTGGATGGGACACATCCAATATTGACGCACGTTCCGCCGACAGTCCCGCGCTCAACCATCGCTACTTTAGCTCCCAGTCCGACAGCTTCAATTGCTGCTGAAAAAGCGGAAGCGCCGGAACCGATAATCAGTAAATCATAGTCACCGGTCCGGTCCATTTTTATCCGGCTTTCACCGGAAATAATCTCGATATTTCCGGGTTTGCAGCCGGTATCCCCGACAGCCGCTTTTACGCTTTCAATAGCGTCTTTTTTCGCAACCTGGAAAACGGCTTTCCCCTTTCGATAGCTTGCTGATACATTTTCAGCGCCAACGCTGTTCATTGCGCGGATCACGCGATCTTCACAGTCTGGGCAAGTCATCCCCTGAATTGTCATCCGGCAGGTTTCCAATTTTATTCCTCCCTGATTTTTACGAAATTCTATATGGAATTTTGGATCGCATTTCAGCCTTTGAGCCGGCTATGAGCCCCCTGCTCTCCCGGGCTAATAGACAAACCACTGCTTTTTTACGCATTGCCTCACCCTGTTCCTCTCTTATTTTTTCATCAATGTTTCAATAATCGGGCACCCATAAATATCTTTATCTTCCGGACAGCGCTCTTTGAGATCAATCAGCATTTGTTCCACTTTTTTCAGATCTTTAATCTTGCGGCGTATGTCTGCTAACTTTTCAACGGTAAAGTTGTAGATATCGCAGCACTTTGCTTCGTCGCGATCAACAACGCCCAGTAATTGATCAATTTCTTTCAGTTTGAATCCCAGTCCCTGCATACGTATAATAAAGCTCAGCCGGTCAACAGTCCGCTCCGTGTAAATACGATATCCCGAGTCTAAACGGGGAGGTGCCGGCAGGATGCCGATCCGTTCATAATAACGAATCGTTTCTTTACTCAGATTACATTTTTTCGCGAGTTCGCCCATGCGATAGTGCATCTTTTTCACCTCATTCAGAGTATAAACCCTGTACCTAGGTACACAGTCAATACAAATGGCTCTATTATTGTTTTGCAGAGCGCCTTGCATCTGATTGAACGTTTCTATTTTTATGAGAGACGTTACATACAAGGCGGATGCAGGCATTGAAGAAACCGATGGATAGAATCGCTATATTCGTCTTTAACCGATCGGTACATACATTGTATGATAAGAGTAATCAAAAAAAGGAGAGCATGCCCATGAAGATCATGGCTATTTACGGCTCCATCAGAGATAAAGGAAACTCGGAACAGCTCGCCGATATCGCCCTTCAAGATTTGGATGCTACAAAAATTTTTTTGAAAGATTATCATATTGATCCGATATCCGATCTGAGCCGTTCAGCAAAAAAAGATCCGTTCCATTCAGCGGATGACGATTACCGGACACTGATTCAAAAACAGATTCCTGCGGATATCCTGTTACTGGTCACACCGGTCTACTGGTACGGCATGTCCAGTCTGTTAAAACTGTACATTGATCGCTGGTCTGAATCATTGAGAGATCCGTCACTGCCGGATTTCAGGGAAAAAATGAAAGCAAAGGAAGTTCATTTAATCACCGTCGGCGGCGATCAACCTTACATCAAAGCCCTGCCGATGATCCAGCAGACACAATTCATCTGCGACTTTTTACAAATGAAATTCGGCAGTTATATTATCGGCAAGGGCGATAAGAAAGGCGAAGTTTTAGCCGATAAGGACGCCCTGCATGCCGCCGTTAATCTAAATCACTATTTAAAAGCCCGCGCCGCTGTATGAATGGCCGATCACAATCAGACAATTTTCCCCGAATGATTGTATTTGGCTGTGAAATGAGGCAAATGATTGTCCCGCTGCCATCACTCCGGCCGGGGCTGTATGAAAAGAGAGATTTTTGTCAATTTGTAATAATAACCTTCATAATAAGCATTGACCTGCGATTATTAATCAAATAAGATATTCATGTTGTGATAATGATTATCATTTCCGTAAGAGCAATGAAAGAGGTATTTCAGATGGATAAACCGACTCTGACCGTTTCGCAATCCTATAATTGGAAACGGCGCATAGCTTTGATTACAGCAACATTCGGACCCGGATTGATGGTTATGCTGGCCGATACGGATGCCGGGAGTATCGTCACAGCCGCTCAATCGGGTGCTCAATGGGGCTATAGAATGATCCTGCCGCAGCTCCTATTAATCCCCATCCTCTATCTGATTCAGGAAGTCACCGTTCGTTTGGGCATTATAACAGGCAAGGGACACGGCGAACTGATTCGCGAAAGATTCGGAATGAAATGGGCTTTACTATCTGTCGGCACTTTGTTTTTGGCATCTGTCGGGGCACTGGTCACTGAATTTGCCGGCATTGCGGGTGCCGGCGAGTTATTCGGCATCCCTTCCTGGCTCAGCGTCAGCATCGCCACGATCATCCTCGTCGCAATCGGACTGACGGGAAGCTATAAACGATTTGAACGGATTGGGATCGCTGTCGGATTATTTGAAGTCTTCTTCTTAGTCGCCGCCTATCTGTCTCACCCTAATCCGGCAGACATAGTACAGGGTCTGACATCTGTTCCGCTCGCTTCCAAAAACTACGTGTACTTACTGGCAGCAAACGTCGGAGCCGTCATCATGCCCTGGATGATCTTCTATCAGCAGGGGGCGGTCCTCGATAAAAAGCTGACGGTACGCGATCTGAAGGCCACCCGCTGGGATACATTGAGCGGTTCAGTCATTACCCAATTGATTATGATTGCCGTGCTCGTAACCTGTGCGGCAACCATCGGTAAAGCAAGCCCCGGCCGCACATTAAACGATGTGAAGCAAATATCCGATGCACTGGAGCCGTTTCTGGGATTTTTCGGGGCGAAACTGGCGTTCAGCCTCGGCATTGTCGGAGCCGCCATTATTGCTTCATTAGTCGTCTCCGTTGCAGGTGCCTGGGGCATCGGAGAGGTATTCGGTTTTAACAAAAGCCTGAACCATAAGGTAAAAGATGCAAAGGCGTTTTACTTCATCTATACTCTGGCGCACGTAGGCGGGGCCGTCTTAGTCATTTGCAGCGTCAATCTGGTTAAAATTACACTGGATGTCGAAGTCATGAATGCGATGCTGCTTCCGATTGTCCTTGGCTTTCTGCTCGCACTTGAGGCAAAAGCGCTGCCAAAGGAACAGCGTATGAAGGGGTTTCATAAATACCTGGTCTGGAGCCTGTCGGGAATTGTGATGGCTTTCGGGCTCTATATGAGCGTGTTCAGCCTTTTCTCATGATCAGCATCTTTTCAGACGGATTGACGAAATGAATGCCGCCGGTCGATCCCGTGAACGGCTTACAGGCAGGGCGGCGCAAAAACATCAATCGCCGCAAGGGCCATGGCCGGCGTTCTGTTTCCATTTTTCGAATATAAAAAGGTTTTCCGCCGGCTGTACTTAAAAATTCATAGTCGGATAAGATTCCGGTTAATTATTTTTCTTAAACGGCCGGGTCATATGCGTACGCCGTTCCCATTGTCTATTTAACGGCATTTTATACAGGGAATGGAGGTGATCACGATGTTCGGATCCTGCCGGCCCATATATTGCGATCCTCAATATGTCGTACGCGATACCTTTTTCCCGAGGACAGTGCCTGTCGTCCACCCGATCGTTCACATCAACAGACAAAACATAGTTAATGTACCCAGACATTTTTTCCCGCAATCTTTTCAAAACGTTGTTGTTGATCCCGGGTGTCCGTGTCCGCCCGCACGCGGGTTTCACTGGTAATTTGATCGTTTAATGAACCGCTTTTTCTTACCGGCCTTAAGCCGACAGAAGGAATCCGGGTTTCGAGCCGATGCCGAGAAAGAAGCTTTAAAAAGTCCAACTATTTTATAATCAATCAGATCCTTGACGTGCATCCGGGATCTGATTTTTATCATTCTTTTAAGGTTCCGCTTTCGTGCCGAAGCGGATAGGCCATGCCGAAGCGAGGATTCCCGGCCGTCTGAAACCGACGGGAGGATTGCCGGTCCGGGCTTCACAATCGCTTTTTCGACATTTGTTCATGGCTCCCTGCAGATCCGCTTTACAGTCTCGGTGAGGGCTCAACGACCGTTTTGGCTCATATGATTCACTTCAGTTACAGACGGTTGTTACTCCGTTCTGCCGGTCTGTTTATACTCACGGACGATTTCGATAAATTGACGGATACGCTCCGACAATTCCAGCGTCTTCCGGTAGACGAGCATCACCGTTAAAAGCGGCTGTTCCCGATCCGACAGCGGAACGGCGACAATCGGATCGCCGGGCAGGATCGATAAATCGGCAATGAAACTGATCGCCGTTCCGCGGGATACAATTCTTTTCAGTGTATCGATATTGCTGCTGCGATAGATAATGTTCGGGGCGACTCCGGCATGGCGGGCAATCTGTTCAAAAGCGACCGGATTGGCGAAATGACGATTCAGCACGACGAACGGAAAGGCGCTTACCTCCTGAAAACTGACGGACTTCCGCTTTGCCAGCGGGCTGGACGGGCTGACGACAATCTTAAAACGGACGATCTTAAGACGTTCCGTCACTAATTGGTCATGAATCAGCGGCACCACGCTTCCGACCAGCCCAATATCAACATCGCCGCCCACGATGGATCGCAGCACTTCACGCGATCCGGCTTCATAGGTATATAAGTGATTCAATAAACCTGTTTTTAACAGCTGGTTTGCGACACTGGGGAAAAAATAGCTGCTGATTGTCGGCGACATGCCGAAGCGGATTTTCTGCTGATTCATGGCATTGATTTCCTGATGCGCCAGCCGCCATTCATTCAAAATGGGGCCGACATGATGATACAGCTGTTTGCCGCTGTCGGTAATCCGCAGCTCATTATGAGCATGATTGCGCTCAACCAGCTTTGTTTGAAATTCGTTCTCCATCCTCTTCACCGCCAGCGTAATCGTCGGCTGGCTGACTTTAAAATATCCGGCAACTTTTGTGAAATTCTGATCCTCTACTAATCGATAAAAATATTTTAAGTCCTGGATGTTCATTTCCGCCCGTCCCCGTTATAAATATTTTTTATGACCCTTTGAATATTTGACTATGATTCTAGCATAGATGTATGCTCGTTGGTATCCGGAAATAAGTATTATTAATGGCATTGCAAAATAATCCGTTAGCCGCTCAGCTTTATCTGAAGATCGCTCGTCAATTCCGCTGAGCCCGATCAATCATGGAGGCATTTATATTGGGAACGTTTATTCAGGGCACAGAGGGTGTTTTAGTGATCCTCATTATGATAGGCGTAGGCTATGTACTGGCTCTCCGCGGCTGGTTTGATAAAAGAACCAGCAAGTTAATTGCAAAACTGGTCACACAAATCGGACTGCCGGCGTATATGATCAGCACCATCACGTCTGATTTTAACGGCAAAGAATTGATTGATCTCCTGCCTAATCTCCGTTTTCCGGTTCTCTCAATGATTATTCTGTTCGGCATTTCATTCCTGGCTGTTAAAATATTCGCCGTTCCGCGCAACCACAGCGGACTGTTTAAATCGATGTTCTGCAATTCAAACACGATATTTATCGGTCTGCCGGTAAATATGGCGCTGTTCGGCAGTCAAAGCCTGCCGTACGTACTCGTCTATTATATGGCCAATACGACCTTTTTCTGGACATTGGGAGTTTATCTGATTCAAACAGACGGCGATACCCATACAAAGATCAGCCTGAAATCAATGCTGGAAAAAATCTTTTCCGCACCGCTGTTAGGATTTATCGCCGGCGTTATTCTGGTCCTTCTGCACATAAAGCTGCCGGCGTTCCTGATGTCCGATTTCAACTACATCGGCGATCTGACCATTCCTCTGTCGATGCTCTTTATCGGCATTGCAATTCATCAGGCGGGACTGGGCAAGATTCGCCTGAATAGAGATAATCTCGGTATTTTGATCGGCCGATTCATTGCGGCGCCCGCTCTCATGACGCTGCTTGTCCTGCCGGCGCCGATGCCTGCTCTCATGAAAGAGGTTTTTATTCTGCAGTCGGCCATGCCGGTTATGACCAATACGCCCGTCGTTTCCGAACTTTATCATGCCGACTCCGATTATGCGGCCGTCATGGTTACAGAAACGACACTCTTCAGTCTGATTGAAATCCCCATTTTGATGACGATTATTTAGCAAGAAGCCGGATCGGATCCAGCCTATTCAGGACTTCTTTCGCAAAAGGCCCGCGATCTCGGCGAATGCCGGGGTCCCGTTTTTTTTATTTTACCGCTGTCAGGATAAACGTGGTTTGTATGCGGCAAAACGAAGAGAAATAGCGGACATTTCCGGGATTTAACGCCCCTCCGCCGGTTAGGCCGCTTTTCAGAAGAACGGATAAAGCGACCGCGCCGCGAACCGGGCGCAGATGAGTCAAAAGGCTGCTCATTTTTATAGTGTATGGAGACGGTGCATGAAAAAAATGATAGAATAATGCTGCACATGTAATGAAAAGACTCGCAAGCACATTGGGAGGCCGGCATGAATTACAAACATATCATCTTTGATATCGACGGCACACTACTTGACACGGAACATGCTACCCTTCATTCGCTGCAGGATACAATTCGGGAATTGCAGCATCGGACCCTCGCATTATCCGAATTAGGGTTTGCGATGTTTATCCCGGACAAAGAGGCACTGAAGCAGCTGGGCGTTTCGGACATCGGGCACGGCATGCAGGTATGGCAGGATCATTTCAAATTGCATTTATCCACGGTCAGCGTCTTTAAAGGAATTCGCGAGCTGCTGGAAGAATTAAGAAAGAGACGGTATAAACTAGGTATCATAACGTCGGAGGGGAGACAGGAATACAAGCAGGGCTTTCTGCATTTCGGCCTGGAGGGATTCTTTGAGACGGTCATCTGCGCTGAAGACACGGTCCGCCACAAACCCGATCCCGAACCGATGAAAAAATATCTGCAGGCAACAGGCGCATCGGAAAAAGAGGTTCTGTTTATCGGCGACAGTGTCTATGACATGCAGTGTGCTTCGGACGCGGGCGTTAATTGCGGACTGGTTCTGTGGGGCCGCCATTCCGTGCGCCCTATCCGGGCGACATACTATTTCAATGCACCCGGCGACATTTTGAACCTGCTGAACAACGGAACAGCCGGCCTCACTAACTGAAATACAGAGGAGTACTCATTGCGGATCATTGGAAAAGAACAAGATTCCTGAAATGAAAGACGAGATCAAAAGGCTGAAACAAATGAAATAACCCGCTGCCGGTCAGAACCGGCAGTTTTAATTTATGATTTTAGCCGGCTGAGCACGTATAACGTTAGATATAGCCGCCAGCCCGGCTGCGGTCGGCCGCCGTTCCGCCGGTACTCCTGTGCGGGCAGCTTTCCGCAGCGATTAAATTTTCCTGCCGTACGTTCACTTTTGCCGGCATTCCGATCATACATCCGGGAGACAATAGCCCATGGAGAGCTTGCATTGCCTGTATGAAACCGGCGGGCGGGCAAAAATAGGCTTCTGGGGTTGGTCGACTTTTAAAACCGGATTTTGCTTTTTTCATTGGGTCAATGTTATACCGGGAGGCGTTAAAGTAAATCCGGATGATATTGCCGGAATTCTGCAGGAAGTAAATCCGGATGATATTGCCGGAATTCTGCAGGCGGTTTTCAATGGATTGATGCCCCCATTCAGAGATGCAGAATTGCCGCATCATATGGCATTGGCTGAAGTCAGGAATTAAAATTCCGCCAGCGAGGAAAGGCCTGATAGATTGGAGGCTTCGGTCCATTTTAGATGATTGCCTTTCTGTCCTCTCGTTTCGTGGGCCCGTTAAAGGATGCGCAAGCAAGGGTGAGCCGCCACTCGATCTGAACCTGATCGAAAAA
This sequence comes from Sporolactobacillus sp. KGMB 08714, assembly GCF_036598985.1. Taxonomy (NCBI): domain Bacteria; kingdom Bacillati; phylum Bacillota; class Bacilli; order Caryophanales; family Sporolactobacillaceae; genus Sporolactobacillus; species Sporolactobacillus sp. KGMB 08714. The sequence continues at coordinate 115,607 of NZ_JAUUBW010000004.1, forward strand.
TGGGAGACATGGCTATATGAAAACTCCGGAATGATATGGGGAAGCAAAAGAGGCAAGGCCTGGACAAAGTGTTGACCAGCGCCTTGAGCCGCCGGTCACCCTATTATCTTTTTTGAACGGATGAGCCGGTTAGGATTCCATTTTTTTCAAAATGCTGTCAATATGGATTTTTGCCGTATCGAATAATGGGAGCTCGGTATCGTCTTTTTTAATAATCAAGGGCAGCTCCGTACACCCGAGGATAACTGCCTGAACGTGATCGTTTTCTTCCATTTTATTGATGATGGCCAGGAAGCGTTCTTTGGTTTCAGCCCTGACAATTCCATACTCCAGCTCTTCAAATATTTTTTTCTGAATAAACTGCCGGTCGACTTCATCCGGTACGATAATTTCGATCTGATCTTTTTTAAAGAGATTTTTATAAAAATCGGCATCCATCGTAAACTTTGTCCCAAGCAATCCGACTTTCCTTTGCCCGGATAAGCGGACGGCCTTTAATGTTTCCTCAACGATGCTGATAAGGGGAATCGGCGATTGATCTTTTAAAGGTTCAAAAACAATATGCGGCGTATTCGAAGCAATGACCCCAAAATCGGCACCCGCCTTTGCCACGTTGCGGACAGCTCTCAGCAAGAATCCGACATACTCGTCGAAGGCCCGGCGCGTTAATAATGCCGTTGAACGGTCAAGATCTACACTGTCGATCACGATCTGAGGAAAACAGCCTGCTTCTTCGTGATATCTGTAAACAATCTGTCTGTAATATTCCAATGTCGATTCGGCGCCTAATCCGCCGACTATTCCCGCTTTCTTCATGCGATATCTCTAATACCTCCAATCAAGCGACGGCTTGCTTTTTACAGAGCCTTCTCCAACCGCGTCTCTCAGCTATAATAACACAGACTAAATCCCGTTCTTCCCTGGTTCAGATCTCCTTGAAACCCCTGCGTCTGGTTTTATTTTTTCCCTGACCGGTATTTTGAGTCAGCTTTCGATCAAGCACGGAATCAATATTACTCAATGCGTCTTCATCCTGCCAAATGTTCGATATGTTTTTTTGGACCAGCTCATTAAGTGACAATTTTCGTTTTCTCATGCTCGCTCCTTTAATTCAAAGTAATTAAATATGTTTAATATGCTTACGGTTAACATTATATTGAAAAAGCAATTTTGTCAATAAAGGCATCCTTTAAATACCGATTGTCCGGACTCTCGCCGTGAAGAAAGACGATTACTCACACTATAATTACCAAAATCCCCTCGGCTCACATATCCGGACGGGCGGAAGTGCGAATCCGTCATCTAAAAGCATCAAAATCATGATCGTAAAAGGCCAATCATCATTCCTTTTTTTCTTTTCATTTTTAAAAAGCGATTCAAAAAAATCAACATTTATAACGACAGAGCAATCCGGACATCACACCTGAATCTGGCTTATTTTACCTGCATCATTTTTTAGATTTCATTTTATGCTTATGCCAACCATCGATTAACGGATATACTTTTAACATAGCATCAGCAGAAATCTATTTGATAAAAAATCATCTTACGTCATCTCTTGCTCGTGACGCTGCGTGATAAGATAGGCTAAGGGCAAGGAGGTGAGTTCTATGTCGCAGTACACAACCGGAGAACTGGCTAAACTGTGCAACGTTTCTGTTCGAACGGTACAGTTTTATGATGCTAAAGACCTGCTGAAACCATCGGAGCGTACGGAAGGCGGCCGACGTCTGTATTCGGACAATGACATGAGCAAACTGCGCTTGATTTGTATGCTGAAAGCTCTGGGACTGACGCTCGGATCGATTAAAGGCATATTGGACAGCGACAGCCCCGCCAAAGTCTTGCTATTACTGCTTGATGAGCAGGCGAAACAGATCGGCGGCGACATTAAAGACAAACAGAAACAGTTGGATTCGATTAAGATGATCAAGGAAAGCATCCGCAATACAAACAGAATTCCGGTGAATTCCATAAGCGACGTAGAGCGCATGATGAATAGCCAAAAGAAACTGAAAAAAACGCACGCGATCATGCTTATCCTCGGCCTTATCATGGATGCTATTCAAATCGTGGCACTGATTCTTTGGATCATAAGGGGCATCTGGCAGCCTTTTGCAATCGGAATGCCGCTCGTCATTTTGCTGGGAGTCTGGATGACCTGGATGTACAGCAAAAACACAGATTATATCTGCGTGGCATGCAACACACAGTTTAAGCCGACACTGGGTCAATTTCTATTTTCCAAGCACACACCCAGGACACGAAAGTTAAAGTGCCCCAAATGCGGGCATACCGGGTACTGTGTTGAGGTCGCTTCTAAATAACCGGAGAATGAAAAATTCAACAAAAGGATACCCCTGACATGGGATTTTGTGATATCCCCTATTCCGGCCAAAAAAGAGCGGATAAAAATCACCGGAAGGGTATCGTTCCAGCTGATCCCATTCTGCTGTAAATGGACTAAGGCCCTGTTATAATTTCCTGATTCTGTTTTGATGCCGTTCCTGTTCCATAGATTCGCTGCCCCCGAGGAATGTACGCGGAAATTCATCTGACCGTCAGCGGCGGCGGACCGCTGCCCAATCGACAGGAAATGCCGGCAGATCATTTAAAAAGCAAGGGTTCAAAAGGCCTATAGTTTTCTGTCGGAACCTGTCGAATCAGGTTTGAATAGCGTGAAAAGAGATGAAAATCCAGGAACTTTTCCCTGTTCAATATTTTGTCACACTTTTCTATCATACAAATGAATGCTTGAAGAGAAATCAGAAATCGAAGCTCTCGGCAGAGTTTCGGTTTTTTTTTCAGGTGAAATGAAATCGTCTCTGCGAAATGATAGAACCATTTTCCCGGAACGAACGAAGTACCCAAAATAAAGGGGCGATGAATATGGGCAATCAACGGCTGATGCTTGCCGCCTCAATCAATGAAGGGCGGTGACGGAAAACATGGGAGAGGATGTTTCTTACCAAAGCGGTTCATGGGACGACATGGGCCGGGCGATCGTTCAAATTTCAGGCTGGGGCGGCGCGCTGGAGCGCATGCAGCGGATGGACCGGACCCTTCAGCAGATCCAGAAGGCGATTGACGATCTGGACGAGGACCGGCGCCTCTGGTTTTCGTACAAAAGCCAGGCCGGGGCGCTCGACAAACTGGGCCAGGACTACCGGAAACTGGGCACCTTTACGGGTGAGGCCGGCAATGCGGTCAGCCGCCACATCGACGATCCCTTTTACAAACAGATGGATGCCTTTGCCGCGGAAATGGCGCAGGTTTCAATCAGCCAGTACCACACCCCAAACACGCTGAACGTCAAGGAATACCAAGCAGCCAGCCCGCTCGCCTCCGTCGCCGCCTATGAGCCAGTGACCAAACAGTCGATCACATTCGACGATCTCTTTAACAG
>NZ_JAUUBW010000005.1:0-115562 GCF_036598985.1 Sporolactobacillus sp. KGMB 08714
AGAAAGAATCGCCCTAAAACAGTGAACAATCGCCCGAAAATGGCCTCGAATCGCCCTGTTCCGGCGGAGTATCGCCCTGTCAAGGGTTTATCGCCCCGAAAAAAGGATGAATCGCCCTAAAACAGCGAACAATCGCCCGAAAATGGTTGCGAATCGCCCTGTTCCGGCGAAGTATCGCCCCGCCAAGAGTTTATCGCCCCGAAAAAAGGATGAATCGCCCTGAAACAGTGAACAATCGCCCTATTCCGGCGAAGTATCGCCCTGTTCCGGCGGAGTATCGCCCCGTCAAGAGTTTATCGCCCCAAAAAAGGATGAATCGTCGTTCGCATGAACATTCAGAGCCATAGACTGCCGCTCTTGCAAACCGGCCGTGTTTCAGAAAAATCGACAGCGTTTTCACGCTGCGGCCCGACTGGATACATGAGTTGGGGGGATAATCATTAATATTAAAAATACATGATCCCGCTTGCTTATAAGATTGTCACCGTCCAAACCTTATTTGCCCTGTTTCAGCGCCCTTAACTTGTTCGATATGCCGGCAATCAGCGGGCTATTACTTCTGATAAACTCAAATTTTTGTACCTACCAATTACCGGGCCGAATTAAAGTGTTAAAAAAGAAGCTGAGTCATTCAGCTTCCAAGGGTGTTGCTGCTCCATTTAGTTATCTGGCGAATAAGCCGGGAGAAACATTCGGATCAGATTAAAATTCCGACATAATAGTGAATAAACATCGTGATAATGCCTATGATGACATTGCGAATAATGGCTTTCTTTATAAAACCGCGTCCGAGCCTGGCACTCATATAACCTGTCAGCGCCACAGAGAGAACGACGGCTATTATCGTTCCCGGCCATTGCTCATTCGCCGGCAGAAAGGTGACGGCCAGCAGAGGCAGGCAGCCGCCTAGTCCCGCGGAAAACAGAGAAGCCAGGGCGGCAAACCACGGATTCACGTAATGTCCTAAATGAATATTGTGTTTTACGTTTACGACGGTTTGCAATGGGTTCTGTTTCATCAATTGCCGGGCGATGGCCGTCGCCGTCGCCGGAGTGACGCCTTTGTCCTGGTAATAATTGGTCACATGCTGCAATTGATATTCATAATTTGTACCGATCAAAGCCTGTTCATGGGTTACGACCGCTTTTTCCGTGTCTTTCTGTGTGCTGACCGATGCATACTCGCCGGCGGCCATGGAAAAGGCACAGGCGATCAGATCGGACAGGCCGGCAATAAAAAGCGTAAAGTGATTGGTCGTTGCTGCTCCCACGCTGAACAGCACGCCGACGACGGTCAGGATGCCGTCATTGGAGCCGAGTACTCCCGCTCTCAAGGTGTTCAGTTTTTCTTCCATTGTCTGTGTTTTTCCTGTTTTTTTAAATATCATTAACCGATCCTCCCGTCTTAAGCAAACAGACTTCCGATAAAATAGGTGGCCAGCATCGTCAATAATCCTGCAAAGGTGTTGCGGATGATACCCCGGGTTTTGTTTGCGTTCCCTAAAGCTGCGGCGCTGTAACCGGTCAGGATCAGGGCAAAAACAACGGTCAATACCGTTCCGGCAATTCTCCATTGGGCCGGAAACAGGGTGATCGCGGCCAGCGGCAGTAAGGCACCTGAGGTAAAAGAGAGCATGGAGGCCAGTGCGGCTGCGAAAGGACTTGTAAATTCATTCGGATCAAAGCCGTACTTTTCGCGAACAACGGTAACTAACGGATCTTTAGCCATCATCTCCTGAGCTGCTTTTTCGGATAGTTCGGAAGAGATGCCGGATGCCATTAATTTGTTTGAGATAAATTGATATTGTTGATCGTAATCTGTTTTCAATAATTGAGTTTCTTCAATCGTCGCCTTTTGCTGTGCATCTTTCTGCGAATGAACGGAAACGTATTCGCCCATGGCCATCGAAATATTTCCCGCAAGCAGCCCGCCGATACCGGAAATAAAAATAGCGAAATGATTGCTTGTCGCACCGGCAACTCCTAAGACGATTCCTGCTACTGAAATAATTCCATCGTTTGCTCCCATCACGCTTGCCCGGAGCACATTGATTTTCTGTGCCAGCGAAAACTTTTTAGTTATTTTGTTTATATGAAAGATGTTTTTTATTTTCTGTAACCAGTTTTTTTTAGGTTCAACAGTTGATTCATAAGGTTCATTAGCGGAAATAACAGTCATTTGCACTTTCTCCCTCCCAAAGATATATAGATACTTGGAATCTATCAATAAACAAGTTTCCACAGCATGCAGAAACCCGTAATTTGCGTCAGAATCAATAGTTGCATTAATCATGATTTGAATTGATTTTAAGCATCGAATTATTATAAATGATAATGATAATCAAATACATTTGGATGCTTATTGAATAGTAAAAACCAAAATTAGTGCTTTGATATAGCTTTATTACAACGAAATGATGATCCTTTGAATCTAAGATATTATGTGATAGTCATTGTTACAAATTATATTAATATCTATTTGATAAATATAATAATATAATATTAATTATAAAAAAGCAAGTCTGAATTCATCCTGAAATTAGTTATATAATGGGGAAAGAGTTCCGTTGCATTGCTGACGGACTATGAAAGAGACTCGGCGGGAAAAACATTATTAGGGTGGGTTGCCATGCTTAACTTTAAGGGAAAACAAATTGTCATTCGCGATTGGGAACTTAAAGATGCAGAAGATTACATTTTCTGGAGACAGCCGGGGCGGGCATGGCAAAAATTTGATGGGCCCTATTATTCTAGAATGTCTAAAGATAAGATCATTAAACTTGTCGACACGTTATGTACAAAAGTAAAAACAAATACGTTAGAGATTCCGCGAAACGATCTGGCGGTTGCTGATTTGGTAACGGATAAGCTCCTTGGCCGAGTGAGCTGGTACTGGGAAAGCAAGGAGACGAACTGGCTTTGTGCTGGTATTGCAATCTTCAGCCCTGAATATTGGGGAAATGGACGAGGCTTTGAAGCGCTAGGCTTATGGACCGACTATCTTTTCAAAGCGATGCCGCAGATTGAGCGAGTAGATTTAAGAACATGGTCTGGAAATTTCGGCATGATGAGATTGGCTGAAAAACTTAGATATACTAAAGAAGCTTGTTTTAGGAAGGCAAGAATTGTTGACGGCCAATACTATGATTCTATTGGCTATGGTGTTCTAAGAGAAGAATGGAATCAGTGGCATCCAAAAGGGTTTCAAAAAGATATTTTTAAATAATGGATCTTGTTGCCTAATTTAGGTTTCACTTTGCATCTGACGGATCATGAGAAATGAAATTTTATATGAGCAGTAAACGAAAGCAACGGGGGGTATACTTATGGACTGGAGAGAGAACAGGATTCAATCGGCTAAAAACGGCACAAATCCAATGGTTTTAGCAGAAATGAAAAGTGGATATGCGGTTATCGGAGATATTCAATTTTTGCCTGGGTACTGTGTTCTTCTCCCTAAAAGGGAAGTGTCTCGTCTGAATGATTTAACAATTTTCGAGCGTTCACTGTTTTTAACGGATATGAGCTTAATCGGTGATGCAATCATTCATGTCTGTCATCCGCTTCGTGTCAATTATGATATATTGGGCAATACCGATGATGCGTTTTTACATGCACATATTTTTCCCAGGTATGATTGGGAAAAGGAAGAAAGAAGAAAAATGCCGGTCTGGCAATATGATCCGTCAAACTGGTTTGATGAGCAAAAACTTTTTAGTCCTGAAAAACATGGGGAGCTTAAAGAGAACCTGTCCCACTATTTATCTAAGATCTATCAGAAATAATGGCTTCCGTTTTTTAATTGACAATGAAATGAAGCTCTGTTTTAAATTGGCTAAAAGGGAAACTCGGGAAATTATTCCGAACTGAACCGCCCATCAGGAAAATATTAAAGGATATTTAAACTAGCTTTCAGTCACTCAAACTTGGGAAGAGGGAACCGCGTCAGCCGAAATTGCTCTCTGCCAAGTAACTTTCCGAACAATCATCATCGAATTAAATCAATTTTTAAGGAACCGTTTCATACGGCTGAACCGACTGAAAAATGATCTGCGGCCACGCTTAGAACAGTACAAATCTGTGTCCTTCCGTTGAATTTGAAAAAATAATTTGTCTGCGGATATGGCAGCCCCTCCAGTCTAATATCTGAACACTCCGGAGGGCCGACCATAAAATTGTAAATAAGGTCATGAGAAAGGCATATCCTTGCTGCTCAAATTATTTTTATAAGCATTTCTGTTGCCGGCCACCTATAAACAGGGTAAACTCAATTACGCAGTCGACCGCAAACCACAATTATATTCCGAAGGAGATGTTAGGAGTGACTGAGTTATGGAGCCCGATAACTGTTGGGAAACTGAAATTATCCCATCGCTTGGCAATGGCACCGATGGCGCGGAGCCGGGCGTTTCCTGATGGTACACCGGGAGATCTGAGCGCTGAATATTACGGACAGCGCGCTTCACTGGGGTTGCTGATTAGTGAAGGGACCCAGCCCTCCGATGATGGTCAGGGCTATCCGAACACCCCGGGGATTTATACGGAAAAGCATGTGGACGGATGGCGCAGGGTCACCGATCGGGTACATGCTGATGGCGGACACTTGTTCATTCAGTTAATGCATGCGGGAAGAATGGCCCACAATACGCCGCATCATCGGCAGCCGGTTGCTCCGTCAGCTATTGCTCCCGGCGTTAAAATGTTTACATCTCATGGGATGGCCGATATCCCGGCCCCCAGGGCATTGGGTCGGGAAGAAATAGAAAAAACGGTCGGCGATTTTAGAATCGCGGCACGGGCGGCAATTAAAGCAGGTGCCGACGGCGTAGAGATACATGGAGCGAACGGATATCTCATTCATCAGTTCTTTGGTGTAAACTCTAATCTGCGCAGCGATGAGTATGGCGGTTCCTTTGAAAACCGTGCAAGGTTTGCGATTGAAGTCGCCGACGCAGTGGCGGATGAGATCGGAGCAGACCGTACGGGATTCCGTATTTCTCCGGGCGTGCCGCTCGGAGGAATTAATGACGGGCAGAGCGGGCCGAAACTGTATCGTTATCTTGCAGCAGAGTTAGGAAAGTTGAATCTGGCTTATATTCATATGGTGCACGCCGGAAACGATGAATTGCTCCGGGATATCCGCACCATCTGGCCGAATGCCCTTTTGGTAAACCGTCCAGGCCGTCCATTGAAAAATATTGCAGCGGACATTGACGCCGGACTTGCCGACGTAGCCCCTGTAGGTACGTGGGCTCTAGCCAATCCGGATCTGATCGATCGGCTGAAGCGCAATGCCCCGCTGAACGAACCGGACAAAACGACATTTTATGGCGGCGGCAGTCACGGTTATACAGATTATCCGACATTGAAAGGAAAAAGTTGAAAATAAAAAAATTGAAAAGTCGGGAATGATTATGAAAAAGGATCGAAAAACTTCGAATACGAATGATTATGAAGAACATTTAAGCGTTGCGGACAAATATCCTGTCAGTTTCGCAATTTTCGCGCTTTCCCGGTCGCATCGGGCCCTGGCTGCCCGGATGATCCGGAAAGCAGGCCTATTCCCCGGGCAGGAAATCATGCTCATGCAGTTGTGGGATCGGGATGGGCAGTCCCAGAACTGTCTGGGCCGGACTTTATGCCTCGACCACTCAACCGTTGCAAAATCCGTCTGCAGACTGGAAGCCGCCGGACTTGTTGTCCGTCATCGTTCGGAGAAAGACGGCCGGGTGACTCTTGTATCACTGACCCGGGCCGGACGCGATTTGAAAGAAAAGGTTCTGGGCTTTTGGAGCGATCTGGAAAGCATAACAACGGAAGGCCTGACTGAACGGGAAAAGACGGTGCTTGTCGATCTGTCACGGAAGATTGGGTCCAGGATAGAGCGTTCACTCGGGTGCAATCATGACGATAATAAGCAAAGGAGCGAATCAGATGCCGGAATTATCGATGCAGGCCGTTCAGGTACATGAATACGGCGGTGATGAAGTCCTGCAGCTGGAGAAAATCAAACGTCCGCAGCCGTCAGCCGAAGAGATTCTTGTCAAAATCCATTATGCATCGGTACTGCCTCTTGACTGAAAAATCCGCAATGGATGGTTGCATGATTTTTTTCCAAAGACGTTTCCTTATACACCCGGTTCCGCAATATCCGGCATTGTTGAGGCGGCAGGTGCCGATGCTGCCGATTTCCGTAAGGGAGACCGGGTATTGGGGAGCGTTGACGGCGCTTTTGCCGAATATGGTCTGACGAAAGCGAATGAATGGGTTCCAATTCCGGAAAATCTGAGCTTTGAAGCCGCCGCATCCGTTAAAGGAGGCGCCGATTCAGCCTGGAAGGCCTTGTTTTCGGAGGGCGAATTGAAATCCGGGCAGACCGTGCTCATTCATGCTGCGGCAGGCGGATCGGGCCAATATGCGGCCCGGTTAGCAAAATGGAAGGGCGCCGAAGTGATCGGTACGGCCTCTGCCGCTCATCTGGATTTCGTAAAGGAGTTAGGCGCCGATCAGGTCATCGATGATACAACGACGTCTTTCGAAACATCCGTTAAAGATGTTGATCTGGTCATTGATCTGGCTGGCGGAGACACGGAAAGCCGATCATGGCCTGTTCTGAAAAGAGGCGGGACGCTGGTTTCTTTGGTCCGGCCGCCGAAAGTGCTGAAAAATACGGAGTTACAGCAAAATTCAATACCGGCGTTCCGATTCGCAGCAATCTGGAAACCATCGTCCGCTTAATTGCCGACGGGGACGTTAAAGCCCGCCATCGATTCCGTGGTTTATCTCTTCAATAAAGTAAAAGAGGCTTTTGCTAAAAACGAGGAACGTCATAACCGCGGAAGAAGATTATTACGTATCGATTCCCTTTAAATATCTTCTGTAACTTCTCATTAGATAAAAACGCGATCCGATATATATTATATGTCGGGATCGTGTTTTTTTTTATGATCCGAGAATTGCAACCATGGCTTGAGCCGGGGTATGTTACTTGAATCGAGAAATGGTTAACCACAGAAATTGAATCAAAAGGCTTTACTCTGCAGGCACAACCTGTGTATCCAGAGCGATCACGGACAAGACTAAGCGAGTATTCCCTTAATGGCAGCTGGTTTTTTTGTCTTTTTCGTATAAAATATAATCTTCGCGGGATTGGCTAAGCGGATGAGCGAACGCCGAAAAATTTCAGACGGCGGGGGAAACGGAACAGCGGTTCCTCCGGCGCCGCAACCGGCAGTTGCGGGCCGGCGCTCCGGTAAGTGTCTTTACTTTCGGGCTTATGATCGGTCATACTGGCAAACGAAGGGGGGCGGACAATATGGAACTTTCAAAGCGGATAAAAAGTGAACGTGAAAAACAGAGGATCTCACAGGACCGATTAGCCGAGCAGCTGCACGTATCAAGACAAGCGGTTTCTAAGTGGGAGACGGGTCAAAGCTATCCGGATCTGGAAAAATTAGTTCAGCTGTCCGAAATTTTTAAAATCACACTGGATGAATTGGTAAAAGGAGACAAGAATCTTGAAAAAAAACTGATAAAGGATGGGAAAAATAAAATGTCCGGTTTAGCGATTCTCGGTTTTGTTCTAGTTGCTTCAGCGGTTCTTACTATTATTTGGGGCGGATCCTTGTACCCGGTCAATTTGCTGAACAGTGATTTTATGTCTTTTCTAGTAGGCGGGCTCGTTTTATTGTTTCTCGGCACGATATCGATTCACATCGCGCCGATCTGGCTGCCGCTGGGGACCCTGTGGCTGATGGCTGCCGCTATTATTATCTACCTGATTGGTTTCGCGATGCCGCCGGCCGTGACGCTGATCGGCATTATAGTCACGCTGGGATTCGGCTGGTGGCTGACCACATTGATCCTCAAATGAACAGTAACGAATAAGAAAGATTATAATAAAACTCAAAACTCAGTGTGAAGTTCCAATCTTATCGAGAAGGTGATCGAATGCTCAAACTAATCGAATTAACTCCCGATCTTGAAGCGGCTTATGAGGATTACGTGTCGGAATGGAAAGATTGCGATGAAGAAATCATCCCGAGAGGATCGGCGAAAGGAACGATCCCCTATAAACATTTTTTAAGAGAACTGAATGAAGCAAAAACGGATCATGTTCGTAAACAAGGCTGGGTTCCGGCAACTTTATATTTTTTAACGGACGAAAAAAATCGCTTATACGGTGCTCTGCAGCTGCGTCATGAATTGAATCCGTTTTTATCCGGCTTCGGAGGCCACATCGGTTACGGCATTCGTCCCTCGGAACGCCGCAAAGGATACGCCGCGAAGATGCTGGCTTTGGCACTTGATAAGGCACGTGCGCTCCATTTAAAGCGTGTGCTCCTTACTTGTGACAAGAACAATACAGGCTCCGCCAAGACAATTATCAATAATGGCGGCGTTCTTGAAAATGAGGTCGATCACTCGGAACGGACGACTCAGCGTTATTGGATTGATCTTTAATCCTTCAATCATGTAGGCCTGCTTTAATGCAGTATTCTTTATCCGCAATGATTCACTTTGGCTGCACAGGGCTTGTTTTACCGCGCCATCCTGAAATAACCGATAAAAGAAGACGGCCCGGATGTATGATTTCTGGACCGTCCCATCAATATTATTGGGAAGTATAAAAATTTAAAAGATCACTGTGTAAGCGGCGACTATGAATGCCGCGCCCTGCGGTTTGTTTGCCAGGAGCCTGCCCCGGTTGTCCTTCCGGCTTCGTCTAAAACTTTGCCGATTGGGCGGTGCTTTTTAATAAAATCAGGGCCAATGTGGCCGTGTTTAACTTAGCAGGACATGTTTTGAGATTCATTTCTGAGATGCCGGGCCGGTTTGTGACGATTTTCTTTCGCATCCCATTTTCCTCCGATCGCCGGAATTATATAGAGAAACCCATTCAGGTGCCCCGTAATGAGGTATAATGAGAGAAATCATTTGCGAAGCGACGACTGTTTCGCATAGACCCGGGCCCCGGGGGGCGCATTGATGATAAGAATACTTTTACTTAGAGACGACTGCTGGGAATCGTTGAACAATGGTCAGCCGGCCGGATGGCCTCTTCTAACGCCATAGATAGAGTCTCCGTTTATCAGGAGAACATGCTTTTTCTATTAATTACACCCTCGCCCTGAAGCTTCCTCATCGGCTTTGGCGAACAGCCGTCGCATGATCATCATCTTGTTCCGCTATTATTTTTAAAAAATATAATTCCGATGTATGCCGTTTGTGAAATAGAAACAGCACAGCAGAGGGTTGATCATGCCTTATGGGGAAAATTATGGAATGAAATTATTTTTAGAAATCCCGGCTTAAGAGGATCGAAAGGATGGCTCGAGCAGAGATTTGCCAAGTAAAATAATCAATGTTCAGTTGCTCACTGCAAAGCCGGCGGATACTTAACTCCTGAATCTCCTGATTTCCGCAGCCCTGTTTCAAAAGTTCTTTATCCAATTTCCTTGCTTGATATACATGAGGTCAGTGAAAATACATAGACAAGTGTCAGGCAGAATCAGCAGTCATGAATATTGGCCGGCTGATTTTAATGATTGATGATGAGAGAAGGGATCCCGGTGCTTCTATCGGTCGCAATTCATGAGGCGGGGTACGATGTCGGCAGTCCCATATTAAAAGATATCCATTTTTCGGTCAATGAAGGCGAGCTGGTCGGACTGATCGGTCCGAACGGCGCGGGCAAAAGCACAACCATCAAATCGATTCTCGGCACCGTCAAAAACATTAAGGGAAGCTGTCAGGCCGCTGATTACGCCTACATTCCGGAGCGCCCGCTGCTCTATGAACGGATGACGCTCTGGGAGTACATTGAATTTTTGCTGACGACGCTGGATACCGATGAGAAAACCTATATGGATCTCGCCCATAAGCTTCTGGAACGTTTCCAGCTGTCTCATGTCATTCATCAGTATCCGGAAAATTTTTCGAAAGGCATGCAGCAAAAGGTAATGCTGATTCTGGCATTTCTGCGGCAGGCCAGACTGTACATCGTGGATGAACCTTTTATGGGCCTTGATCCGAGGGCGGTGAAACGGCTGCTTCAGTCGCTCCGGCTGGCAAAAGACGGCGGGGCAGGCATCCTGATGTCGACTCATGTTCTCGATACGGCGGAAAGAATCTGCGACCGCTTCGTCCTCATTTCCCGGGGACAGGTGATTTTTCAAGGGACATTGGCAGAAATCAGAACACGCAGCGGTTTAAAGGACGGATCGCTGCTCGACTGTTTTGATGTGCTGACGGAGGAAGAATCCGATGTCGGGAAATAGGCTGTTTTGGCGCAGATTTATCAGCGAATGCCGGTATCAGCGGCAAGTGATCCACACGGTTCTGGACTGGTCGGTCATGCTTTATATCGCGATTCCGGCTGCGGCCATCATTCCGTTCGTATACGCCGATGTCTGGCGAAACATTCACATCTACTGGGATGCCCGCATCCCATTTTCGATCGTGCTGATTCTTCTCCTGGTTCTTTCGGGTTTCGGAAACATCAGAACCTATCTTCTGGATGCCGATCTGCTCTTCCTGATTCAGAGAAGGAAGGTGATCGCTCAGTTAAAACGCGACGGCTTTTTAAACTCGCTGTTCTTTCTTCTTCTGACTGAATCCATTTTGATGCTTGCTGCTCTGCCGGTGCTCGTCGGCATTGACCGGTTTACGATGCTGCAAATACTCGGCATGTTTTTAATGCTCAGTGCGTTTAAACTGACCGTCATGACCATCAAAAAATCAGTCGATCACGTTGTCATCCGCTGGCTGCTTCGCTTCATCAGTTTTAGTGCGGCAGGGCTGGTGCTGATTCATGTGTCTTTTTTATTATCGGCCGTTTTCGGCGCAATCGTCTGGGTGCTGATGCTCTGGCTGAATGTGCGCCGGTTTTCAAGAATAAATCTCTGGATACAGGATCTTGATACGGAGTATGACGCGCATACACGCCTGATCCGGCTGATCTTACGCTACAGCAATGAGGTCCCGAAACAGCGGCCGGAGAACAGCAGGAAGCCGGTATTGTTTTTTCGCAAGTCGGGAAGAATTTTTAAACAGCGCAGCGAAGAAAACGGTTTGCTCGAGTTTCTTCTTAAATCGGTGCTGCGCAGTAAAAACCGCCTTTCTCTGTACTATAAACTGATCGGTGCCACCTGCCTGGCGGTACTGCTTCTTCCGCTCTGGCTAAAATGGGCGGTCTATGTTCTGTTTATCTGGTTTATTAATAAATGGCTGGGTATCTTGTTCCGTGATATGGCGGTGAATGATTTTTTCGTTCTGGTGCCTTATCAGCCTGAAAGTGCGGAACAGGCCTGCCTCCGCTTTCAACGATGGCTGTCCATTCCGCCGGACATTTTGGTCGGTTTGATCACCGTCATTTTAACGATGGTTGCTCTCGGGTAGCTGAAATGCGGATCAGATGACGGGATCCGGCATGCTGCGTAAGCAGTCAAGACCATGCACCATGACCTCCTGATGCTCTATAATAAAGGAAAATGTTCTGTGCAGAGACAATGCCGCCGTTATTCATAGCTTCGTTCTCAATGGATTCCCGTTTTGTCTGGAAGCCCGCTTAAAGAGGCTGGAGCCTAACCAGATAGATTGAAAAATCGTGCAGGAAAACATAGGTTCAGAAAACAAGTTTATTAAGAATAGATACTGCCGAAGCGAATTTAATGATCAGGTCATGGGCTTTAATTGTTTGTGTCTCTGTTGCCTGTTTTGATCGCAGGTTAGAAACACTTGCAATTGCTGGAGCGCCCAGAAGGGGAGATTGGCATGCGCAGAAAAAAGCAATTGAAAATGCATAAAGTCGGGCCGGAATACCTTGAACAGTATAATCAACTGCTGAGGTATGTTTTTCAAGTCACTGACCAGGAGCTGCATCAGATTGGATGGGAGGAAAAAGAGATCATCCGGGCAAAGTCGCCGGTTTTGGAGCAGGCAGATGTCTTTGGATGGTTTGACGGCGACAAGCTGATCTCGCAGGCAGCGATTTATCCATTGCAAGTGCGTATCTTCAACCGGACCTACGATATGGGAGGCCTTACCGGCGTCGGCACTTATCCCGAGTATTCCAACCAGGGTTTAATGCACAAGTTGTTGTATCAAGCTCTGGAACACATGAGAAAACGGAATCAGTCAATATCTTATTTGTATCCGTATTCCATCCCTTACTATCGCAGAAAAGGCTGGGAAATCATTTCCGATAAAATTTCCTACGAAATTAATGATTATCAACTGCCGAAGAACAGGCAGGTGCCCGGCGAAGTCGAACGTGTCGATGCAGAAAGCGAGCAAGTGAAAAAAACTTATGAGCGGTTCGCCATGCAGACCCATGGTGCGATGCTGCGCAATGATCTAGCCTGGAATGAGTATTGGCTGTGGGACTCGGACGACCTGATGGCAGCTGTATATTACAATGATAACGGACTGCCGGACGGCTACGTCCTTTATTGGATTGCCGATGAGGTCTTTCATATTAAAGACATGATCTTCATCAATGAACAAGCCCGCAGCGGACTCTGGAATTTTATCAGCGCGCATTTTTCAATGATTTCAAAGGTCGTCGGCAATACCTATACGGATGAACCTTTGTCATTTTTATTGGAGGATGCGGACATTAAGGAAACGATCTCTCCTTATTACATGGCACGCATTGTCGATCTGAAGCAGTTTATTGCCCAATATCCCTTTAAACCGGATACGGCAGACCGGGAATGGACGTTCACGCTGGATGATCCGCTGCTTTCATGGAACCAGGGCGTTTTCACATTGCGTATCACCGCTGAAGGGAAGGGCGAAGTTGTTCGTTCGTCGGAGCACAATCAGGATAAAATCGATATTCAGACCTTGACGACGATGCTGCTGGGCTACAAACGGCCCGACTATCTGCATAAGATCGGCCGTATTTCGTGCCGCCCTGAGACCGTGGATATGCTGGAGGATGCGATTGAGCAACAGACATCCTATTTCTCAGATTATTTTTAAACAGCAGGAGAGTGAAAAGCCCTCCGTAAAAAGGAACGGAGGATAACCTTTTTATGGCCGCTAGGAAAAAACGGAGAAATTAAAAAGGCTATTGTGTTTCCGGTTAAAATTTTTCCATTATGGTGTTGAAATTTATTGATTCTCTTTTTTTGCTCGTTCGTTCTGTTTTTATTCCATACAAAAAGCAGCGGCGCTCAATTGCCGGAGATCGGGGCAAGCAAGGCATCCGCTGAATAATCATTGCTTTTTTGATCGGGCCGCAGACGGACATTCAGCGGGGAAAGCGGTCTTTCAATATCCTTTCATCATTAAATCCCCCAATATTTGTTCTTCAGCCAGTGAATGATTTTGAAACATAACTCTGAAATTAGAGAGGGCGTCTCAAAGTCGAAACGTCGACTTATGAAACGCCTTCTTCTCCGGTAAGCTTATTAAGAGATTGCGAATTTAGCGCATCCATGGATGTTTTTTTACGAAAGACAGATTCGACCACCAGCGACCGAGCGGACCGCCTGCCCAGGAAATACAGCTCATGATGACAATAAGTCCGAATAGTCCTAAGGTATGATCATCCAGCAGGGGGTTCGTGGAGCCCGTAGGCTGGCCGCCGCCCATGGTTGCCAGCGGCCAGGTTGCGAGCCACATTAAGAAGTATTGTGCTACTCCGCAGACGACGGCCGGCCGGATGGCGATGCCTAAGATCAGGGCGACTCCGATGCCCAACAGACCGAGCATAAACAACCAGTCGACCCATGTCTGGCCCGCTATAGCGTGATAGATTCCCTGCATCGGCCCGACATTTATTCCCGACAGATAGCCCTTCGTCGGAGAACCGCCCCTGATCCAGGCCTTGGCCGGGGCAGTGTGATATCCAAAGCCGAATACCTTATCAATGAATGCCCAAAAAAAGTAAAATCCAATATCAAGACGTAAAAGTAAAAATGCTATTCGCTGGAATCGGTGATCCTTTCTGGTCGCAAGAGGCGGCAGATCGTCGTTATCTACAGCAACGGGATCGTGAAGATTATTGTTTGATGTTCTTTCGGCTGACATTTACTTTACCCCCAGTTTCGTTTTTGTTTTCGTAATACAAAATCGAAATCAGCAAAAGAGTTCCACTCTGAACGCATTGCTCTGGTTAAATGAGTAAAAGTAAAATCATCGACAACATCATGATCAATTACATCGTCATTCTTTACCCCCTTTCTCATTGTTAATAGAGCGCTTACAAAAAGCGATTAACAAATAATTCCGACTACACTTACATAATACATCTTATTTGCTGAAAATAAGATAAAAAATACACCTATTCTCAGAATGTTCAGATATTGGTATGCAAGTATACTGGGAGCTGCTTCAAATAGTCTGTGGATGGATCGACCGTTGTCAGACGTCTATCGATCGCCGGTTTATCGATATTCGTGTCTTTAATTATTTGATCGCCCCGCCGATAAGCGGGATGTATTGATTACATAACCATCTATCTTTCAGGACGCGCCATTTATCGTGAATAGGGTACTTATTTAGAAAAGAATGTTAAATTGATACTGAAAGGAGGGGATCTTTTGCGAGTCGATGTCAGAATCGATCATCATGCCCGATTCCCATATGCAGTGATACACGCGCGGTCGGTCACCGACGAAGTGAACCAGGCAGTCAGAGCCTTGTCTGCCAATCATAATGAGTACATTATGGGGTATGCCGGCGATAGACTGAAACCATTGAATCCTGCTGAAATTATTCGCTTCTTTACGGAAAGTAAAGGCGTTCGGGCTCAGACGGCAGAACAGGTCTGTGAAGTGCGTGAACGATTGTATCAACTAGAAGAATTACTGGATCCGGGCCTATTTATTCGCATTTCCAACAGTGAAATAGTAAATCTGCATATGATCCGGGATCTGGAATTAACTTTTAACGGCACTTATAAAATCAACTTGCAGCATAGTGTCAGCACCTATACTTCACGGCGGTACGTGAACCATTTAAGAAGGAGGCTGGAGCTTTGATGAAGCGAGTGAGTAAGCTGGTTATCAGCGGAATCGTTATCGGCGACTTTATCGGATTTTGGAGCTCACTATTTTTTTCTTTAGTAAACGGAGGTACGCGTTATTATCCATCATCTCCGCACTTTGTCGCACAATTTTCTAATGTTTTGACAGCAACATGGGTATCTGCCTTGTACTGGGCTGCAATCGGTATTGTTTTTAGTGTTGCAAGTATTATTTTTATGAAAGATACGTGGAGCATTACCAGAATGACGGGAACACATTTTCTTGTTACCTTGATTTGTTTTACCCCTCTGGCTGTGCTGTGCGGCTGGTTTCCGTTGCAGTGGCAGTTTTTACTTGGATTCTTATTTATTTTTATCTGCATTTACATCGTCATGTGGATTATCTTTTTCACTGCTGCCAAAAGAACCGTTAAAGCTATTAACATAAAGCTGAAAAAATAAAAAACGGTCGTCTTAGGGTTGAATGGGCGGGGCGGGAGGATTATGAGAAAATCTCTGTTTAAAACTTCTGCGGTACGGCGGCAGGCCTTGGATTTATACGTCATCATAAATAGAACGTTCAAAAATAACATACAGATGGAGATGATTCAGGAGCATTCCGCTTTATTGCCCGTTATAAAGCCAAATTGGGATGATGGGTTAGTTATGAAACGATCGGCTAAGAGAGCTTGCTATTATTTTAGGCAGCATGGCCTTAAAATTTTCATCATTTAGCCCACTGTATACACGGAAAATGCCGGATTAACGGTGAATGATGACGATCCTCCGATTTAACGGTGTGTAAAAATTAGCGGCACCTATAAATGGGGACCCAATATCCGAGATTTTCCGATTGATTTTTAGGACTCTGCCGATCTGCTTCAGATGACCGTTTCCCGCCGGACCTGCTCGATCAGAAAGATGAGATTTTTCTGGATCGCTTTTGAACGATCTTCCAGCTGCAGGATAGCCGCCGATTCGTTTTCCGACAGCTGATAGGCGATCTCCGTGAACTGCAGCTGGATATCCTGAAGAATCCCCAGCGCCGCGTGGTGATAGGCGATCACCGCCTGGTACTGCGTTCCGTTGAATAAAGCGGCTTCGATGTAAGGCTTGAACGCGAGTATCAGGTCGGAGAAATGGCCCTGGACATGATGCAGCAGGCCAAGGACATGCTCCGCGGCGTCCGTCGATCGGCCGAGCGTTTGTTTCGTCCGCAAAAGAAATTCTCTCAGCTGATTGTCCCAGGACAGGAAGGGAATCCGGATCAGATCTGTTTCCCAGGAAAAAGCGGTTAGGCAGGCGTGCGCCGTCTGCAGCTGGTCCAGCACCTCACCGGCCAGCCCGGAGCAGCCGATCAGAATCGGCCGGATCTCTTCGTCTGCCCTTCGGGAAAAAACCTGAAAATTTTGCTCAAACTGCTGCCGGCGAAGGGCCATCCCGTTTCTCAAGTAATTGGACGGTTCCATGGCCCCCTGAAAAGAGGCGTCCGCGTTCGCCGCTGTCTGCGGGATACTGCTGCCGCTGTCAAGCGCCCGGGCAACCGACCGGTCCGCCTGGTCCATGATTTTTCGGACCTGATCCGTCTGATCGCGGAAATTGGGGAGTTGATGGATGAGCTGGGCCGTATTTTTCCCGACCACGCGGTCATGCGCCTTCAATTCATCGACAATCCCGTCAAGAAAGTGCGAGGTCAATCCACGAAAAAGCAGGGGAACGGCCCTTACGCGGAGATTAACCACACGCACCGTCAGATCCTCCGTTTTTAAGGCGAGATCGGCGATCAGGGCCGGAATCCCGATCAGCGGCACGGTGATTTTCTCCAGCCCGGCAGAGATCGTTTCGAGCATTTTCTCGGTCAGCGGAAGGTTGGCGATCCAGTCCATTTCTTCGAGAATCGCGGCCAGCCGCGGATTGATTTTTTTCGGTTCATCGGCGGCCCGAAAGACCGGTCCGATGCCCCGAACCGAGTAAAGCAGCTGGTTGAACTGATTCTGCAGCGAAACCTGCCGGTCATCCAGACTGCCCGTATCGATTTTGATCCGCTGCCTTTTGCCCGCCGTCTCCGCCGTCAGCGCTTTCCCCGTCCACAGGTCCGTGACCAGCTGATGATCGGCCGTGAACTCAATCTGTCCGAAAGACGGGGTGCCCCGGACGCCGACGGGAACATTTTCCTGCGGGGCGGATGGATCGATGACGCCCACGTAGCCTGTATGATTGTTTGTTAAAAAAGTCAGCCAGCTGATGCCGAAATCCACGTTGACCTTTGTCCCGGGAATCCGGCTGCCGTACCCGCCGGCCACCTCGCCGAGAGTCAGCGGATCGTAGCCTCCGTCATAATTGGTGATCCGTTTCGCTGCGGCCGAATCCGCCGCCGGCACGGCCACCTTTTCCGGAAGGATCGATGGATCGAGCGTGACCGAACGGACATTGTTTCGGACAGCGACATAATTGGCCAGCCCGCCGCCCAGAGAATTGCCGGCCACGAAATCCACATGGCCGTAGGTCGTTTTCATGCTTTTGTAATAGGCTTCGGCATCCTTGAATTGTTGCGGGGTCCCGCTGCTGAGCACGAGGCCGGCATCGGTGCCGATGTCGGCTGATTGTTGCGGATCGGTGCCCGCGTAGATGATGGAGATGTTGCCGGTCTGGAGATCTTTAACTGTCATGGCATCAAGGCCGGATGGAAGAGAACTGTAGTTTGTGGCCATTATTAGAAAGTGATGATTATTGATTTTAATTTTTCTCTTTTCTTCAGGGTGAAGATAAACGGCATATCCACTAAGCTGTACCAAATCCTGATCATTGGTTCTTATAAAATTGGAATTTACAGTTGTCATTTAGTCACCTTATTTCTCGGGCTCATGAATAATATCTGTCTTCCCCGTTATTGTTCCTTTATGACTTTTCGCAGTTCCTGTTCTTTTTAAAATTTCGTTACTTTGGATGAAAACTCCATAATTTCCGGGGACAATTCCTTTTAATGTCTTAAATTGTCTAATCGTTTCATCGGCAATTCTCTGATCGGGAGAAGCATATTTTTTCCCCATATAGAAAGTCAGTGCAATCTGTACTCCCTCACGATCAAATGGTTGTTGTTGTATTAGTTGCCGAAGTTTCTGTTTTGAGATCTTATGATCATTCATAAAGGCACTATAAGCTTTGGGAAAATCTGAGTCCAGTGTACTTATGTAATAAAAAGGGGTTACATATCCGGAATCCCATGTATTATCAATTGCCTTTTGATTATTTCCGATGACCGGATACTTTTTCACGACAGATTCCGCAAAACGATCCAGATTTTTAAACTCCTTTTCGTAGGCCATCTCATACAGACCGCTTGTAATAGCGCCTTCGACTGACCCCTCATAGGCCTCTACTTCTTCCGTCACCTTTTGACTGGCCAGATCCACACCGACAATCACTGACGTATGGAAATGCGGCTCTCCTTTTGATTCAACATAAGCAACAACTGCGTTGGTCGCACCGACTAAATTGTGCGTCGTGACTTCCAGATGATATTTCTCTTTGAAAAATTTATTAACTTGATCGACGATCTCTTTCTTATGGGTCTTCGCAAACGCTCCTGTCTTCTCGCCGTTCGGCAAAGAATAGCCCTGACCGGCGTAATCCTGAACGGGTGTGTATGGAGAAGTGTTTTCGTTTTGTGCCTGTTTCGGATCATTCGCTGTCAATCCGCAGCCCTCCAGCGTTAAACTGATGCCTAAAGCACAGGCCATGCATAACAGCCTGAATCGTTTCCGGTGCATGGGTCCACGCTCCTTGTCTATTTTCCAATATGAAAATTCGATTTTTCTTCACAAATTCCTTCCCATTTATGTTAAGTCAATGCGCGTGATCTTTAAATTGGAATAAAGGCCCAATTATTATGTATGACGGATTAATATTATGAACGTTTTAATCCTGCCAAAAGCGTCGGAATCATTTAATGTCTCTGTCGATTTATGGCATGTTTGACGAGTTGATAGAAGGATCAGTCCTCCGTCAAGGAAAATCATACGCACACGGCGCAAATAATTTATAATATATGAAACTGAGTTTTGCTGCGCAGCAAGCGCGACAGTAACCTGAATTGGAGAGAGATAAAATGGCCGATATATTAACCTTTGATTGTTATGGAACCTTAATTGATACATCTGCTTTTTGGAAAGAAATTAAGAAAATTGCTGCGGAATATGGAATTGATCAAACTTTAATGGTCACTACATATGGCAATTTTGAAGAGCGGCTGATGTATGGCGAGGGAATTTTTACCGTTTACAGTGATATTATTTATAAGACTCTGCAATATTGCGAAATGGAACTAGGTGTGGAAAAGTTAACCGGTCAATATGATCGATTAATGACGGTCCATAAAGAACTTTCTCCATTCCCTGAAGTCGCGGATACATTGAAAACTTTGAAATCCAGGGGTTATCAAACATCTATCATGTCAAACTCAGATTGGAATATTATGAGAGATAATTTAAAATCCCTCGATCACAGATTTGATGATGTCTATCTTGCCGAAGATTTACATGCATACAAGCCCCAATTAAATTTTTTTGAACAGGTCCAGAATAAACTATTGAATAATCACCACGTACATATAGCGGCCGGCTTTTGGTGGGATATGGTTCCCGCACAGAGAATGAATTGGAGAAGAATTTGGGTCAATCGTCAGTCTAAAAGGGGGCTTCAAAATTGCATGCCGTACAGGGAAGTCAAGAAGTTGAACGAAATATTAAATTATTTATGAGCATGCAGTCACTTCGCAGTAGGGTTACTGTAATACGTAAATAACCGATGCTCTAACGCTTTCATGACAACTTAAGAAAATTACAATTTAAGTTCTATCATCAGAATTGTCTTTTTGATCTTGTCCAACTAAAAGCGATTAGAAAAGGTTTTCGGCAATGAATTTAAGATGTGTATAAATGGACTAAATAATAGATCTGAGAAATTGTGATGTACTGATTAAGAAGATCAGCCCTCTGCCGGGTAAAATCATATGAACGACATACAAAAATTTTATAATAATATATGAAACAGAGTTTTGCTGTATGCTGGGAAAATTAACTATTCCCATGCTTTTGTCAGGTGGTTTTGTTTATGAAAACAGACAGACTGTTAGGCATGACCGTATATTTGCTGAATCATGGCAAGACAAATGCAAAAAGTCTTTCTCAAAAATTCAGCGTCTCCGTCAGGACAGTCCAGCGTGATATTGATTGTCTGTGTGCGGCGGGAATACCCATTTGCTCGACATATGGAGCAAACGGCGGATATGAGATTTTAGACAGTTTCCGAATGACGCGCCAGGTGGCCGGACAGCAGGACTATTCCTTCATTATGACTGCGCTGAAAGGATTGGCAACAGCCTTTGATGACCCGGGAATCCGTACCACGCTTGAAAAAATAACTGCGACGTCTCCATTTATCAATCTGGAGAGCGGCCTTCTGCTGGATTTTGGCACGCTAAGAGGGAATGAAGAGGTTGTCCGGCGTTTGAAAATATTGAATGAAGCGATTAGAAAGAAGCGCGTGGTCCGTTTTAATTATGCGAATGCCTCCGGCGGGGCATCAATCCCGGAAGTTGAACCGATAGCACTAGCCTATAAATGGTATTCATGGTATCTGCTCGGCTATTCTTCCGATCGAAAGGATTACAGACTTTATAAGGTGATCCGAATGGATCAGGTTCATCTGACGGAACTGCCGGTCGTCCATCGTCATCCATCGGCAAATCGTATTTTGAATCGTCATGATCAAAATGACGGAAGAAAATATATTGACATTCGTATTCGATGCAAGTCCGAGGTACGAACGCGTGCAATTGAATATCTCAACGGCATTGTCGAAAAGGAGCTTGAAAACGGGGATTTTATTATGAAGCTGCATCTGCCGGAAAACGAACAGCTATGGTTCGGCACCCTGCTTTCGCTTGGGAAACTTGTGCAAGTGATTGAGCCTGCATTTTTGAAAGAGCGGCTCTGCCGGTGTTGTAAAGAAATATTGAATCTCTATGAGCATCTATGACACTCTGGTGTCGTCATTGTTCTGTTATCCTGTTTTACGGGGGAGATGAACAAACAATGAAAAGCGTTTATGAGGTATGTCCTGTATATCGGACAGAGAGAATGACATTAAGACAAACCATGCCTGAAGATGCTGAAGAACTGCTCAAATGTTACTCTGATGAACAATCACTGCCTTTTTTCAACGCAGATAACTGTCCGGACAACTTTTACTATACGTCCATTGAGCAGATGAAAAGTGAAATTAAATTCTGGAGAGATGCCTACGCGAATAAAGGCTGGGTGCGCTGGACAGTCATTCTGAACGATACCTGTGATAAAGTCGGCACGGTAGAGATGTTTCATCGGCCTGTTCCTTCAAGAATCGGCTCACACGGTGTGCTGCGCATTGACTTAAGAAGTGACTGCGAAAACCGGGAAATCATCCGGAATGTATTAGCGATTGCGCAGGCCCATTTTTATCGGGATTTCGATGTCAATTCTATCGTTACAAAGGCTTTTCCAAACGCCGATGAACGGAATGATGTGTTAAAACAGTCGGGCTATAAGCCGCTTCCCTTTGAAATTGAAAATTATCTTGGGAGAAAGGAATAAACAAGTTCTGCCTGTGCGGATTCGATCCCGGCCGCTGATTTATCGATCGGGTAGATGCAGCTTATCGGTCACGTCGGTTTATCGACCGTTGCCGAGGGTTTATCGGTCATTATCGCAGCTTTATCGATCGTTAGACACGGTTTATCGGTCGTTACCGCTGATTTATCGGTCGCCAGACGCAGCTTATCGGTCGTCGCCAGGGCTTTATCGGTCTATCCTAGCGAATTTGGTAATGGCCGCCGGCCGCCGGCTGATTTTTAAACTGAACCTGAGCAAATCCTGCCAGAATGGCCCTTTTCATTATTATGTTATATCAAATAAAAGTGACACTCGTGTCACTTTTATTTATACTAAATATAACGCCTTTTATTTATGAAAGGGGAGTGAAAATATTGCCGAAAAATATCCTGCATCATTTTCCGTTCAATCATCGTCCCTATATTTTTTTGCTGTCCGCACAGGCGATATCCAATCTCGGGGATTTTTTATACCTCATCGCTTTGTATACGGTTATTGGTGAAAGATGGAGCCTAACGCCTGCGGTCGCGACGGTGACTCTGCTTTGTATGGTCGTTCCGAATATCATTTTCGGCTTTTTTGCCGGAAATGTATCCGACAAGTTGATCGAACGAAAAAAAGTGATGGTGGCCGCCGATATTGTCCGTTGTTTTATTGTTTTCAGTGTTATATTGACGAGCGAACTGTGGCAGTTATTTTCTCTGATCATCTTAGAGAACGTGGCTGCGTCTTTTTTCGAACCGGCAAAAAGCGGAAAGTTAAAAGAAATCGTCGATAATACATCGATACAGCAGGCTGTTTCCTACAGTGAAATGGTCAATAATGCGGCCAAAATAGTCGGGCCGATTCTTGGCGGGATATTGGTTTCGTGGATCGGTTCCGCGTGGATTTTTATATTGGATGCGCTGTCTTTTATTTTGTCCGCTCTTTTGCTGACAGGGCTTCCAAAGCAGGTCTCAAATGACGTCAGAACGTCCTTAAGAAAAACAGACAAAAAGGATATTGCTGCCGTTTTAAGAAACTTTTTTTCCGGATTATCGTTGATTAGACGATCCAAACATATTTTTATGGGGTTATTGATCGTGAGTGCCGTCATGCTCGTCCTGCAGATTTCCGATTCCCAGGCGATCATCTTACTGAGCCGTATACCGAGCTATTCAGCGAATCTATTTGGACTGTGTCTGGCCGGAAGCGGTTTTGGAATGCTTATTTCTTCATTTATTCTGGGCTGTAAAAAATCCGGCGAAAAATTCATCACATTGTTAGTAAGCCCGATCCTGTTGGGCGGCGGCTTGATCTTATCAGGCCTGCTGCTGCATCTGCCCGGCGTCCTCATTTATCTGCTCTATCCCGTTATTTTTTTTATTTGCGGTTTTTCATTTAGTATGGCGGTGATCCCATTTAATGTGTTGACGCAGAAAAATATAACCGTTGACCATACCGGCACTGTTTTTGGTACCATTAACAGTGTGGTGAATGCGGCGATCATTACAGGGATTGCGATCGGAGGGATCATGGCTCAATTTCTCGGGGTCGTTCCTACTTTTTTGACGTCCGGGATCGCCCTGATTGTCATGAGTATGGTGAACATTGCGTTAAAGAAATTGATATTTGGAGGCGTCGGCATTGCCCAAAGTGACAAGAGAACATTTTGATCGTCGAAAAGACGAGATTTTGCATGCCGCTTTAACGATTTTTAAAGAAAAAGGTTTTGAATTAACGACTATGACGGATATAATTAATGCAACACAATTAAGCAGGGGCGGAGTCTATCGTTATTTTTCGAGCACGGAGGAGATCATGCGCGAATATTTGAGGAGAGATATGGCCTCTGAAATCAATGATGTTAAAGATTTAGCGGCGAAGCATGACACGGCCTGGGATGCGGTGATGGAATACATAAAGGATATAGAACAAAATCTTGATGACAGGACAGGAATGGTCATCTATGAATATTTTTTATCAGGATGGAGAAATAGCAGAAGAAAAAAGTTTTTAATCGACCGCTATCAAAAAGGCAAAGCATCATTGCTCTATCTGTTTGAAGCAGGAACAAAAACCGGGGAGTTTACCCCGCTTCAACCATTGGATACGATCGTAAGTTTTTCAATCAATGTTTTTGACGGCCTGTTCCTCGAGGCACAGCTTTCCGGGAAAAGCAGTGTGGATGCGACGGGGCAGCTGAAGGCTTTAATTTTTTATTTTCAGCATGTTCTGAGGGTCAGGCCAAGAAACTAGCCGCAATACTTTTTGAAGTATCGGGTATTTTCGGAGAACGGATTTAGTACGCCCTGAAAGCTGAGATGGCAAAATGTAAAAGAATGTCCTTCTGCGGCTTACAAAAAGGTGATCTAAAGCCTTGCTTTCTTATAATCAATGGTATTCATACTCAGGCTTTTCACTTTTTTACAGGCTTTAAATGGTTTATAATTATTAGCTGATAGCAGTAAGATTGTGACAGGCTTATCATTGGGAAAGGTGTATCCACGGGTGGCGTCTTGTTTTTCGCGGCGTCTAAGGAGAAGCACCTGCTCTTTTTGGCAAATATTGGGGATAAGGAAGGTAATCATGAGCAGCGAACAGAAAAAAACAGACGTCATCTTAATCGGAGCCGGAATCATGAGCGCGACTTTGGGATCATTGCTGAAAGAGTTGGCTCCTGAGTGGAAAATCAAAGTGTTTGAAAAACTCGCAAACGCGGGAAAAGAAAGTTCTAACGAATGGAACAATGCGGGGACGGGCCATTCCGCGCTGTGCGAGCTTAACTATACACCCGAAAAATCGGACGGGTCTATTGATATCAGCAAAGCAATAAGCATTAATGAACGGTTTCAGCTTTCAAGACAGTTCTGGTCCTACCTTGTAAACAGCCATTTGATCGATCATCCGCAGGATTTTATTATGCCGATCCCCCATATGAGTCTGGTCGAAGGAGAAAAAAATGTATCTTTTTTGAAAAAACGTTTTAAAGCGCTATCAAAAAATCCGCTGTTCAAGGGAATGGAATTTTCCGACGATCCTGAAACATTGAAGCAATGGATCCCTCTTATTATGGAAGGCCGCACATCGAATGAACCGATGGCGGCAACAAGGATCGATTTAGGGACGGATGTCAACTTCGGCGCCTTAACACGCATGTTGTTTGAGCATTTAAAGAGTCAAAATGTCGAGATCAATTACGGGCATCGTGTGCAGGATATTCACCGAACCGGCGACGGCCAGTGGGAGGTGAAAGTGCTGGATCCTGCCGGCGGTAAGATCGAATATCATAAGGCAAAATTTGTCTTTATCGGCGGCGGGGGCGGAAGTCTGCCCTTACTGCAGAGGAGCGGCATTCCCGAGTCAAAGCATATTGGCGGATTTCCGGTAAGCGGCCTATTCATGGTGTGCAATAATCCGGAAGTCATCGCCCGGCATCAGGCGAAGGTATACGGCAAAGCGAAGATCGGCGCTCCGCCTATGTCTGTTCCGCATCTGGATACCCGCTATATCGACAATAAAAAAACATTGCTGTTTGGACCGTTTGCCGGCTTCTCGCCGAAGTTTTTAAAAACCGGTTCGCTGTTTGATCTGTTAAAATCCATAAAAACCCATAATCTGGTGACGATGCTGGCGGCCGGTTTAAAAAATGTTCCGTTGACCAGGTACCTGATCCAGCAGATTTTGTTATCGAAAGAACAGCGTATGGGAGCACTGCGCGAGTTCATTCCCAGCGCCAAAAACGAAGATTGGGATCTGGTGACGGCGGGCCAGCGTGTGCAGGTCATCAAAGATACGGATCGCGGCGGCCGGGGAACGCTTCAGTTCGGTACGGAAGTCGTCAGTGCCGCCGACGGCTCGATAGCCGCCCTGCTTGGTGCTTCTCCGGGCGCTTCGACCGCCGTTTATGTCATGCTTCAGGTTCTGGAAGAGTGCTTCCCGCAGCAAATGAAGGAATGGGAACCGAAAATAAAAGAGATGATTCCCTCCTATGGCGTGTCGCTCTCGGAAAATCCGGAGCTTTTCCAGAAAATTCATGACACAACGGCACAGACGCTTGGCATAGGCTAAGAAGATCCGATCCGTCGTCCTCTTTGTTTCCGCAGTGAAGCAATGAATCAGACGGTGGAAAAAGAGATCATATAAAAAAATGAGCAGAGCCCCCAATCCTTGAATGGGGCTCTTTTTGAAATGGGCGGTGCGAGGTTGCGGCGAGCCGTACTATAAAACCTGCATTTCCGTGTTTTTATACCAGAGCCATGAAAAGCCCTGATATTGGAATATTTTTTGACCCATCGTACTCATATCATTCGCTGATATGAACGACATTTTCAATAGCCTCCGCTCACATTTTTAGTACTATTCTTTTTTAGGGAAACGCAGCCGGAGGAGCGTTGTTCGCGTCTTATCGTTTTTCTTGTTCGATTGTGGAACAGGCTTCTCCTCATTTCTACGGTGGAATCTTGTGGGGAAATCCTATCATTGTTTTTACTCATTTTATCACTTTAAAAATGCTGTTAAACCGGCGTATCTATTTAATTTTGAGATTATTTCTGTAAGATGATAAATTAAAAATGAATGAAAACATCTCTTACATCGCTTATTATCCTGATTTTTTTTCCAACTGCATTTGCGATAATCTAACCGTATCGCGGGCAATCATTATTTCTTCGTTAGTGGGAATGACCAGCACCTTGACCGGAGAATCCGTTTTGTTGATAAATATTTTCTCTCCATTCACCCGATTTGCTTCATCATCGCAGAATACACCCATGAATTCAAGACCATGCAGGACTTCCCGGCGAATCATCGGGCTATGTTCGCCGATTCCCGCCGTAAAAATGATTGCATCCACCCCGGACATTTTTACTGCATAGGACCCAATGTATTTTTGAATGCGTTCAGCAAAAATTTGAATTGCCAGTTTTGCCCGATGATTGCCGTGCTTTGCTTCTTTTTCTATATCGCGCAGATCGCTCGAGACACCCGAAATGCCGAGCATCCCGCTTTTTTTATTCAGTACGTTCACGGCCTCGGTCGCATTCATACCGGTTTTATCCATAATATAGGGGATCAGGGCAGGGTCGATGTCCCCCGAACGCGTTCCCATGGTCAGCCCGGCAAGGGGGGTAAACCCCATCGATGTATCGATTGACTTTCCTCCCTTAACGGCCGTGATACTGGAACCATTGCCCAGATGGCAGGAAATCAGTTTAAGTTCTTCAATGGGCCGTCCGATCATCTCCGCCGCGCGAAGCGTCACGTACTGATGGCTCATGCCGTGAAATCCGTATTTTCGAATGCCGTAATCCTTGTAATATTCATAGGGCAGGCCGTAGAGATAGGTGCTGCTTTCCATCGTCTGGTGGAACACCGTATCGAACACCGCTACCTCAGGCACATCGGGAAGGACTTCCCGAAAGGCCTTGATTCCGACCAGGTTGGCCGGAATATGCAGCGGAGCGAGGTCGGAAAGGCTTTCGATTTTCTTAATGACTTCGTCCGTGATCAGGACGGAATCATTAAACGACTCCCCTCCGTGCAGCACGCGGTGCCCGACTCCCTCGATCTCCGACAGCGATTGAATAATCTTATAGGAAACCAGTCGCCTCAGCAACCGGCGAACCGCAGTTTCATGATTGGGAACCGATTTGACTTCCTGAACTCTTTTGCCTCTGACGTCGATGGTAGAAATCGAATCAGATAAACCAATGCGTTCAATAGATCCCTTCGTCACTAAGTTCTCTTCTGGCATATCCAAAAGCTGGAATTTGAGCGACGAACTGCCGGCATTGACCGCCAAAATCAAAGACATCTCATTCACCCCCTGTATTTCTGGAACGCTTACGATCGAAAGCCAGCGATCTATACGAGTAATGAAAGCACGCATCGCCGGTTCTTTAGAAAAGTCCGGCAGTCCGCCGAATGTACTTCATCATCCGTGTACCTCTCTAATTAGATTTTTGCCTCTTCTGCAGCAATTGTCGAGGCAGTCACTCCGCTTCCGCGGGCAATAATAATTTTAAACATGTCCGACGTTCCCTTTCCATTTGACTATCAGAGTCGCGGCATCAATCAAATTCACTGAGAACCTGTTCCGGGGATTTTTCTATGTTCCGGCTGTCAAAGCCGGGAAAAACAGATGATTTTAAAAAACGACGAAACGGGAGGAAAATTACCCTCCCGTTTCGCAGCAGGCCTTGCTGCTGCCTTCTCCGCTTGTTACCGGCCGATCGGGAATTCGTGAGCCCGTCTTACCTTAATCCTTCCCATTTCCAATTCATGACTTCGGGCAGATCGGTCCCTTCGTCCTGTATAAACGACCGGTGCCTGGCGATCATCCGATCCATTTTCTGAACGAAGACGCCGCATTTTTCCGCATACTTTGGCTGGCGCAATATCACAGCCTTGGCAAGATGGAAGCGGTCCAGATGATTGAGAACGCGCATGTCAAAGGGAGTCGTAATGTCTCCTTCTTCTCGATAGCCGTGAATGTAGAAATTTTTATTGTGACGGTTGAAGGTGAGATTCTGAATCAGATCCGCATAACCGTGGAAGGCAAAGAGGACGGGTCTGTCTTTTGTAAAGTAATAATCGAAGGCTTCATCGGAAAGGCCGGTGTAGTCGCTGGAATCGCTTTTATGGCTTTCCAGCCGCATGATGTCCACGACGTTCACAAAGCGGATTTTCATATCCGGGAATGATTGATGCAGAAGCTGAACGGCTGCCAGGCTTTCCATCGTCGGTTCCGTACCGGCGCAGGCAATGACCGCATCAGGTTCCGCTCCGTTATCCGTACTGGCCCAGTCGATTATGGCGAGACCGTTGCTGACCAGGAGCTCCGCTTCTTCGGCCGTGAACCACTGCGGACGCGGGTGCTTTGAAGCAATAACCAGGTTGATCTTATTGTGCGATTTTAGAATCTTATTGAAGACGGCGAGCAGCGTGTTCGCATCGGCCGGCAGATACTCGCCGATGTAATGATGCTTTTTTTCTGCCAGATGGGTCAGCAGTCCGGGATCCTGATGGGAGTAGCCGTTGTGGTCCTGCTGAAACACCGTTGACGAAGCGATGAGGTTCAACGAAGGATAAGGTCTTCGCCAGGAGAGTTCGCTCGCTTTGCGCAGCCATTTAAAATGCTGTGTCAGCATCGAATCAACGACCCTGAGGAAGGATTCATAGCTGGCAAAAAATCCGTGCCGGCCGGTTAGGGTATAGGCTTCAAGCCAGCCTTCAGCCTGATGTTCGGACAGCTGAGCATCGAGGACACGCCCGCTTGGGGCCTCGAATTCATCTCTCGGTTCAAATACCGGGCACATCCACTGGCGGCTGGTCACTTCAAATACCGATTTCAGGCGGTTGGACAGGGTTTCATCGGGGCCGAATACCCGGAAGTTGTCGGGATTCATCGAAATAATGTCACGGACGAATGCACTGAGGACCTGCATATCCTGGGCTTCTTTTTTCCCGGGCTGAACCACTTTAATCGCATATTTTCGGTAGTCGGGCAGGCATAGATCTTTGGGATGGATGCCGCCATTGGTGATCGGATTCATCGACATCCGCCGAGTGCCTTGAGGGATGGTTTCGGCAATGCCGGCAAATAATTTTCCGCTTTTGTCAAATAGTTCTTCCGGTTTATAGGATTTCATCCAGTGCACGAGCGGATCGGCATGTTCCATATGGCTGCGGTCGACGGGAATCGGAATCTGATGGGAACGGAAGGAATTCTCTACCGGTTTGCCTTCCCACATTTTGGGCCCCGTCCAGCCTTTCGGGCAGCGGAAAACGATCATCGGCCATTTTGCCAGCGTCGGCCGATTGTCGGCCCGGGCTTTTCTTTGAATCGTTTGAATATCTGTGATTGCCTGATCCATTGTTTCCGCCATGGCGGTGTGCATCGCCTTCGGTTCCTCGCCTTCAACGAAATAGGGTTTCCAGCCGATTCCCTCGAAGTACTCCGTCAGGTCTTCGTCGGAAGTGCGCGACAATAAAGTCGGATTGCTTAATTTATAGCCGTTCACATAGAGAATCGGCAGGACGGCGCCGTCATTTACAGGGTTGATAAATTTAATCGATTGCCAGGCGGTTGCGAGCGGACCGGTTTCCGCCTCGCCGTCACCGATCACAACGGCAGCGATCACCTCCGGATTATCGAAAATCGCACCGACGCCGTGTGAGAGCGAATAACCTAATTCGCCGCCTTCATGAATCGATCCGGGAGTTTCCGGGGCAGCGTGCGAGGCCACTCCGCCCGGCCAGGAAAACTGTTTGAACAGGAGCTTCATGCCCTCTTTGTCCTGGGACACGGCCGGATAAATCTCGCTGTAGCTTCCGTCAAGATAAGCATTAGAGACCATGACCTGGCCGCCGTGGCCCGGGCCTTCAATGTAAAACATGTTTAAGTCATATTTATTGATGATCCGGTTCAGGTGAGCGTAGATGAAGTTCTGTCCCGAAATAGTGCCCCAGTGCCCGATGGGATGGATCTTGACATCTTCAGGTTTGAGCGCGCGTTCAAGAAGCGGATTGTCTTTCAGGTAGAGCTGGCCGACGGAAAGATAATTGGCTGCACGCCAGTATTTATCCACTTTATTCAAGTATTCCGCTGAAGAATAGTCAATGATCCTGTCCGTCGTTTGAATCGATTGAGTCATTGCAACTGCTCCTTTCAGATATCCAAATTTTTAAAGTGTCAATAATTTGTGAAATATTTCACATGAATCTTTTAAAAAAATGAGTAAAATAAAGGCAACAGAGAGACAGCCATGAGGCCATGCAACTTTCATGTTATTCCGGCAGCCGAACACCTCTGCCTTCCAACGCCCTATTGCCAACGGTTTACGCGTTGAATATAACACACAATGCAGAATAAGTAAATGTGTATGGCAAAATAAATTGTTAAATTTTTTTAGTAAAACTATTTTATAAAAATATATTGACATTGGCTGTTCAAATTCATATGATGAAGGTGTCAAGAGAAGCGTTTCCAATAGTTCCTGTCGTCCATAGGCGGTCTGTTTTAACTAATGGCGCCCGACTGCAGACATTATTGTGAAATAATTCACAAGAAAAGGAGCGGGACTGATGTTAAAAACCGTGAATCAAAATGACAGGCAGACTCCGGTGCTGAAACCGGCTGCACCGTCTCAGAGCGGCAAAGAAGACAATCTTTCGTCAATTAAAGGGGTCATTGATGATTTAGTTAGAAAATCTCAGAAAGCTCTAGCTGTTCTGGCGGATTTTGACCAGGAGAAAGTGGATAAGATTTGCGAAGCGATGGCGATTGCCGCGCTGGATAATCATATGAAACTGGCAAAAATGGCCGTTGAAGAAACCGGCCGCGGCGTTGTCGAAGATAAAGCGGTTAAAAATATCTATGCCAGTGAGTACATCTGGAACAAGATACGGCATGATAAAACGGTCGGCATTATTGAGGACAATGATGAGGAGCAGATAATAAAGATTGCGGAGCCTGTCGGCGTCATTGCGGGCGTGACGCCGGTAACCAATCCGACGTCGACGGTTGTTTTCAAATCGCTGATTGCTTTGAAAACACGGAATACGATCATATTCGGCTTTCATCCGCAGGCACAGAAGTCGTGTGCTGAAGCGGCAAGAATTATTGCGCGGGCAGCCGTTAAGGCGGGAGCGCCGGAAGGCTGCATTCAATGGATTGAGAAACCAAGCATCGAAGCAACGGGAGCCTTAATGAATCACCCGGGCGTCGCAACGGTGCTCGCGACGGGCGGCCCGGGGATGGTCCAGGCTGCCTACTCGACCGGAAAGCCGGCCCTGGGCGTCGGCCCGGGGAACGGGCCGGCCTATATTGAAAAAACGGCGGATATTAAACAGGCGGTGAATGATATTACGCTCTCGAAAACGTTCGATAACGGCATGATCTGCGCCGCGGAAAACAGCGTGATCATTGACGAAGACATTTATGAAGCGGTAAAGGCCGAATTTAAACGATTAGGAAGCGTGATTATCGATAAAAAGGACAATGCGGCTTTAGGAGACGCGATGATGGATCCGAAGCGCGGCAGCGTCAGAGGGCCGATTGCCGGCAGATCGGCCTATCAGATCGCGCAGCTGGCCGGTATCGATGTCCCGAAAGAGACGAAAGTTCTGATTGCGGAGATTGACGGTGTCGGACCGGATTTTCCGCTGTCGCGTGAAAAACTTTCTCCGGTACTTTCCATGTATAAAGCGGGCGGCCATCAGGAAGCGTTTAAAATTGCCGGACAGCTGCTCGATTTCGGCGGTGCGGGCCACACGGCAGCCATTCATACAAAAGACGAGGCCCTGATCCAGCAATTCGGTTTGAAAATGAAAGCGTGCCGTATTTTGGTCAATACTCCCTCTGCACTGGGCGGACTCGGAAATATCTATAATAATATGATCCCGTCGCTGACGTTGGGCACCGGTTCCTACGGGAAAAACTCGATTTCGCATAATGTTTCGGATTTCGATCTTCTGAATATAAAAACCGTCGCCAAGCGGCGGAATAATATGCAGTGGGTGAAATTGCCCCCGAAGGTTTATTTTGAAAGAAATTCACTGCGCTATTTAAAACAGGTGCCCGGCCTCAAACGCGTCTTTCTGGTCTGTGATCCGGGGATGGTGCAATTCGGATATGCCGACCGGGTGGTCAATATGCTCAATCAACGGCGCGAAGAAGTGGACATTGAAATTTTCTCCCAGGTCGAGCCCGATCCTTCAACGGATACCGTATATCGCGGCGTTGAGATCATGAAGAAGTTTCAGCCGGATACGATTATTGCATTAGGCGGCGGTTCCGCTATGGATGCCGCAAAGGGCATGTGGCTCTTTTATGAACAGCCGGATGCCTCGTTTCTCGGCGCAAAACAGAAATTTATGGACATCCGGAAGCGGACTTACAAGGTGCCCGCGCTTAAAAAGGTAACCTATATAGGGATCCCGACCACGTCGGGAACCGGTTCGGAAGTCACACCGTACGCCGTTATTACGGATTCCAAAACACATGTCAAGTACCCGATTACCGATTATGCGCTTCAGCCGGATATCGCGATCGTGGATTCGCAGTTTGTCGAAACACTGCCAAAGCGGACGGTTGCCTGGACGGGGCTGGACGTCATGACCCACGCGGTCGAAGCCTATGTTTCCGTTTATGCTTCGGACTACACCCGCGGCTGGTCGCTGCAGGCCATTAAACTGGTCTTTGATAATCTGCGTGCTTCCTATGCCGGCGATCTGACGGCCCGTGAAAAGATGCATAATGCGTCCACCATTGCCGGGATGGCTTTTGCCAATGCCTTCTTGGGAATTAACCATTCGATTGCGCACAAACTGGGCGGCGAATTTGGACTCCCGCACGGTTTGGCCATTGCGATTACCTTCCCTCAGGTTGTTCGCTTTAACGCGAAGGTGCCGACAAAACTGGCCATCTGGCCGAGGTACAATCGTTATACGGCGGATGAGGACTATGCGGCGATCGCCAAATTCCTCGGCTTCAAAGGCCATTCAACAGAGGAGCTGAAGGAGAGCCTGGTCAATGAATTTATTAAACTGGCACACGACTGCGATGTGACACTCAGTCTGAAAGCAAACGGCGTCGACAAAGTACACTTTGAGGCATCCGTTAACAAATTGGCCGAATTGGCTTATGAAGATCAATGTACGTCCACCAATCCGAAAGAACCGCTGATCAGCGAATTGAAAAAGATTCTTGAAGATGAATACGAGGGTGTCGGCACAGAAAGCAAATAACGCAGAGGTATACGACTGCCGGGGACGGAAGAAAAATTCGGCCCTTCTGAAATGCAGCGGATGAAAATATCCATGCAATTTCAGAAGGGCCTTTTTGTAACTGGGGAGACAAGGCTTGAATGTGCTGCATTTCCGTATATATCAGGGTCTGAGGCCTGTCCCTCATATAACAATTACGGCAGCGAAAAAGGGGCAGGCTGGAAATCCCGATGCGATTTTCAGACGCCCTATTTTTCCGGGGATCCGGTTTAAATGCTGTCCAGAAATTCTTTAATCGCCGACAGGCCCGCACCGCGGGAGACCGGATTTGTTCTGACCCTGCCGAGCTCGATATAATTGTCTTTTTCAGGAAAGGCAGTATTTATGAGGATAAGCTGATTAAGCTCATCCAGATCTTCCTGAATCATATATTGAGTGATTTGACCGTCAATGATAATCTTGTCGTCAAGAAACATATGCAAATTATTTATTGCTATGGCCAGGTAATTCAAAAAACGGTGCCAGCGGATCTTTTTTTCCGCATCCTGACGGCGGAGCGCCCTGAAGAAATCATCGGCGGAATTATCGGCTCCAAGCAGAGAATTAAGCGAACAATACGTTTCAATGCACCCTTTTTTCCCGCAGTAGCACAGCCTTCCGTTGGGATTGATCGTCGAATGTTCAATCGTCCCGCTGCGCCCGTTTTTCCCCGTATATATTTTTTTATCGATCATGATTGCCGCACCGACGTGGCGGCTGATCGTGAGATAGATTGCATCGCGAATTTCCGGATGCATCCATTGTTCGGCGATCGCCACGCATGAAGCATTATGGAAAAAACGGCAGGGGACGTTCAGGTACTTCTGAAATATGTCCGTTGTCATTCCTGTATTATTCAATATTTTCCCATAAATGACTGACCGGCCGTCAAACGAAATAAGTCCCGGAAAAGCAATGCCGATTTCTAAAATATTTTTTTCGGAAACGGAGCTTCCATAAATAAAATTTTCAAGCATCGTACAAAGATCGCGGGCATATTGTTCGCCGTTATTGAAGGCCAAGTCCAGCCGCTGTTCCTTCATGGCTTCTCCGTATAGGTTAATCAGAGAAAAAATAGCATAATTTTGTGCTACTTCGATCCCAATGGTCACTTTGGCTTCCGGACAGATCGTATAGGCGGTTGCCTTTCGACCGACGGCGGAATCGATTTTCCCATCCATCCTGATCAGTTCCTGCTTTTGCAGGAGTGCCAGATTATGGGTAACCGTCGGCAGACTCATTTGTAAATCGGTTGCGATTTTCTGTTTTGAAATTTTTTTGTGACGATATATATGGTGAAAAATATCGCTTTTATTGGATTGTTTGATGTCATTTACTGTGACTCGTTCCATGATTTCTCCTCAAAAAGATGATGCGATTGTAACTGCTGTCTCTCCATTTACATTATATAAAATAATTTTATTAATGAGCTTAACCTAATATAACTGTAACATGAGCCGTTATATTTTTCAAATGTTTATTTGCAAGCAGGGCGGGCTCTGCCGCCTCTTTTTGCTGACTGCGGCACGGTTGCTCCGAGCGTCATGCGGCCGTTCAGGCGGAATCCTGTTTTTAGAAACCGCTTCTGCCGATTTTTCAACAACTGGACAGAGGGAGCAATGGATAAAAGCAGCCTATTAATAAATAGTCTAACATAGGGAGGAAAGAAGATTTTTAAGTCGATTTGCCGCTCGTAAGAAAACTAAAGAATCACAGTTCTGCGCTTTGAACCAATGCTTCAATGGCTTTGTGCCGATCCGGTTTCCCGAACACAGCCGAACCGGCGACAATCCACGCGGCTCCCGCTTTCACGCAAAGCGGGAGCGTCTCCGTATTGATTCCTCCGTCCACCTCGATCTGCACAGACAAATGATTTCTGTTGATCATTTCGCGGACTTCCCCTATTTTGCTGATCATCGATGCAATAAAACGCTGACCTCCGAAGCCCGGATCGACGGTCATAATCAGAACGTAGTCGACATCCTGAATAATGGATCGGATTGCTGAAGCGGGCGTGCCCGGATTAAGGACGACTCCGGCCTTGGCTCCCCCGCCCTTAATGAACTCAATGGCGCGGTGAAGGTGCGTGCAGGCTTCGGCATGAACGGACACCATATCGGCACCCGCCTCCAGAAAAGAAGACAGGAATGGCAGCGGCTCTTCAACCATCAGATGAACATCAAGAGAAGCGGCTGTTTCTTTTTTTAATGCCTGAACGACGTTTGCTCCCATTGTGATATTGGGAACGAAGTGGCCGTCCATGACGTCGACATGTATTGTGTCGACATCCTTTTCCACATCGTGGACCTCCTCGGCAAGATGGGCGAAATCAGCAGACAGAATCGAGGGTAAAATTTTCATATTTCATTTCCTCCCCATGTAAAACTCTTATTTTATTAAAATGCAAGCGTTTTCCAAGTGAAGTTTACAGCTTAAGAAATGAAAAGTCAAAATCCTTCAACCATGAATACGGTGTGTAAAACGGATTTTTAGATTCGCATTTATATACATGCTAAAATATTTTCTGTAATAGACTGGAAGAAAACGGGGAAAATAATCGGGACCATTTTGAAAACGTGCGGCCAATGACTGTCACTCGAATACCAGCGTCAATAGCGTCTGGAACATCTCAAGGACGAAATATCCGGGTGCTCTTCTGACGGGGACAAGCAGGAGAATCCGGCCGGATGTCCAAAAAAGCAGCCGCCTGCCATTCGGGTGATTGAGCGATTGTTTCTCTCAGGTTGTACAAGATTTCGGGCCTGATCAGGCGGCTTTCGACGGGTGAATGAGAACTTTCGGAAAAATCAGCACCATAGTGTGCAACGGGGTGACGATAAATGGAACTGAAAACGTATACAAAACGATAACTTTACGTAGTACAATAAATTCGTAGGAGGAAAGAGGGATGTATCTCAGCAAAAGAAGTGACATGTTGCTCAAGGATTTGCTGACGCATAGGATCAGAACGAGCAGAGAGCTGCAAACCAAATATAGCCTATCTAGGCGACAGGTGGATTACAGCATTTCCAAATTAAACGAGTGGTTGGATGAAAAGCATTATCCATGCATTGAGCACACCTCATCCGGTGCTTTCGTTGCATCCTCACAGTTACTTA
Source organism: Sporolactobacillus sp. KGMB 08714 (assembly GCF_036598985.1). Lineage (NCBI taxonomy): Bacteria > Bacillati > Bacillota > Bacilli > Caryophanales > Sporolactobacillaceae > Sporolactobacillus > Sporolactobacillus sp. KGMB 08714. The sequence goes on from NZ_JAUUBW010000005.1 coordinate 36,494, forward strand.
AAATGATGGGAAATTCAGAGAAAGGAGAAGGTAGTCAAAAAAAGAACAACGACTGGTATGTTTCCTCCCGCAAAGAACGCTGCTATGTCATCATTTTAATGATCATTACGAGAAGCGAACAATTATCGGTGAATCACTTTGTAGTAGAACTGGGGGTGAGCCGAAACACGGTTTTGAGAGACCTGAAAGAAGTATCGGAGGTCTTGAACGGCTTTCAACTTGAGCTGATTTATTCTCGGAAAGACGGATATCGGATCATCGGGAAAGAAGGAGATAAACGCTTTGTTCTGATAAAAATTATGAACCATTTGATTAATATGTACGACGGTGAAGCCCTTCTTCAGCATTTCATGAATGTCTCGCAAACGGAAATTACGTCCTGGAGAAGAAAACTGGAACAAGTGGAAAACAGATTGAGCTGGAAGTTCGTCGACAGCAAAATGCAGCTCCTGCCCTATGTTCTTGAAAGTATTTTTAAACGGGTCGCTGCAGGACATATCATTGAAAACGTATTCTTTGCCGACCCCGGGGAGCTTTCGGATACGCGGGAATACGCAGCAGCTGATTTACTCATAAACGGCAGAAAAAATTTACCAAAAGAAGAGCGCATGTACATTACCTTACAAGTACTGACATCAAACATCATCCCTTCCAAAGATTTCATGTTTGATGACATACCAAGCTTAGAACATGCGACAGAGGACTTTCTCGATCTGTTTGAGAAAAACACATGCGTGACCTTAACGGAAAAAGAGACATTATTCAAAAAATTAATGGCTCATCTGAAGCCTGCCTACTATCGAGTCAAGTATCGGCTCAGCTACGATTATAGCGGTCTGCAACAAATTAGTCAAGAATACCGCGTGATTAACTATTTTGTGAAAATTTCATTGGCTCCCTTGCAGAAATTAATTGATTGCCCGATTCCCGATAAAGAAATATTATTTATTTCCCTGTTTATCGGAAGTCATCTCATTAATTTCGGCACTCAGTTCAGCTCGAAGCTAAAGGCATTAGTCGTCTGTACAAACGGGATTTCCATATCTCTGCTGATGGAAAAGACGTTAAAAGATATGTTTCCCGAGATGCTCTTTTATAAGGCTGTTTCTTTGCGCGAATTCAAAAAATTTCCATTTCCTTATGATATTGTCTTTTCGTCAATACCTGTTGAAACCAAACCGAAGTCCTTGCTGTTTATCGTCAATAACTTAATGAATGATAAGGAAAAGTTAAGACTTAAACACAATGTGATTAAAGAGATCTATCATCTGAACAATGAAGATTTGGATGGCGTTCAGAAAATAATTTCAATTATTGAGAAGTATGCCTGCATCAAGGAAAAAGAAAAAGGGAAATTACAATCGGCCCTGACGGATTTTTTTGTCGGAAAAAATACAGATTATTCCCATCCGTTTAATAGTAAGGAATTATCAAAACAAAGCGTGCATCTTCAGGAAATCATGCCTGTTTCAATGATCCAGCAAGTCGATCGGGTCGCAGGCTGGGCAGAGGCATTGGAGATTGCTGCGCTTCCGCTTTTGCAAGCAGAAGTGATTGAGCAGCGCTATCTGCAAACGCTTAAAATCCAGTATAGCAAACCGGCAACTCAGATCATGCTCGGGCAATCGATTGCTCTGCCGCATGCAGAACCCCAATATGGTGCCAATAAGCTGGGTATGAGCCTTTTGCACATTCGGAGTGGATTGGAAACGGATACTTCACGATTATTATATTTCATTGTTATTTTATCGGCGATTGATAAAAAGTCACATTTTAATGCCTTGTTGGAATTGACACGAATCGCCCAATCAAAATCGTGCATAGAACGAATGAAAAAGGCAGGAAGCTGCCGGGAGCTGTACCATCTGATGAAAGAATTCAGCAGCCATTGTGAGATTACCGTATAAGGGGCGATCAGCAAGATGAGCATAAAAGATTTTGTGCATAAGGAATTAATATTCGTGGGTTTAAATCCGTCATCTCAGAGAGAATTGCTTCAATTTTTATATGATCAGGCGAAGCGGAGCGGTCATGTCACAGATGATTTTCTTGAACGGCTGCTGCAAAGAGAAGAAAAATTTCCGACTGGTCTGGAACTTCCAGGCTATAATGTGTCGATACCGCATACGGATGCTGAATGTGTCAAAAAAGAGTTCATCGCGATTGCGACGCTGAATACGCCGATTCCCTTTTATCTGATGGAAGACAAGGGAAAGCAGGCGGATGTTTCTCTTGTTTTTATGCTTGGACTGAAGAATCCGCATGATCAATTGGAGGTCCTTAAGGAGCTCATCGGCTTAATACAGGATAAAGATAAAGTCGCCCAATTAGTTTCCGCGTCTTCCAAAGATGATGTTTTTCAGACGCTTCATACTGCATCGATACGTAAGTAAATGGGATGAAAAGAGGGAAAACGACTATGACCAAAAAAATATTGGTCGCCTGCGGTGCGGGAATCGCTACGTCGACTGTCGTTGCCAATCATGTTGAAAATTTAATTAAGGATCATAAGCTGGATGCACAAATTGAACAATGCAAAATTACCGAAGTCAAGTCGAAACAAAAGGGTGCGGATTTAATTGTCTCGACAACCATTCTGCCGACGAAATATGATATTCCGGCTGTTATTGCTACTGCATACATCAGCGGGATCGGGATGGGAGCACTGGATGAAAAAATTTTAAACTATCTAAAACAATAAAAACAATAAATAATCTATGGGGTGAGAAGAGATGACAGCGCTTTATAATGGGGTCCAGTATGTTCTAGGCTTAGGAGCCACTGTTATTTTGCCTTTAGCAATTTTTATTATTGCGCTTTGCTTCCGTGTCAATATCAGTAAAGCTTTTCGATCCGCGATTACGATCGGCATCGGCTTTGTCGGCATTAATCTAGTCATTGGCTTACTGACTGATAACCTCGGCCCGGCGGCCCATGCAATGGTCAAGAATTTCGGCCTCCACTTGACGATTCTGGACACAGGATGGCCGTCAGCCGCTGCCGCCGCCTGGGCGACTCCGGTAGCCGCCGTTTTGATTCCTCTCTGCTTAGTGCTGAATATTATTCTATTATTTTTAAAAGTGACGAAAACCTTTGATATTGATATATGGAATTACTGGCATTTTATGGCGGCCGCAGCCACCGGTTATATCGTAACGGGAGGGAACTGGTGGTTCGCCATACTCTGTGCGTTCATCTATGAAATCATTGTTCTGATCATCGCCGATCGCGCGGCACCTTATACCACTGGTTTCTATCAGCTTGAAGGCATCACCTGCCCGACCGGATCGACGACGGCATATGGATTAATCGGCGTTCCTATCGGCTGGGCTATTTCGAAGATCCCCGGGATCAACAAATTAAAGGCCGATCCGGAAACGATTCAAAAAAGATTCGGCATTTTTGGCGAACCGGCCATCATGGGCCTGATCATCGGCCTGATCATCGGTCTGCTCGGCGGTTACGATATCGGGAAAGCTTTTCAACTTGGGATTGCCCTCGGCGGTGTTATGTTCCTGATGCCGCGAATGGTCAAGATTCTGATGGAAGGACTGATTCCGATTTCCGAGTCGATCCGGGATACGATCAGTAAACGGTTCCACGGCCGTGAAGTTTATCTGGGGCTCGATGCCGCGCTGACGATCGGCCATCCGGCGAATATCGCGACCGGCCTGATTCTCGTACCGATTACTCTGTTGCTTGCAGTGATTCTTCCAGGCAACCGGGTCCTGCCGTTCGGAGATCTGGCAACAATTCCGTTCTATGTTTCCTTTATCGTTGCTTCCAGAAAAGGCAACATTATTCAGTCGCTGCTGGCAGGAATAGTTGTTATTTCCCTGGCTCTGCTGATGGCAACCAACTTCGGACCGGTTCACACGATCATGATGAAGGGCGTTTATAATTTCCCGAACGGCGTTACCGAAGTTTCTTCGCTTGACATGGGCGGCAACATACTGAACTGGATTATCCTGAAATTCGCACAAATCGTTCATGCGGTTCTCTGATTCTTATAAATAGTGGGTGGTAATGTTATGAAAGCAGCCGTATTGCATGAAAATAATGTTATTGAATATGAAGATGTACAGTTGCCGGAACTAAAGCCGGATGAAGTAAAAATTCAGGTCAAAGCATGCGGCATCTGCGGCTCGGATACGCATAAGATGCAGACGCGTTGGAAGTATCCTCTGCCGGCGATTATGGGTCATGAGTTTTCAGGTATCGTTGTCGAAAAAGGGGATGAAGTCGACAATGTTCAGGAAGGCGAGCGAGTCGTCGCGATTCCCTTCATTCCGTGCGGCCGCTGTGAATTTTGCGAACGGGGCGACTACTCTTTATGCAACAACTATAAAATGATCGGTTCCGTCCGCTACGGCGGTTTTGCCGAATATGCCAACGTTCCGGCGAAAAATGTTATTTCGATCGGCGGGCTGGATTTTGAAAGTGCCGCGATGATTGAGCCTTCCGCCGTCGCTCTTCATGCGGTCCTCAATCTGAAACCGAGGGTCGGCGACCAAGTAGCAGTCTTCGGTATCGGAACGATCGGTATGCTTGTCATCGAATGGCTGAGACTTTCCGGCGTTAAGGATATTATAGCGATCGATATAGTCCCTGAGAAACTAACTCAGGCTAAGGATATGGGCTGCCGGTATGTTATTAATTCCAAAGAAGAGAACATACAGCAGAGGGTCCTTGAGATAACGGATCAGGCCGGCGTCGATGTCGTGTTTGAATGTGCCGGGTCAAAATTTACCCAGGAGCAATCCCTATTAATACCAAAAAAGAAAGGAAAGGTCGGTTATGTCGGTATTGCTTATGCCGATGTCACATTGCATGAGAAAGCTTTTGAGAACATTTTCCGCAGAGAACTGACACTCAGGGGATGCTGGAATTCTTACACGGCGCCCTTCCCGGGAAGAGCATGGACGACCACCATTGCGATGCTTCAGCAAAAACGGCTGAATCTGGCAAAATACATTTCTCATCATTTTCCTTTAAGAGACACAAAAAAAGCATTCGACATGATGATCAATCGTGAGCAGCCTTTTAATAAAGTGATGATATTACCAACTCCGGAGGCGAACCGATGATGAAAGCAGTAGTCAAAGAAGAACCAGGCTATGATCATATGACCTTAAAAGATGTTCCCGAGCCTGAAGTCTACGGCGATCGCGTCAAAATAGAAGTGGCTTATACAGGCATCTGCGGCTCGGATATTCACACATTTAAAGGAGAGTATAAGAATCCGATCACACCTGTTACCTTGGGGCATGAATTTTCAGGCAGAGTAGTGGAAGTAGGCCCTGATGTCCGATCCATTAAGGTCGGTGACCGGGTCACGAGTGAAACAACCTTTGAAACTTGCGAAACATGTGATTACTGCAAGGAAAAAGATTACAATCTTTGCAGCCACCGCAAGGGCATAGGCACGCAGGTAAACGGCAGTTTTACAAAATATGTCCTGTCAAGAGAAGAAAGCTGCCATGTGCTTGACGATGGTCTGTCTTATCAGGCTGCCGCTCTAAGTGAACCGCTGTCCTGCTGCGTCCATGCCGCTCTTGAGAAAACGACGGTCACTGCCGATGATAAAGTGCTTATTTTTGGCCCCGGTCCCATTGGATTGCTGCTTCTTCAGGTTGTGAAGGCTCAGGGCGCTTTCGCAATCATGTCCGGTATTACAAAGGATCAGAACCGCCTGAAACTGGCCAAAGAGCTTGGTGCCGATGCCATTGTCGACACAATGAAAGAAGATCTGAATGAGATTGTTTTAAAAATAACGGACGGATACGGCGTAGATCGTGTCTTTGATTGCTCGGGCGCTGTACCGGCCGTTAATGCGGGGCTCCCCCTTATTAGAAAGAAAGGAACATTTGTTCAAGTGGGATTGTTCGCGGAGAAAGCCAATCCGCTTGATGAGGAATCGATTATTCAAAGAGAGATTACCTATATCGGAAGCCGATCGCAGAAACCAAGTTCCTGGCTGATTGCTCTTGATCTTCTGACGAAAAAGAAGATTAATGCAGGCAAAATGATTACGAAAGTCTTTCCGCTCGAAAAATGGCGGGAAGCTTTCGAAGCAGTCATGGGCGGTCAGGAAATTAAAGTGTTGATTAAATCCTGAAAATCATAGGGTATAAAATTTTGAGTAGAGAGATTTATCTCTCTGCTCTGATATATTTGGAGGAGAAACAATGAATGATTTAAACGTCAAAATTTATGCCGACGGCGCGGATCTTCAGGAGATGCTGGCCGCTTACAGGGCCGGATTCGTGAAGGGGTTTACGACCAACCCTAGCCTGATGAAAAAAGCGGGCGTCAAAGATTATCTGGCCTTTGCTCAAGAAGTCCTGCAGAAAATTCCCGATTTGCCGATTTCGTTTGAAGTCTTCGCCGACGATTTTGCCGCGATGGAAAAGGAGGCCCTGAAGATTCACTCGTTCGGCCGCAACGTCTTTGTCAAGATCCCGATCATGAACACTCAGGGGGCCTCGTCCATCCCGCTCATTAAAAAGCTTTCCCATCAGGGGCTGTCCCTGAATGTGACGGCCATTCTGACGACGGAACAGGTGGACGCGGCCGTGGATGCGCTGAACCCGGAGGTCGAAAGTATTGTCTCGGTGTTCGCGGGAAGGATTGCCGATACGGGACGCGATCCGATTCCGTATATGAAAAAATCGGTCAGCCTTTGCCGGCGGAACTCCTGCGCCCGGCTTCTCTGGGCCAGCTCCCGCGAATTGTTCAATGTCTATGAGGCGGACCGCCTGGGCGTCGATATCATTACCTGTACGCCGGCGATTATCGAAAAGCTGAAAAAAGTCGGAAAAACACTGGAACAGGTTTCCCTGGATACGGTGAAAGGATTCAACCGCGACATTCAGACGCTGGGCTATTCGATTCTTTAAAATTAAAAAAGAGGGACGAACATATGGCAACAGAACTGGATCAACTCTCCATCACAACCATCCGCACCTTATCGATCGATGCGATTAATCAGGCCCATTCCGGCCATCCCGGGCTGCCGATGGGCGCGGCGCCCATGGCTTACACCCTGTGGACCCGGGCGATGAAACACAACCCGCATCACCCGCAATGGTTCAATCGGGATCGCTTTGTTCTTTCGGCCGGGCACGGCTCCATGCTGCTCTACAGCCTGCTCTATCTCTTTGATTACGGGCTGACCCTGGATGATCTGAAAAATTTCCGCCAGTGGGGGAGCCGGACGCCCGGCCACCCGGAATTCGGGCGCACGGCCGGGGTGGAGGCGACGACCGGGCCGCTCGGACAGGGCCTCGCGATGGCGGTCGGCATGGCGATGGCGGAAGCCCACCTGGGTGCCGTCTATAATCGTCCCGGATACAGCCTGGTGGATCATCAGACGTATGTGCTGTGCGGCGACGGCGATTTAATGGAAGGCGTAGCCGCCGAAGCGGCCTCGCTCGCCGGCCATCTGAAGCTGGGGAAGCTCATTGTCCTCTATGATTCCAACAAGGTTTCTCTGGACGGCCGGCTGGATCAGTCCTTTTCCGAGAATGTCTGCCGGCGTTTTGCGGCTTACGGCTGGCAGACCCTGTATGTGGCGGACGGCAACCGTGTCGATGCGATCGAAAAAGCATTGGATGAAGCCCGCCGGGACCGGAGCCGTCCTTCATTGATCGAAGTGAGGACGGTGATCGGCTACGGCGCGCCGCATGTTCAGGGGACGAACCAGTGTCACGGCAGTCCGCTGGGCGAGGCAGAGACCCTCGAGACAAAAAAAGCGTACGGCTGGGACCATGCCCCCTTCTTCGTTCCCGCCGAGGTCCTCAGCCATTTTAAGCGGCTGGCCGAGCAGGGCGAGAGGGCCGAAGAAGAATGGTTCGATGTCTTTTCAGCGTATGAGAAACAGTTCCCGGAACCGGCCGCTGCCCTGAAAAATGCCGTCGCGGGCTTCCTGCCTGAGCACTTCGCTGAACGGCTGCCGGTCTATGAGGAAGGAACAAAGAAAGCGACCCGGGCCGCTTCGGGAGAAGTCCTCAACGGGCTGGCCGGGCAGGTCCGCGAACTGTTCGGCGGCTCGGCGGATCTGGCCTCTTCGACGAAGACGACGATCAAAGACAGTCCGGCTTTCTTACCGGGCAGCTATGAGGGGCGCAATATTTGGTTCGGCGTCCGCGAGTTTGCCATGTCCGCAGCGGTGAACGGAATGACCCTGCACGGAGGGGTCCGGGCTTTCGGTGCCACCTTCTTTACCTTCTCAGACTACGCCAAGCCGGCGATTCGGCTGGCTGCGCTGATGAAGATTCCGTCCATCTTTGTTTTTACCCATGACAGCCTTGCGGTCGGCGAAGACGGGCCGACGCATGAGCCGATTGAACAGCTGGCCGGCCTGCGTGCGATCCCCAATCTGAATGTGATCCGGCCGGCGGACGGCAATGAAACGCGGGAAGCCTGGAAGATCGCGCTGGAAAGCCGGACCACCCCGACCGCCCTCGTCCTCACGCGCCAGGGGGTTGAAACGTTTGCCGGCGAAAGAGAGGGAGCGGCGGAAGGCGTCAGAAGAGGCGGCTATATCGTTTCCAGAGAGAAAAAACGGGCCGAGGCCGTCCTGATTGCGACGGGTTCCGAGGTGGAGCTGGCGATCCGGGCGCAGGCCCTGCTGGCCCGGGAAGCCATGGACACAAGGGTGGTCAGCCTGCCTTCCTGGCGGTTGTTTGACCGCCAGCCCCAGGCGTACCGGGACTCGGTTTTACCGCCGGAACTGGAAAACCGGGTCGGCATTGAAATGGCGGCGTCGCTCGGCTGGGAACGGTATGTCGGCGACAAGGGGGTCTTATGGACGATTGACCGCTTTGGCGCCTCGGCGCCGGGACCGCGGGTTCTGAAGGAGTTCGCTTTTACACCGGAACAGGTAGCGGATGGGGTCCGGATGCTCGTTAAAGGCAGAAGAAAATGAGGAACCGGCGGCCGATCACGGCGAAAATCGTGGCGGACGGGATCCTTCAAACGGGGGGAAAATTCAATGGCCTGCACAGCGGGGGATGAGAGGATGAACCCCATCATTGCGGCGTCAATTATGTGTGCCGATCCGCTGCATCTGGGCGATGAACTGCGGAAACTGCAGGATGCGGGAGTGGATCTGCTGCATTGCGACGTGATGGACGGCCGTTTCGTCCCCAATCTAGCGATGGGCCCTTATGTATTGGCAGCCGTTAAGGAGGCGACGGATCTTCCGCTGGACATCCATCTGGCGACTGAGCACCCAAGCCAGTTTGTGCCCCTGTTTGCTCCGCTGCATCCGGAATATATCTCCTTTCACGTGGAGGCGGCGGAAAATCCGGAACGGGTGATGGATCAGATCCGCCGGGCGGGCATTAAACCGGCGATCGCAGTCAGTCCGCTGACCGATGTGGCGTCGGTTTATCCCTATCTGGATTCCGCGGCGATGGTGCTGATGATGACGGTCTATCCCGGCTTTGCCGGACAGCCCTTCCAGGAGCCCGTGATCGATAAGATCGCCCGGCTGTCGGAACGGATGAGCCAAACGGGGTGTGAGCCGCTGATTGAGGTGGATGGAAATATCTATGAAGAAACCGCCCGGAAAACCCGCGAGGCGGGAGCCGATGTCTTCGTCGTCGGAACGGCGGCGCTTTTTAACCGGAATCCCCTTCTCTATCCGGAAAAAATTGCCCGGATCCGGGAAGCGGCCGGCGGATGAACGGCCGGGGAATCCGCCGGTCAGGAGGGATCGGAACGAAGCGGGCCCTGCTGCCGGAGCCGCCGGTTGAAAATCAAAGAGTCAATGAGGGGTGTGGATCATGAAAATTGCGGTCGGATGCGATCATGCCGGTTTTGATCTGAAGCCGACGATCGTCGATTACCTGAAAGAAAAACAGATCGAAGTCCTGGACGAGGGCACTTTTTCCCGTGAAAGTACGGATTATCCCCTTTATGCCCAAAAGGTGGCGCAGGATGTGGTGGAGAAAAAAGCGGATTTAGGGATCCTGATCTGCGGGACCGGGATCGGCATCTCCATTGCCGCCAATAAAGTGCCCGGCATTCGGGCGGCTGCCTGCAGCGACCCGTATTCCGCCCAGATGTCCCGTGCGCACAATCATACCAATATTTTAGCCTTTGGTTCCCGGGTCGTCGGCCCGGAGCTGGCCAAGATGATCGTCGATGCCTGGCTGCGTGCGAAGCCGCAGGGCGGAAGGCATGAACGGCGCCTCGCCCTGGTTGCCAGGATCGAGCATGGAGAAACGCTCGGCTGACCGGTTCCATTCCGGCATCGGCCCCGCAAGGAACGGCGCCTTCCCCCGCTGTATCCGGGAAGGCGGAAACAGAGACGCAAACGAGAGAACGGCGGGACGGATCCCTTGGATCGGCTTCATTTCGGGGATCCGGCTGGCCGGTTCTCCCGTTTTTTTTGCCCTTGCGTCAGAGGTGGCCGACAATCAAAGAGCCGGCGAATTGCTGATTCATTTGAATTGATTGATCAGTTGAATTTTGAATGGTCCACAGCTGATTTTTCGCTGCGTTTAGGTGACCATATTTCTGAAAATGGATCGACTTTTGACTCAGTTACCTTAGAATCCGGCTGCCGGGCGCGGGAATCCTTCTTATAGAAAGATAATCATTCAAACAATTGCCTGCCGAAAGTCGGAAATAGCTCGTCAGACCGACTGCCTGAACCACAAAATGCTGCATTGCGTTCTGAAATCAAATTGAGTGCGTTCCGATTGACTGAACGACGATTATTGAAAGGAAAAATCTTTTAATTTATAAGAAACACTTTCTATCATGCGAAACTAAAATAATTTTTACATAGGTCCTTAAGAGAAAATTAAGAAGATACGATTATATTTTTTGTATCAAGAAAGAAGTTTGGAGTGAATAAGGACTATGAAAAAGAATTATATTCAGTTCGCTATTGATATCGTTATGGCAATTATGTTTCTTCTGTTTTTCAATACCCGTGTTCTGGGAGGGCTGGCCTATCATGAAATCGCGGGGCTTATTTTTGCGGTAATATTCTTTACACATGTTTCGCTGAATTTAAACTGGGTAAAAAATGTAACAATGAAAATATTCAACAAAAATCTGCCGTGGAAAACGCGCGGAAATTATGCGCTGAATCTTTTGCTGCTAATCTCCATGTGTTTTGTTATTTTTAGCGGAATCGTTATCTCCAGAGTCGTTTTTCCGAACATCAATCTTGGAAATGAAATTTGGTTCAGGACTGCTCATACCGCTTTCTCATTTCTGACGATAATTTTAGTCGGCGTTCATATCGGCATCCATTGGCAATGGATTGTGAACGTGTTCAAAAAAATGATCCAATATAAATCAAAAAAGAAATGGATCGGATATGCGGCTAAAATAGCAGCGGCGCTCATTTTTATATTTGGCGTCTATGAGATCCAGCAAACAGGATTTGTCAATCGGGTGGCAAGTGTGACTTCCGTTTTTAGCGGAGGCAGCAGCGGAATGACGGCGGGACAACGGAATTTTAACTTTGATAGTGGACAAAGGCCATCTTTCACCGGCGGACAGGAACCGAAATTTGCAGATGGGCAAACACCGGGATTTACAAACGGACAAAGGCCGGATTTAAATAATGGAAACCGGATTCAGGGAACTGAACATAACGGCGGAAGCGCGGATGCGTTTGACGTTATCATTACCTATTCAGCCGTTACGGCCGTATTTGTCGTGATCACTTACTATATCAGAAAACTGACTTTAAAAAAGAGAAAAAGAAAATTGGCCTAAGACAAATAAGGATCCTCCCACATGCATTCAGAATTTTAGGGGCTATTTTAGAAAATTGAACGGATTTTAAAATTGCTTACGCCATAGGTAAAGATCAAAAAAGATTTAAGAGGCAAAACAGAATAATTTTTTATACACATGATCGGCGGCTGAGATTCGATAACCAATCGGATTTCACCTGCCGGTTTTTTCTTTGATGCCGGATTTTGCTTCTCATAGGGCCATGTTTCGGAAACAGCTTATATTGCCGGCTCCATGATTATTTTTGAATATTTGGGTCCGTGTTCGCGAACCGACAATACAGGAGCTGTTTTGATGCCGTAATTGCTAAAAAACTGCCTCAGACAGCGGTTCCACGCTATGAAGCAGGATTATCATTTGTCGCTTCAATGGTTAATTAACGGAGGCAGTGATGAACGAGAAGCGCCCTGGGATGAAAATCAAGGACCAAAACAGGCCGGCGGCCGAAAACCGTGCGGCCGGGACCGAAAAAGCTTGTGCGGACCGAAAGAAGTGCGTTCACGACCGAAAAAGCCTGCGCAGACCGAAAACCGTCTGATTATGACCGATACCCTACGCATGCCGACCGAAAAAAGCGCGACCACGACCGAAAAAACTCGCTTACTGACCGAAAAGCATGCGTTCACGACCGAAAAGGTCTGCGTCGACCGAAAACCGTCTGATCGCGACCAATACCCTACGCGCCCTGATTGATAAATCATTCATGGCGGCCAGTAGGAATGGTTGCAGACTAAATGCTGAGCAAAACGTCACAAAATATCTTCTTTTATATAACTTTTTTGGAAGGATGTGGCGATTGCCGGACCGAAAATAATTAAGATTAAAGGAAAGTGAGGTGCTTAAATGTATCTAAAAAAAATTAAAATTCCATATCATGTCCAGCAATATGAGGCCCTTTCCAGAAGACTGACTCCTGTTGTTCCAAGGACTGATGCTGAATCCCGCTTTAAAAAAGGAATGGCCGGATATCGTGGCGAACGGTCCCTTGATTACCTGCTCAGTGCTCTCCCCGATAAGAAATTCTTCATTATTCACAATCTGCGTTTGTCCAACGGCTCGCATTATTTTCAAATTGACTTTCTTATTCTGTGTCCCCGATTTTTTCTAATTTTAGAGGTAAAAAACATTATGGGGACGCTGATTTTTGATACTGAATTATCCCAGCTGATACGGGAACTGGATCAGACAACAGATGTCTTTGACGATCCAATTTCGCAGGCGGAGAATTTAAATGTGCAATTGATTGAGTGGCTGGATGTGCATGGTGGCAGTCCGGCGCTGCCAGTTGCCGATCGTGTGGTCATTGCTTCTCCTGCCAGACTGCAAGTGACTGATTTAAAAGATCTTCGAATCAAAAAAATTGTGCGTAAATCAAATCTTACGAGAGAATTAATGAATTTGAACCGGCAATGTTTCAAAAAAAGTTTAGATATCGGGTCTGTAGAAAAAATGGCAAGAACACTGCTCTTGCAGCATCAACCTCGGATTATCGATCTGTTCTCGTTCTCTTCTGTCCGCCGCAGCGACATCATCAGAGGCGTTCAGTGCCCTGATTGTGGATTTTTTCCGATGAAAAGAGAAAATGGGATCTGGCATTGCACTTCATGTGGGCATGTTTCGAAAACAGCTCATATTGCTGCATTTCGTGATTATTTTTTAATATTCGGACCTGTGATTACGAACCGACAATGCAGAGATTTTCTGATGCTGGAATCTGCCGTAATCGCTAAAAAGCTGCTTCAGACAGTGTCCTTACACTATAGAGGTGAAAAAAGGACACGGATCTATTACTTGTCATTTCAATTATTGATTGACGAAAGTAGTGATGAACGAGAAGCGCCCTGGGATGAAAATCCGGTATAACAACAGGTTACCGACCGAAAGCTGCGCGGACCGAAAAACGTCTGATTACGACCGATATCCTACGCCTGCCGACCGAAAAACGTACGTTCACAACCGATAAAACGCGCTTGCCGACCGAAAGCCGCGCGGTCATGACCGAAAAAGCCTGCGCGGGCCGAAAAACGTCTGATCATGACCGAAAACTCTCGCCTGCCGACCGAAAAACGTACGTTCACGACCGATAAAACGCGCTTGCCGACCGAAAACCGCGCGGTCATAACCGAAAAAGCCTGCGCCGACCGAAAAACACCCGATCACGATCGATAACTCTCGCCTGCCGACCGAAAGACGTCTGGCCGCGACCGATAACCTACGCTTAACGACCGAAAAACGCGTGACCCCGACCGAAAAAGCCTGCGCTGACCGAAAAACACCCGATCACGACCGATAACTCTTGCCTAATGACCGAAAAACGCTCATCCACGCCTGATCCTCCCGCCCCAATTAACCGCCAGCCGGTAAGTTCGGATCAATAGCAGTCGACACGGTTCTGCGCTTGGCACCATTTATGAAAAAAGCACCCGGGTCCGCGTTGAAAACAGACCGGGCGCCGGGCGATGGCTTATTTGTTTGTTTTGCTGTAGGCTGCTTCGTCTTTGATTTCTTCGCGAAGCCCGTGGATGCTTTCTTCACGCCGCTGATTTTTTTCATGAATCTGACGTTTCTCGTTTTCGCTCATTTCATTACCGTGCGCTTTGACATAATCACGGGCTTCGTTCATGTTCTCAAGTGTATCACCGATATTTTTTGCAATTTTTTCCGCATTGTCCGAACGATCGTCCGGTTTCGCCATGGTAATCCCTCCTCGTAAAGTGCTCCTTAGTATGCCACCGGGAAAATGGAATATGTACCTGGTTGCATTTCAAAAAGTCAATTTCCGAATGCGATTGCAAAGCGGTCGAACCTTTGTGTGCCTTAACCGGACCACGCCATCCGAAAATTTTATATCTCAGGAAAGCAATCGCGGCATGATGATCCTCATCCCGGTTCAGTTATAAAGCCGATGACGCTCATGGCATGGTTGCAGGTTTTCCATAAATCAATGGCACCGGTACACGGAAACAATGTCGGCAAATGCTAAACGGTTGAACCGGCCGGCGACATTGGAAAATTTGCACCACGGAAGGAAGTCGTTTATCTGCTGTTTTATCGGGATCGGACAGTGGGCAATCGTTTCTGTCTGCGTCCGCTGACAGTGTACTGCACCATAGTCTCTGCGGCTGCCGATGTTTGTGAAAACGGGCCCTTTTTTCGGCTGCCCTGCTGCGTTTTTCCGTAAAAATTTTATGCAGTTGACGGCACGCCGGCGAAGACATGGAGGGATCATCTGTTTAACTTGTACCGTTTGATTTTTGTAAGATGGTTCGATTTATTTTTTATGCGCTCTCTAAATCCATCAAAAAAGGAAACATTAAAAGTGATGATGAGGGATGTTTTGCACGTGATGAGGACTTTCTCAGTTATAAAAATGCAGTAAAAATATTATATTGACCAATGGGTCAATGTGTGATAAATTGATGTCGATCGCATGGTCAATATGGGCTGAAAAGGAGTGATGGGCAGTGCCGGTTATTGAATTGAGACACATCAGTAAATATTTTGGAAAATTCGCTGCAGTGAAAGACTTGTCGTTAACCGTTGAGCCGGGCGAATTATTCGGCTTTATCGGTCCGAACGGGGCGGGGAAATCAACGACGATGAACATGACTTTGAATTTCATCAAACACAACGGCGGGAATATTAAGCTGTTCGGGAAGGACATGCCGGGAGCCGATGTGGCCGTGAAGAAGCGGATTGGCTACGTCCCGAGCGATGTTCGTTTTTATCCGCAGCTTCGGGTGCATGATTTGATCCGCTACACGCTCGATTTTCATCATCTGGACGAAGACAAAGAGGAGCTGAAAAAATATTGCAAGCTTTTTGACATCGACCTGAAGAAAAAGTTCGGCGAGCTCTCACTCGGAAATAAGAAAAAAGTAGCGATAGTCTGCGCAATGATCCATAATCCTGAGCTGCTGATTCTGGATGAGCCGACCAACGGACTGGATCCGCTGATGCATGCACGGCTTTTCAGACTCCTGAAGGAAAAACAGAAGCAGGGTGTGACAGTTTTTCTTTCCAGTCACAACCTCAAAGAAGTTGAAGATTATTGTTCTAAAGTCGCGTTTATCAAAGCTGGGCATCTGGTCGGTGTCGAAGATCTGACGACGATCAACAAAAAAGTGAAGATTATTACTTTGCAGGGGGCAAGCCTTCCGATTGAACGGATGGAGGCAATCGGGGCGCAATGCATCAGGCATGGCGAACGCGAGGCACGTTTTGTTTATGAAAAAGAGCTTGCTCCGCTTTTTGCTCTCTTATCGGAACTTTCGCACGATCTCGACGATGTGACGGTCGACAACCGCGATCTCGAGGAGCAGTTCATGTCGATGTATGAAAATCAGGAGGCGGAGAGAGTATGACACTTTTCAGACTGGAATGTAAAACTCATGTCAAAACGCTGCTGATCTGGATCATTGTTGTCGGCCTGCTGACATTGGGTCTTGTTTCTCTGTTCCCATCGATGAAAGATATGGGACTTCAACAGATCGATTTAAAGTCGATGCCTAAAGAGATGCTGAAGGCATTTAATATATCGGACATGTCGGCTCTGGCATCGATTGAAGGTTATTTTGGCTATGAGTTTCAATATGTAATGATTGCGACCGGAATATTTGCGGCAACACTGGGCCTGAATGCACTCGCCCGGGAAGAGTCGGAAGGAACCATCAGCTATCTGTACGCTCAACCGATTTCACGCGTTTCCATTGTTTCATTAAAAATGCTGGCTAATGCACTTTTTTATACTTTATACTGGCTTGTCACCATGATCATCGCTTTTCTTGTTTGTCTGATTTTTAAAGAATCCACCGCTTCAGTCTCGAATTTGTTTAAAGATTTTTCTCTGCTGACTTTTGCCGGATGGGTGATGGGGCTGACATTCTTCAGCGTTGGCTTTTTCCTGTCATCGCTGCTGTCCTCGAATAAATCGGCCACTTCGTTATCGCTCGCCCTGGTTTTCCTGACTTTTATCCTTGGCGTTGTCGGCAAACTGCAGGATAAATTTCAGGCTCTTGTCTATTTTTCGCCGGTGGATACGGCACTTCCGAGCAGTGTGTTCAAGAACGGCCTGCAGTGGAAATATATTGTGACCGATCTGATTGTGCTGGTTGTTTCTCTGCTGCTGGCATTCTGGATTTACAGGAGGAAGGATTTGAAAGCATAAATGGAGGCATCGAAAGAAAAAGCGATTTTAGAGGCTGCGATTCATGAATTTGCCGAAAAAGGCTTTGAACGAACGTCGACGAATCAGATAGCAAAGTCGGCGGGAACATCAAAAGGGCTGATCTTCCATTACTATAAGTCTAAGGAAAAGCTCTATGAAGCAAGTGTTCGCTTTGCCATCGATTTTTCAATTAAAGAACTGGATTTCAGTAAAGTGAAAATAACGAACAATGTAATTGAAGAATTAAAGAGATTTGTTGAACAGGAATTTTTGTTCTGCAAGCATTATCCGGATATTTATAGGCTGGTCGTTATCGCCCTTACGCGTCCGCCGGGGAAATTAACCGATAAAATGGCGGATCTGTTCAGAGAGCTTGAATCGATGGCTTCGCAGGTTTTTAAAAAAGTGATTGACGGAATTGATCTGAAAGACGATGTCAATATCGAGACGCTGCAGGATGTTCTTCAATCCCATTATTACTACTATTCGACTCGGTCCATGGGCTACTTTAAGCTTCACCCCGATGCGGGAATCGAAGATATGAGGCCTTTTGTCGATCAGTTCCTGGCGATGCTCTCAATGAGCCTGCGGGGACTGCTGAAAGATAAGCAGGAATAAGGATAGAAGAACGCTAAAAATATTCGGGAAAAATCAGAAAAAACGATTTGAAAACAAAAGCTGAATAATTGTTAATTGAAGCGGAAATCGAGGCTGATTCAGAAGCGAACCTTTTAATTCAGTCCGACCTTCCGCTTCATTCTTTTGACTTCCTGTTCCGTGTGGAATGCCTGTTCACGCATAATATCGATTTTATCCAGAATATCGAAGTGTTTGTCTTCCATGTCCTGCCTGAGCCCGGCCATTTCCGACTTCGCGCTTTGCTCCAGCGTGTCCATTCTTTGATCGAGTCCGCCCATCCGTCCGGCCAAGCCATCCATTTTTTGATCAAGCCTGTCCATCCGTTTGGTTAAGCCATCCATTTTTTGATTAAGCGATTTCATATCATGATCCAGTTCTTTGAGCGCCTGCATCACCATCTGAAGTTCACTTGACATAAATCGTCATCTCCCGCCATATGTTCTCATTATATCAGCAGAAGCGTCAAGCGCCAATGAGAAGGATGCCGATTTTCAGAACACTGTCGGCCATGCAATCGTCCTAAGCTGGAGAGGATATTAATTTAAATAAGAAGAAAAATGTCTGATCAGAGTATAGGAAATTTGAATGAAATCAGGCAGGGGCGGTGTCGAAGCGAGTGCCGGCAGAATGATTGATAGACATTTCTCATATCCCTGAATCTACCTCCTATTAAGTTAAAGCTCAACTTCTGGAGAATGAAGAGGGCGGCCCTTTGTTCGACTAAACTGAAGAAAGGAGCCACTCGGCCGGTAAAATGTCCGCTGCTCTCTTATCTGAGACATCCGTTTCCGATCGGCTGCCGTTTTTTGCTTCTTTAATACCCTGGACCAGAATGAAAACGTTTCCATATAGTTAAAAATTGCACCTTTGGGATTGAATGATATTGGTCTTTTCCGGCAGCAGATCCGGTCATATACTTGAAATGAAGGGAGGAAGAGCATTGGACAGCAGGTGCGCACAAATACTTGTTCAATTAAGGAATTCCGGAGTTCCTATCACTGTTAAACAATTATCTGCCGATCTTCATGTTAGTCAGAGAACAGTCAGTTATGATTTGAAGAAAATTGATCAATTTTTAATAAGCGAAAAATTGCCGAAACTTATTCGCACGAAAGCGGGAATCAGTACCAATTTTACTGC
Organism: Sporolactobacillus sp. KGMB 08714; assembly: GCF_036598985.1. Taxonomy (NCBI): domain Bacteria; kingdom Bacillati; phylum Bacillota; class Bacilli; order Caryophanales; family Sporolactobacillaceae; genus Sporolactobacillus; species Sporolactobacillus sp. KGMB 08714. Next base: position 55,206 of record NZ_JAUUBW010000005.1, read on the forward strand.
CCGACATTTGCCGATTCTTAATTATACGTTGTTGAGAATGGATAATTATCAATATGTACTGGCGCCTGAAGAAAGAAAACAGTATATCCTGGCCGATTTGATCGCCAATCGAAATTATACGACGATCCAGCAGCTGGCCGCCGAGCTATGTGTATCCAGAAACACGATTATGTCGGATTTGAAAGAGATAAGAGAATATTTGGGCCCTTTTAACATTTTTATCGATTCGAAGAAACATGAGGGTGTTCGAATTGTCGGGGAAGAGAAAAAAATACGCCGGATTCTCTTTTCGATCATCTCAGAACATTTTCAGCAGGAGACAATGGTTCAGGATATCCAGAATCAGGTGGTCAATCACAAAGAATTGGGGCTTGAAAAGAAGTTTTTAAATATTTTTACCGATATAGATATTCATTTTATCGAAAAATGCATTCAGGCAGCGGAGCATGAATTGAACCTTCTTTTTTCAGATACGGCTTATTCCGGAATTGTTCTGCATATCGCTATGGCGATTAAAAGAATCCAAGGCGGCAAAGACATTACTATTTCAGCTAATGAATTGGAAACGCTTTCGAAAACGAGAGAGTTTTCAGTTGCATCGAGCATTGCCGGAATGTTGGGAAAACAGTTTCATCTGGAAATTCCCATGGATGAAATCGGTTACATTACAGTGCATCTGCTTGGGGCGAGCAGCATCCAGAATGGCAACGGTCCCTCAAATCCTAAATACGAAATTTTGACACAATCGATCATTGGGTCGATGAGCCGCCTGCTTGGCAACGATTTGTCCGGAGACAGGATTTTATACCAGGGATTAATTGACCATATAGGTCCGGTGCTTTATCGATTGCAGCATGATACACAATTGCGGAATCCGCTCATGAAAGAAATACGGGAAAACTATCAGGAACTTCTCACTAAAATGCAGGCTGCGCTGGCACCTGTTGAGAAGTTCACCGGCGGTAAAGTGACGCACGATGAGGCGGGTTATTTTGTGCTTCATATTGCTGCGGCCCTGGAACGGAAAAAACAGGCAATCATTCAGAAGACTGCCAATGTCCTGGTTATTTGCAGTACAGGGATCGGATCCTCACAGATTCTCTCGACGCGGCTTCAAATGATTTTTAATGTCCATATCGTTGCCTGTATCGGCATACATCGGGCCAATGATTTTCTGAACCGGCATCCCGTTGATCTTGTCGTCTCGACCATTCCCGCGTCGCACCTAGGTGTGGAAACGATTATTGTCAACCCGCTTCTTAAAGAGAAGGATATTCATAAGCTTCGGCCTTTTCTGAAGCCGAAAAGAATACGGGAAGATAAGCAAATATATTTGAAAATTATGGATGTGGTTACACAGAACTGCAGAATTATCGATGAGAATAAATTGCGGCGGGAACTGAAAGAAGTTCTTGATCAACCTCATGAAAAGGAGGGAAAGGTCCTCATGTTGAAAGAAATTCTGACAAAGGATGTTATTCAAACACAGGTCCGCGTATCGGACTGGGAGGATGCTATTCGGCAATGCGGGCGATTGCTGGTTCGTTCGGATATTGCAGATGAAAGTTACGTCGATGCCATGGTTCAATCGGTGAAAACAATCGGGCCCTATATCGTTGTCGCCCCCGGTATCGCCATGCCGCATGCAAGACCTGAAGCGGGGGCCAAAAAAACAGGATTTAGTTTAATGACCCTTTCCCATCCGGTTCCTTTTGGGAATAAAGAAAACGATCCTGTTGTCATTGTTGTGTGTATCTGTTCGGCGGATCATACAAGCCATATTAAAGCTTTATCGGAGCTGGTCAATTTATTCGGAGACGAACAAAACGTACAAAAAATCAAAAGTGCTGCTACTCCGGAAGAGGTTGTCAATATTATTCAAAATAGTTCAAACATTATTTAGCTTTTTATTTATCTCAAGGGAGGTTGATTGTGATGCTGAAAATCTATACGGTTTGCCCGCAGGGACTCGGAAGCAGCATGATCGCTAAAATTCACGTACAAAATATTCTGGATACTTTAGGCGTTGATTATGATGTGGAAACGGCCGGAGTAGCTTCCATTGTCGGCGAAAATTTTGATTTCATCATCACTGTCGATGAATTACGGGAATCGCTGTCTCACGTGGATCCGTCGAAAATAATCATTATTAAGAATTTTTTCAAAAAGGATGAGATAGAAGAAAAGCTGAAAAAGAAACTATTTGAAATGAAAATAATAGGGAGTGATCAGCTATGATCGTCTTAAAATTCATTGTTTTCCAAATTCTTTCCGTTCCGGCAATTCTCCTGGGCGTTGTCGCAATGACTGGGCTGATCCTGTTAAAAAAGCATCCGACCAAAATAATAACAGGTACACTGAAAACCATTATCGGTGTGCTGATCATTTCAGGAGGGGCGGGCATTCTCTCCGGTTCATTGACGCCGTTTGGCACGATTATTAATCACGGGCTGAACGTTCAGGGAATTATGCCGACGAATGAAGCAGTGCTTCCCTACGCTCTCAAGAATTTCGGCTCTATGGGCGCGCTGATCATGGTCGGCGGGTTTGCGATTAATATTTTGCTTGCCCGGTTTACCAAATTTAAGTTTATTTATCTGACGGGCCACATCATGCTTTACGTTTCCTTATTTGTTACCGTCATTCTTCAATCCGTCGCCGGCCTGAACGGATTTGTCCTTTTCATTGCGGGGGCCGTCGTCATGGGTCTCTATTTTACCTTTATGCCGACTCTTTTGTACCCTTATTCGAAGAAGATTACGAATGGAGAAAAGTTCACCGTCGGGCATACCGGGGACATCGGCTACTGGTTTTCGGCATGGATCGGAAAATACGTCGGCAACCCGGAAAAAAGCGCTGAAAAATTTAAACTGCCTAAATGGTTAAGCTTTTTCAGCGATTCGACGACAAGTATGGCTGTTACAATGGTCCCGATCTACCTGATCTGCGTGCTGATTGCCGGATACGGCTATGTTGCCAAAAACATCAGCGGAAGCACGGATCCGATCATGTTTGCCGTTCTGCAGGGCCTGACCTTCGCTGCAGGAGTAACCGTCATTCTGGCCGGCGTTCGGATGATGCTGTCCGAGATTATTCCGGCATTTTCCGGCATATCCGGAAAGGTAGTTCCCGGGGCTGTTCCCGCACTGGACTGCCCGGTCATGTTTCCTTATGCACCGACCGCGCTGCTTCTGGGTTTTATCTCGATGTTTATCGGAATGATTATCGGAATGTTCTCGCAAATGGGCTTTCATTCTCTCTATATCATTTTGCCGGGTATTGTACCGGCATTCTTTGCCGGCGGCACGGCAGGGATTTTCGGAAACAGCACCGGCGGCTGGAAGGGGGCAATCGTCGGGCCGTTTATCGTTGGTATCGCATTAGCCATCGGGACCGGTTTCCTGATTCCAAGCACAGGGGCATTGGCAAAAACAGGGAGTACTTTCGGCGACCCGTTCTATGCAACTGCCGGATTGGCCTTTGCAAAATGGACAAAATTGGCAACGACGAATCCACTGTGGGGTCTGCTTGCTTTAATCGCGGTTCTTGCGGTCATCAGCCTGCTGCTTAGACGGCGGACCCGTAAAGAGCATGCAGCAGAAAATATTGAAAATACAGCAAAATAATAGGAGGTGATCGTCTTGGATTTATCAACGCTTCAGAATACGGCAAACCGGCTGAGAATAGATGTTCTTAATGCAGTGTATCATGCGAAATCCGGGCATATCGGCGGCTCCTTTTCTTCGGCGGAGATTGTTTCCTATCTCTATTTTAAAGAGATGAATATTAAAGCAGACGATCCTGAATGGGAGGACAGAGACAGATTTGTATTGAGCAAGGGGCATGCAGCGCCTGTTCTATACAGTGCTCTTGCCGAAAAAGGGTTTTTCCCGCGCGGGGAGCTAGAGACGCTCAGAAAATTCGGCTCAAAACTTCAGGGACATCCGGATATGAAAAAAGCACCGGGCGTTGATATGTCGACGGGTTCTTTAGGACAGGGATTTGCGGCTGCGGCCGGAATGGCCATGGCCGGGAAATTGAATCATAAAGATTATTATGTCTATGTACTTGCCGGGGACGGTGAGATGGAAGAGGGCGAAATCTGGGAAACGTTAATGAGCGCCGCCAAATATAAATTAGATCATTTGATTCTTTTTCTTGATCACAATGGGATTCAGCTTGACGGAACAACCGGTCAAGTCATGAATACCGAACCGATAACCGATAAACTGAGGGCGTTTAATTGGCACGTGATTGAAATTGACGGTCATGATTTTCAGCAGATTGAGGATGCTGTTCAAAATGCAAAAATGATAAAAGAGCAGCCGACGGCCATTGTTGCCAATACCGTTAAAGGCAAGGGGGTTTCCTTCATGGAAAATAAGGCGGCCTGGCACGGCAAGGCGCCTAATGAAGAAGAATACAAAAATGCACTAAGAGAATTGGAGGCATCCGTATGACCGGAGTACAGTCAGAAAGAGTCGCCTTGAGAGATGCCTATGGAGAAGCATTGCTCGAACTTGGTAAAAAGCATCCGGACGTCGTTGTGCTCGATGCCGATCTCTCAGAGTCGACAAAAACCTGTAAATTTGGAACGGCATTTCCGGAACGTTTTTTTAACATGGGCATTGCTGAGCAAAACATGATGGGGGCCGCTGCCGGCCTTGCCGCCTGCAAATTTGTCCCTTTCGCCTCGACTTTTGCATTGTTCGCTACAGAACGGGCTTTTGAACAAATTCGAAATTCCATTGCCTATCCCCGATTAAATGTTAAAATTGCTGCGACTCATGCCGGATTATCTGCCGGGAAAGATGGAGGCAGCCATGAAGCGATTGAAGACATTTCTTTAATGCGGAGCGTGCCGAATATGACTGTTATTGTTCCGTGCGATGCCGTTGAAGTGGAGCAGGCGGTCGAAGCCGCATATGCGTATGACGGGCCTGTCTATCTTCGCCTGAGCAGACTGGAACTGCCGATCATCCATTCAGCCGATTACACCTTTCATATCGGCAAGGGAGAAGTACTGGCAGACGGTGAGGATGCGGCCATCATGGCCACGGGGGCCATGGTTCCCCGCGCATTGGAGGCATCCGAAAGACTGAGACGCGATGGAATTCACGCAGCCGTTCTTAATTTTGCAACGATCAAGCCGATTGATAAAGAATTGATTCTCCATTACGCAAAGAAAACCGGGAAAATAGTGACAGCGGAAGAGCATACGATGTTCGGCGGCCTATTTTCCGCTGTTGCCGAAATTGTTGCCGAACATGATCCGGCGGCTGTCGCAAAAGTCGCCATTGCAGATAGATTCGGTCAGACCGGCAGCCCGGAAGAGCTCTTTCAAGAATACGGGTTAACTGTGGAAAATATTATCAGGAAGGTTAAAGCTCAACTTCCGGGGAACGGAGAGGGCGGTCGTTTGTTCGACTAAACGAAGAACGGAGCTACCCGGCCGGAGTGAGGGCCGGATGGCTTCCAAAATCGGCCGATAGAGCCCCTAATTCGGCTGGTAGAGCGCCTGATTTGGCCGATAGAGCGCCCGAATCGGCTGATAGTCCCACGGATTTGGCTGGTAGAGCGCCCGAATCGGCCGATAGAGCCCCTGATTTGGCTGGTAGAGCGCCTGATTTGGCCGATAGAACCCCTAATTCGGCTGGTAGAGCGCCTGAATCGGCCGATAGCTCTCCCGAAATCCGGTGGATAAGGTCATCAGGACTGTCCCGAGCCGGGGAAGCAGGTTGTATCTTCAATAAATCAAGAAGCCTCAAGTAAAAAAACCGGGCAACCATGTGCCCGGTTTTTCACTAACTGGTCTTATTTGTTCATTTTTCTTTGGACGGCGGCTGCACTTGATTTTTGCTTGTTCCTGTCGTTAAAATATCGAGAACGCTGTTCAGGCCGCCTTCGACCATGTTTTGAACGGCTGTTGTTGTGAAAAACCCGACATGGGGGGTCAGGATCACCTGATCCAGATGGATCAGTTTCAACAGCTGCGGATTGTCGATTGTTTCGTGGCTCAGATCCTGATTAATGAAACGTTCATCTTCAAAGGTGTCCAATGCGGCGCCCGCGATCTCCCGGTTTTCAAGTGCCTCTATCAGATCGTCGGTGTTGACGAGGCCGCCGCGTGCCATATTAATCAGGAATGCGCTGCTCTTCATTAATTTCAGTGTATTTTTATTGATCATGTGTGTCGTGGAGTCGAATAGCGGCGTATGCAGCGAAACAATGTCCGACTCGCGAAGGACGTCTTCCATGGAAGAACGGTAGTCGAGGATGTCTGCTAATTTTTCGTTTGGATACTGATCAAACGCGATGACATGGGCCCCCAGCCCCTTAAACAGCCGGGCGGCGATCGCACCGATATGTCCGGTGCCGATGATGCCGACGGTCATGGACCGTATTTCCCGTGAGATCAGGCCGTTCCAGCGAAAATCGTGGCGGGCGATCCGTTCATCGAATTGGGGAATGCGGCGGACAAGACTCAGGGCCTGGGTAACGGCCAGTTCGGCCACTGCATAAGGAGAGTAAGCCGGAACATTCGTGACAGTCAGACCGTTCCGATCTGCTTCTCTTAAGTCGATCATATCGTATCCGGCAGAGCGCGTGGCAATCTGCCGGATTCCGTATTGTTTTAATTTTTGATAAACGGCCGGACCGCCGACGGGCACGGTCTGCTGTATACAAAGGCCGTCGCAGCCTTTGACCTGATTAACCGTCCGGATTGAAAGGACGTCCCGGGAGATGCCGATGTCGATATGATGCCGATCCGACCAGCGTTTGACCGCTTCTTCTTCCTCTTTAATAACGTGGAACATAAAAAATTTCATTATTTTGATCCTCCCTTTGAATTCAGCACAAATCCGGATTTCAGCCGTACAGGAGAATACGGTTAAGATCTGCCATGATCTGTGAATCGGTTCACAAATCCATCGTACATGATTTTATCTGCAGTGTAAACGATTCTCATTTAAAGCGTGAGCAGGATGCTGCTTTAATGCACGAAAGAATCATGCAATCGGCTGTACATTTTGATAAGCTTTACCCACAGGTTTGATATCATCCTGAATTCACGAACAATTTATAATTCATATACAAAAACGTTCGTAATTTGTTTGACTCTACTCGGCCTCGTTGTTATAATGAATGTGCAAAAAAAGTCGTCCATCTTTATGAGCATTCGTTAAAATTTTTTTCGGTTCCTGCGGCGGTTCATTTATTCTTTATAGGATGCTTCAATGTGTTTTGAAGCTTTTTTTGTTTTTATGCTCTATTTCGTGCTGAAGAGCCGGAGGAATCCATCCGTATCTCCGGGGGAAAATGGACAATGAATGGAAATGGGGACGATTTAAAAAGGGGGATTATTGTGAACAGCAATTGGTTATCACGTTATTTTCAGTTCTCTGAATTGAAAACAACGCTCGGCCGCGAGGTGCTGGCCGGTCTGACAACGTTTATTTCAATGGGGTACATATTGTTTGTCAACCCCAGCGTGCTTGGCGCTTCTGGCATGGACAAGGGTGCGGTCTTCACGGCGACCGCCCTGTCCAGCGCGCTTGGCTGTCTGATTATGGGAATTGTTGCCAAATATCCGATTTCCATCGCGCCCGGCCTGGGTGTCAATGCTTTTTTTGCTTATTCCGTTGTCATTGGCATGAAGGTTCCGTGGCAGACGGCCCTTGCAGGGGTTTTTATTGCCGCGGTTATTTTCTTCATTATTACAATATTTAAAATTCGCGAACTGATCATTAATGCCATTCCGCAAAGCATGAAACTGGCGATGGCTGCCGGCATCGGGATGTTTATCGCTTTTATCGGGCTGAGCGAGGGCGGCCTGATCGTCCCCAGTAAGAGTACGATCGTTTCTTTCGCGATGCTGACGAAGGGAACGACCTGGCTGACCATTTTCGGCCTGATTGTCACAATCATTCTGATGTGCCGGAAGATTCCAGGCTCCATTTTCATCGGCATGGCGCTGACCGCGATTGCCGGCATGATTTTCGGCCTGATTCCGCTGCCGACCCAGATTATTTCGACGGCACCCAGCCTGGCACCGACGTTCGGCGTGGCGATTACCCATGTCGCCGACATTAATACGGTGCAGCTTGCCGTCGTAGTCCTGACCTTCCTGCTTGTCACATTCTTTGATACCGCCGGCACCTTGATCGGCCTTGCCGAACAGGCGGGATTCATCAAAGACAACAAGATGCCCCGTGTCGGCCAGGCACTGCTGGCCGATTCGTCATCCATGCTTGTCGGCTCGGTGCTCGGTACTTCACCGACATCGGCATATATCGAATCCTCTACAGGTATTGCGGTAGGCGGCCGTTCCGGATTGACAGCCGTGGTTACCGGCATCCTGTTCCTGTTCGGCCTTCTGTTCTCGCCGCTGCTGGCCGTTGTGACTTCGCAGGTTACCGCGCCTGCCCTGATCATCGTTGGTGTGCTGATGGCTAGCGCTCTGAAAAAAATTGAATGGGATAAATTCGAAATTGCCGTTCCAGCCTTTTTGACCGTGCTTGGCATGCCGCTGACCTACAGCATTTCCGACGGCATCGCTCTCGGATTTATCGCGTATCCGATCACCATGATTGCTTCCGGACGGGCAAAAGAAATTCATCCGATTGTGTATGGCCTGTTTTTCGTCTTCATTATTTTCTTTGCAGTGATTTTTGGTTAAGTCCGGAACAGATTGAAAAAATTCCTTTTCTTTTTGTACTATCCTAAGTCGAACATCAAAGTCCGGCAGTCCGGGATTGTGCACTTCGAAGAGGAATTTTTTTATGCCGCAAGTATCGCTTTTATAGTATCAGCCGGCGATCAGGTACTGCAATCTGGGCATAAGGACTCCCCGGCTGCCGCGGGTGAAGTTTTCTGATCTGAAGCGAGGCGTGCCGCATAGCGGGGAACAAGCTGAGCCATGATAAAGGATAATCAATCCAAAAGGACGTGAGTACCGATGGTTTCTTTAATTCTGGCTATCCTGTTCTGGCTCGCCGGCATCGCTCTGATGTTTGCCGGTTATATTCTGACACGAAAAATAAAAACGGCAGGGAAAAAATTACTGATCCATGCCGAGCACGAAAAGGGAAAGGACAACTCGGCAAGTATCGCGATGACCATAGAAGGAAAGATGTTGAAGTACACGCCGAGCTTTCTCGTACAGGTTATTACCAATATCTCCGGATCGATACTGATTACCTTCGGATTTGTGGCTTTGGCGTTTTATATTCACTGAATCCTAAGGTGTATCGTCCCGCTCATCCGGCAAAGAATAACGGGCATTTGCCCTTTTTTCCGGAATTTAGGAGACAAAAGGCGAACAATACCGTCTCGCTGCTCTTACAATGTTCGATTATTAGGTTGACACAATCCGAACGATGCTGATATGATGAGAGTGTCAAAAAAGAAGAATGTAAACCCTCATATATTTTTGGGAATATGGCCCATCTGTTTCTACCCGGCGACCGGAAATTGCCGGACTATGAAGGGAAATCATAACGTTCTGTCGCTTGAACCGCTGATCTGCGGTTAGGAGACCAGGCGGTTTGTTTTCTCTTTTTTTTGGAGAGGCGGCTGTTCTGGGCTTTTTTTATTCTATAGCACGTACAAATTTTTAGAAGAATCGTGCAGCAGCCGAATGTCCTGTGCGCGCCGCGTTCAGCGGCCTGTTTCGGCATGAGGCTGCCCCCGGCCGGCACAGCGAAGGCTTCGCCTGTGCCAAAGGGTTGGCGGAGTCAGGTTTTCTAATGCCATATGTTCAAAGGAAATCTCTGCCCTTTTAACAAATTGTTTTGGGGAGGCAGCATTGTGAGTAAAGCAACAGTCGGTGTGATCATGGGAAGCAGCTCGGACTGGGAAACGATGAAAAATGCGTGTGATGTTCTGGAGAACATGGAGATCCCGTATGAGAAAAAAGTGATTTCGGCTCACCGTACGCCGGATCTGATGTTTCACTATGCGGAGACGGCAAGGGAGCGCGGCCTGAAAGTGATTATCGCCGGCGCGGGCGGCGCGGCGCACCTGCCGGGAATGGTAGCGGCGAAGACCACCCTGCCCGTGATCGGCGTTCCGGTGCAGTCGAGAGCGCTGCACGGCATCGATTCGCTGCTGTCCATTGTACAGATGCCCGCAGGAATCCCCGTTGCTACAGTGGCGATCGGCGCAAGCGGAGCGACAAACGCCGGGCTTCTGGCCGCCCGCTTTCTGTCGGCGTTCGACGAATCGCTGAAAGAACGGCTGGACGGTTACCGTCAATCGCTGGAACAGAAAGTAAAGGAAAGTGATCTAAGTTGAAGCGGAAGATCATTTTGCCGGGACAGACCATCGGCATTCTCGGCGGCGGCCAGCTCGGGCGGATGATGGCGATTGCTGCCAAACAGATGGGCTACCGCATTGCTGTGCTCGATCCAACGGAGGACTGTCCGTGCGCTCAGGCCGCCGATACAGCGATTACGGCGCCATACGATGATCCGGAAGCCGCAAGAAAAATGGCGGAATGTGCGGATGTTGTGACCTATGAGTTTGAAAACGTCGCTGTCGGGACAGCCGATTATCTGCAGGAGCACAGCTATCTCCCGCAGGGCTGGCATTTGCTTGAGATCACGAAAGACAGGCTTAATGAAAAGGCGGCGATCGAAGCGGCCGGTCTTCCGCTGGTTCCTTATTGTCCCGTCAGGAATGAAAGCGAATTGAGATCGGCGATTGCCGAAATCGGCTTTCCTTCCGTACTGAAGACTACAGAAGGCGGCTATGACGGAAAGGGGCAGTATACGCTGCAGTCGGAGGACGATCTGAAGGAAGCGCTTCCGCACATCGGCCGCGTGCCGTTCGAACTTGAGAAATGGCTGCCTTTTGAAAAAGAAATTTCCGTAATCGTCGTGCGCAGCACGGCGGGGGAAACATCGGTTTTTCCCGTTGCTGAAAATATACACCGCCATCATATTCTGCATCACACGATTGTGCCGGCGAGAATACCGGGTGCACTCCGCGAAGAAGCCGCCGGCTATGCGCTGCGTCTTGCGGAGACGCTCCATCTCGTCGGCACGCTTGCCGTTGAAATGTTTGTCGGCAAAGACGGCACGGTCTATGTCAATGAAACCGCGCCGCGTCCGCACAATTCCGGCCATTTTTCAATCAATGCCTGCGAGACGTCGCAGTTCGAGCAGCATATTCGGGCGATCTGCGGCCTGCCGCTCGGCCGTCCGGATCTTCTGAAACCGGTGATCATGGTTAATATACTCGGCGAGCATCTGCAGCCGGTACTGGACAACCTTTCACTTTTATCGGATGCGCATTTGCATCTGTACGGCAAGAGTGAGGCGAGAGAAGGCCGGAAAATGGGGCATCTGACGATCCTGGGCGACTCCGTACAGGAAGCCGTAGATAAAGCAGAGAGATTAGGGATATGGAAAATTGAACAGGAAGCGGGTTTAAATTCATGATTGATCGTTACACGCGTCCGGAGATGGGCGCTATCTGGACGGAAGAGAACAAATACAAGGCCTGGCTTGAAGTCGAGCTTCTTGCTTGCGAAGGCTGGTCTGAACTGGGGGAAATTCCGAAGGAGGACGTTAAGAAACTGAGGAGAAACGCAACCTTTACGGTGGAACGCATCCATGAAATTGAACAGATGACGCGCCACGATGTGGTTGCCTTTACCCGCACGGTTTCGGAGTCGCTCGGCGATGAAAAGAAGTGGGTGCACTATGGGCTGACGTCAACGGATGTCGTCGACACGGCACAGTCCTATCTGCTTCGGCAGTGCAATGCTCTTTTACTGAAGGATATTGAACATTTTATCGCTGTCATCCGCGAAAAAGCGAAAAAGTACAAAAACACCGTGATGATGGGCCGGACCCACGGCGTCCATGCCGAACCGACGACATTCGGCCTGGTTATGGCCCTCTGGTACGAAGAGATGAAACGCAATCTTGCTCGGTTCAGGGAAGCCGCCGACGACATCCGCGTCGGCAAGCTTTCGGGAGCGGTCGGCACCTATGCGAATATTGATCCGTCTGTCGAAAAATACGTCTGCGAGCATCTCGGATTAAAGGCTTCGCCGATTTCGACCCAGGTGCTGCAGCGGGACCGGCATGCACATTATATGGCGACGTTGGCTCTGATCGCGACATCGATTGAAAAGTTTGCCGTCGAGATCCGCGGCCTCCAGCGTTCGGAAATCCGCGAGGTCGAGGAAGGTTTTGCAAAAGGCCAGAAAGGTTCGTCATCGATGCCCCATAAGCGCAATCCGATCGGTTCCGAGAACATGTGCGGCATGGCGCGTGTCATCCGCGGCTATATGATGACAGCCTATGAAAATATACCGCTCTGGCATGAACGCGATATCTCGCATTCGTCGGCGGAACGGATCATTCTTCCCGATGCGACAATCTCTCTCGATTATATGCTGCACCGCTTCTCCGGCATTCTTGAGAATCTGACCGTCTTCCCGGAAAATATGCGCCGCAACATGAAACGGACATTCGGCCTCCCGTTTTCTCAGCATGTGCTGCTGGCACTGATTGAAAAGGGCATGAGCCGGGAGCAGGCGTATGATATTGTTCAGCCGAACGCCATGAAGTCATGGGAAACCGAAACACCTTTCAAAAAGCTGATCGAGCAGGATGAGCGCATCACGGATAAGCTGTCCCAGGATGAAATTGACGCCTGCTTCGATGAAACATATCATCTGAAAAACGTTAATCTCATTTTTGAACGTCTCGGTTTGAATGACTGAAACGGGCGTTTATTGACATAAAAGACAGGTTCGGCGAGCCGCTGAAAATCTGATCAGACAAAGGGGAAAAATGATGAGCCAGTTACTGTATGAAGGCAAGGCAAAGAAAATGTTCACGACAGACGATCCGAATGTTCTGCGCGTTGAGTACAAAAATGATGCGACTGCGTTCAACGGCAAGAAGAAAGCCGTTTTTCCCGGCAAGGGGCGGCTAAACAACGCGATCTGCACGCGAATTTTTCATGTGCTGCAGGCACACAATCTCCCGACCCATTTTATTGAAAAAATTTCCGAGACCGAGCAGCTCGTCAAAGCGGTCGATATTATTCCGATCGAAGTGGTTATCCGCAATATCGTTGCCGGCAGCCTGGCAAAACGCCTCGGCCTTGATGAAGGAACGGATCTCGGACGGACGATTATTGAATTTTACTACAAGAGCGATGAGCTGGGCGATCCGATGATCAACGACGACCACGCGCTGGCCGTGAAAATTGCAACGGAGGCGGAATTGACGGAAATTCGCCGCCAGGCGCTCAACGTCAACAAAGTGCTGCAGGCTCTCTTTGCCGAAGCGGGTATTCTGCTGGTCGATTTTAAGCTGGAATTCGGCAAACTGAAGACAGACGGCGGGATTGTTCTTGCCGATGAGATTTCGCCGGATACGTGCCGCCTCTGGGACAAGGAAACTCATGAAAAACTCGACAAGGACGTTTTCCGCCGCAACATTGCCGATCTGCCCGAAACCTATGAAAAACTGCTGAGCCGCCTGGAGGCCGTGCAATGAAAAAGGTGAAGGTGTTTATTACTCTGAAAGAGAGCGTGCTGGATCCTCAGGGCCAGGCCGTGATGCAGTCGCTCCATAATATGGACTATCGCAATGTGAAGGACGTCCGGATCGGCAAATATATCGAACTTGAAATAGAAGACGCGGCGGATCCGGCGGAACAGGTCGATGCGATCTGCAGCAGGCTGCTGGCCAACACAGTGATTGAAAATTATCGTTATGAAATTGAGGAGGAGGAACACCTGTGAAAACCGCGGTCATTGTTTTCCCCGGATCGAACTGTGATCAGGACATGTACTACGCGATCAAGGACGGCCTCGGCGAAGAGGCGGAATACGTCTGGCACGCGGAAACCTCGCTTGACGGCTTCGATGCGGTGATGATTCCAGGGGGCTTTTCGTACGGAGATTACCTCCGTTCCGGCGCGATTGCCCGCTTTGCCGGTATCATGCCTGCTGTCGTCAGGGCAGCCGGGGAGGGCAAGCCGGTGCTCGGCGTGTGCAACGGTTTCCAGATTCTGCTTGAGGCCGGCCTGCTGCCGGGCGCGATGCTGAAAAACAAGCATCTTAAGTTCATCTGCGAGACAGTGAATCTTAGGATGGAAAATAACCGTACGCTTTTTACTTCATTATATAAGGAAGGCGAAATCATCCGCATTCCGATCGCGCACGGTGAAGGCAACTACTATTGTGATGACGAAACGCTTCGGGAACTGAGGGATCAACAGCGGATCGTTTTCACCTATGCGGGCGAAAATCCGAACGGTTCGCGGGCGGCTATTGCCGGTATCGTCAACCGGAACGGCAACGTGCTCGGCATGATGCCCCATCCCGAGCGGGCGGCGGACGTTCTGCTCGGCAGCGACGACGGGCTTCGGCTTTTTCAGTCAATCTTGAACTACTGGAGGGAATCCGCACATGCCGCTTACACATCTTGAACCGTCACCGGAACAGATTGAACGGGAGAAAATCTACAGAACAATGGGATTGACAGAGGACGAATACCGGGAAGTTGCGCGACTTCTCGGCCGAAAACCGAACTATACGGAAACCGGCCTTTTCTCCGTCATGTGGTCCGAGCATTGCAGCTATAAAACATCAAAACCGCTGCTCAAACTTTTTCCGACGAGCGGAAGCCGCGTACTTCAGGGGCCGGGTGAAGGCGCGGGAATCATTGATATCGGCGACAGCCAGGCTGTCGTGTTCAAGATTGAAAGCCATAACCATCCGTCGGCGATTGAGCCTTATCAGGGTGCGGCTACCGGAGTCGGCGGAATCATCCGCGATGTGTTCTCCATGGGCGCTCGTCCGGTTGCCCTGCTCGATTCGCTCCGCTTCGGCGATCTGAGCGATCCGCACGTCCGCTATCTGTTTGAAGAGGTCGTCAGCGGGATCGCCGGCTACGGCAACTGCATCGGCATTCCGACGGTCGGCGGTGAACTGCAGTTTGACAATTGTTACAATGGCAACCCGCTCGTCAATGCGATGTGCGTCGGGATCATGAATCATGAGGATATCCAGGTCGGCCAGGCGCGCGGAATCGGCAATACGGTGATGTACGTCGGCGCGAGCACGGGCCGCGACGGAATCAACGGCGCGACATTCGCTTCCGAAGAGATTACGGAAAAATCGGATGAGAAACGCTCGGCGGTTCAGGTCGGCGATCCGTTCATGGAAAAACTGCTGGTTGAAGCGTGCCTCGAACTGACCAGGCATGAAGCGCTCGTCGGCATTCAGGACATGGGCGCGGCGGGGCTCGTTTCCTCCGCCAGCGAAATGGCTGCGAAAGCGGGAGTCGGCATCCATATGAATCTCGATCTGATCCCGCAGCGCGAAACGGACATGACCCCCTATGAAATGATGCTGTCCGAGTCTCAGGAACGGATGCTGATCGTTATCAAAAGAGGCAGCGAGACAGAAATCCAAAAGATTTTCGAACGCTGGGGCCTTCATGCGGTTGCCGTCGGGGAAGTCATTGAAAAAGAAGTGCTTCGTCTCGAACATAAGGGCAGAATCGTTGCCGAGGTGCCGTCGGACGCACTTGCCTCCGCTCCGGTGCGCCACATGCCGTCTGCGGTGCCGGCTGAATATACAGCCAATCAATCGGTACCGAACTGGGTACCCGATATCCAGGACTTTGCCGCAACGATTAAAAAGCTGCTTGCACAGCCGACGCTGGCTTCGAAGGAATGGGTCACCCGTCAGTACGACTATATGGTGCAGACGAATACGGTCGTTGCCCCCGGTTCCGATGCCGCTGTTATCCGCATCAGAGGTACGAAAAAAGGGCTTGCGATGACGACGGACTGCAACGCAAAGTATCTGGCGCTGGATCCAAGGGAAGGCGGGAAGATCGCCGTTGCCGAAGCGGCGCGCAATATTGTCTGTTCGGGCGCTCTTCCGCTCGGCATCACCGACTGCCTGAACTTCGGCAGTCCCGAAAAGCCGGAAGTGTTCTGGGAAATGGAGGAGTCGGTCAAAGGCATGGCGGAAGCGTGCGCAGCGCTGGAGACTCCGGTCATCAGCGGCAATGTTTCTCTCTATAACGAGACGGACCGTGAAGCGATTGATCCGACACCGGTGGTCGGTATGGTCGGCCTTGTTGAGGATCTGGCCCGCGTCATGACTGCTTCTTTTAAACACGAAGGCGATGCAGTTTATGTCATCGGCACGGCGGCGCCTGAATTCGGCGCCGGCGCGCTGCAGATGCTGATCGAGGGCAAAGCAAGCGGCAGGGCGCCGATGCTTGATCTGTCCCTTGAAAAGAAGCGGCAGTCCCAGCTCCTGAAAGCGATCAAAGCGGGCTATCTATCTTCCGCCCATGATATTTCCGAAGGCGGCCTGGCAGCGGCGGTTGCCGAATCCGTTTTCGGGACACCGTTCGGCGTGGACCTGCATTTTGACACTGACCCGGCTGCGGAGCTTTTCTCTGAAACGCAGTCCCGCTTTGTTGTGTCTGTCCCTGAGACGTCCATGAAGGCCTTTGAGGCCGCAGTGGATGACGCCGCGTTTGCCGGGAAGGTTACCCGCGATGAACAGATCCATATTAGCTTTGCATCTGAAAAGGTCTCTTTGAACCGGCCCGAACTTGAAAAAGAATGGAGAGGAGTCCTGTCATGCATGATGTCGGCAGAGAATTAAACGAAGAATGTGCAGTATTCGGAATCTGGGGACATGTCAATGCGGCGAGACTGACTTATTACGGACTTCACAGCATGCAGCACCGCGGCCAGGAGGGGGCGGGTATCGCCGTATCAGACGGAAAGCGCATCTACGATCATAAAGGACTCGGACTTGTGAACGATGTTTTTGATCATGAAAAACTTGAACAATTAAACAAAGGGCATGCGGCAATCGGCCACGTCCGCTACTCGACTCAGGGCGGAAACAGCTATGCCAACGTCCAGCCGCTTGTGTTCCGCTCCCAGAAGGATACGTTGTCGATTGCCCATAACGGCAACCTTGTTAATGCCCATAAGCTGAAAGGCGAGCTGGAGGAGCGCGGGAGCATTTTTCAGACGACGTCCGATACGGAAGTGATCGCTCATTTGATCAAAAGGGACTTTTCCGATAATTTCATTGAAAGTGTCAAGCATGCGCTTTCCGTTATAAAGGGAGCCTATGCGCTGACCATGCTGACCGAACATCAGCTGATCGCGGCGCTTGATCCGAATGGCCTGCGGCCGCTCTCTCTCGGACGGCTTGGCGAGGCCTGGGTCGTTGCCTCAGAAACCTGTGCATTCGATCTGATCGGAGCGACCTTTGTACGCGACATTCATCCCGGAGAAATTTTGATAATCGACGGTGACGGCCTGCATTCGGAATTCTATACGAATCACTCGACTCCGGCGATCTGCAGCATGGAATATATCTATTTTTCAAGGCCGGACAGCAACATTCAGGGAATCAACGTCCATGCCGCCCGTAAAAATCTCGGCCGGCTGCTGGCGCAGGAAGCTCCAGTTGAGGCCGATGTGGTCACCGGGGTCCCCGATTCAAGCATTTCGGCGGCAATCGGTTATGCGGAAGCAACGGGAATTCCTTATGAACTCGGCATGATCAAGAACCGCTATGTCGGCCGGACGTTTATTCAGCCTTCACAGGAACTACGCGAACAAGGCGTTAAAATGAAACTTTCTCCCGTACGTGCGATTATTGAAGGCAAGCGTGTCGTGATGGTCGATGATTCGATTGTCCGCGGCACGACCAGCAGGCGGATCGTCGGTATGCTGCGGGACGCCGGCGCGACGGAAGTTCACGTGCGGATCAGCTCACCGCCGATTACCCATCCCTGTTTTTACGGGATCGATACATCGACCTCATCCGAACTGATCGCCGCCACACACTCAGTGGAAGAAATCCGGGAAGAAATCGGTGCCGATTCGCTCATTTTTCTGAGCGTCGACGGCCTGATGAAGGCGATCGGCCGCGATCCTGCACTGAAAAACTGCGGCCAGTGCCTGGCCTGCTTTACCGGAAAATATCCGACTGAAATTTATCCGGGTACCGTTCTGCCGCATGAAAAAGAAATGCTTGTCTGAAGGAAGGAAGATAAAAAAATGGCCGATGCGTATAAAAATGCCGGTGTGAACATTGAGGCCGGCTATGAAACGGTGGACCGAATCAGGAAACATGTGCAGCGGACGTTTCGTCCCGAAGTGGTCGGCGCTCTGGGCGGTTTCGGCGGCGCGATCGATCTGTCGAAGATGAATCTTAAGGAACCGGTGCTTGTATCCGGAACAGACGGTGTCGGAACAAAACTGATGGTTGCTTCCGCCACCGGCCGTCATGATACGGTGGGTACGGATGCGGTGGCGATGTGTGTCAATGATATCATCACACAGGGTGCCGAACCGCTCTACTTCCTCGATTATCTGGCCTGCGGATCGCTGGAGCCCGCAAAAGCCGAAGCGATCGTTAAAGGGATCGCCGATGGCTGCGAAGCGGCCGGCTGTGCCCTGATCGGCGGCGAAACGGCGGAGATGCCGGGCATGTATCGGGGAGACGATTACGACATTGCCGGTTTTGCTGTCGGCGTGGTTGAAAAAGCGAAACGGATCACCGGGGAAAACATCAGACCCGGAGACCGGCTGATCGGCCTCGCATCAAACGGTCTTCACAGCAACGGCTTTTCTCTTGTCCGGAGAGTCATCGCCGATGCGTCCCTGAAATTCAGCGATGCGTATAGACCCGATCCGCGCCGGACGATCGCCGATGAACTGCTCAGGCCGACACGGATTTATGTCAAGCCGATTCTCAGCCTGCTGCAGGAAATCACGATCGGCGGGCTGGCCAATATTACGGGCGGCGGCTTTTATGAAAACGTGCCGAGAATGTTTCCGGAAGGCCTCGGCGCCGAAATCGACACGGCCATCTGGCCGGTCCCGGCTGTTTTCCGCTGGCTGAAAGAGCTGGGCGGACTGACGGCACAGGACATGTACCGCACATTTAATATGGGCATCGGCATGGTGATGGCGGTGGCTCCGGCAGACGAAGGCTTCGCGGTCGACCGGCTGAGAGAGCTGGGCGAAACGCCTTATGTGATCGGACAGGTGACCGAAAGACAGGGATTGGCGCTGGTGAATCTGGATGAAGCATAAAATAGCGATTTTTGCCTCGGGTCACGGAACCAATTTTCAGGCAATCGCCGAGGCTGTCCGGCGCGGCGAAATAGCGGCCGTTATCGAGCTGATGATCTGCGATCAGCCGGGTGCCCATGTTATTGACCTGGCGAGAGAAGCCGGTGTCAGAACACGAGTGATTGTACGCAAAGATTATCCGAGCAAGCGCGCCTTTGAGGAAGAAATTAAAGAAACCTGTCAGGCGTGCGGCATTGAGTACATTTTTCTCGCGGGGTATATGCGCATCCTCGGCAAGACATTGCTTGGAGCCTATCCGCACCGGATCGTGAATCTGCATCCCGCGCTGCTCCCGTCCTTCACCGGGCTCGACGCGATCGGCCAGGCTCTGCGAAAGGGAGTCAAGATTACGGGTGTGACGGTGCATTATGTTGACGAGGGGATGGACACCGGACCGATCATTGCCCAGGCTGCCGTTCCGGTTGAAGACGGAGATACGATCGACTCTTTAACAGAACGCGTGCATGCGGCAGAACATGTCCTTTATCCGAAAACAATTGCGAAAATACTTGGAAACTGAGGAAGGGAAGAGTCAAAGTGGCAAAGCGTGCTTTAGTCAGTGTTTCAGATAAGACCGGACTGATTGATTTTGTAAAAAAATTGGTGGATGCAGGTGTTGAAATCATTTCAACGGGCGGAACAAAAAAAGCGATTGAAAATGCAGGCCTTCCAGTGGCCTCGGTCAGCGACGTGACCGGTTTTCCCGAGATCCTCGACGGGCGTGTGAAGACGCTGCATCCGGCTATTCACGGCGGGCTGCTTGCTGTTCGCAGCAAAAAGGCACATATGGATGCCATCGCCGAGCACGGCATTCAGCCGATCGATTTTGTGATCGTTAATCTTTATCCTTTCAAGGAGACCATTTCCAGGCCCGATGCTGCTTATAGTGAGGCCGTTGAAAATATCGATATCGGCGGGCCGAGCATGCTCCGCTCAGCGGCGAAAAACCATGAAAGCGTGACCGTCGTCTGCGATCCTGCCGACTATGATCTGGTGGCGGAGAGTCTGGATGAAAACGGCGAGGTTCCCTTCGAACTGAAACAAAAACTCGCGGCCAAGGTTTTCCGGCATACGGCTGCCTACGACGCCCTGATTGCCGACTACTTCACCAAACAGACGGGCGAAGTTTTCCCGGAAAAACTGACAATCACTTATGAGAAGAAGCAGGCGCTGCGTTACGGCGAAAATCCGCATCAGCGGGCGGCCTTCTACCGTGAACCGATTGAAAATGAATCGACCATTGCCGCGGCCGGGCAGCTTCACGGCAAGGAACTGTCATACAACAATATCCGCGATGCGGATGCCGCGCTCGGTATTGTCAAGGAATTCCGGCAGCCGGCAGCTGTCGCGGTCAAACATATGAATCCGTGCGGCATTGGCATCGGCGAAACGGTCAACGAAGCCTACGACAGAGCTTACGAAACCGATCCCGTCTCGATTTTCGGAGGAATTATCGCACTGAATCGCCCGGTCGACAAGGCGCTGGCCGAGAAACTGCACAGCATTTTTCTGGAAATCGTCATTGCTCCCTCTTATTCGGAAGAAGCGCTTGCCATTCTGGAAAAGAAAAAGAATATTCGGCTGCTGCAGGTTAAACTGACGGATGACAGCCAGGAATTTACACAGTACACGTCGGTGCGCGGCGGGATGCTCGTTCAGGATCTCGATACCAAGGGTTATGAAGACGTCAGGGAAAATCTGAAGGTTGCCACGGAGCGTAAACCGACCGATGATGAACTGAAGAGTCTGGCCTTCGCCTGGACCATTGTCAAACACGTCAAATCCAACGCAATTGCACTTGTCAGAGACGGCCTGATGGTCGGTATGGGCGGCGGACAGACGAACCGTGTCGGGGCGGCGAAAATCGCCCTTGAGGAAGCGGGAGAAAAGACAAAAGGGGCGGTACTGGCGTCGGATGCCTTTTTCCCGATGGGCGATACAGTCGAAGAAGCGGCCAAAGCCGGAATTACAGCGATTATCCAGCCGGGCGGATCGATCCGTGACCAAGAATCGATAGATATGGCGAATAAATTCAACATTGCCATGGTTTTCACGGGCATGCGCCACTTTAAACACTGATCCGCTCTTATCTTCCGCACTTTCGAAAGGAGCCGAAACATGAATGTCCTGATTATCGGCAGCGGCGGCCGCGAACATGCAATGGCATGGAAAGCCGCACAAAGCCCGAAAGTAGATAAGCTTTTGGCGGCACCGGGGAGCGACGGAATAGCGGCCGTCGCCGAATGCGTGCCGATTGATGTCATGGATTTTGAGCAACTTGCCGCCTTTGCCAAAGCACATCGTATCGACTTGACGCTTGTCGGTCCCGAGCAGCCGCTTGTCGGCGGGATCGTCGATTTTTTTGAGAAAGAAGGTCTGAAAATTTTCGGGCCGTCCGCGGCGGCGGCTCAGATTGAGGGAAGCAAGTCCTTTGCCAAGGCGCTGATGGAAAAGTATAATATCCCGACGGCGCATTATCGGACGTTTACGGATTATCAGGCCGCCGGCAATTATCTGCACGAAGTCGGCGCCCCGATCGTTCTGAAGGCCGACGGACTGGCCGCCGGAAAGGGAGTCGTTGTTGCGCCGACGATGGAAGCGGCCGGACAGGGCCTGAAAACATTGATGAAAGATAAAAAATTTGCCGGGGCAGGTGCCCGTGTCGTCATTGAGGAGTATCTGGAGGGCGAAGAATTCTCCTTGATGGCGCTCGTGCACGGCGGGCTGGTCGTTCCGCTCGCGATTGCCCAGGATCATAAGCGGGCCTTTGAAGAAGATAAAGGACCGAATACCGGCGGGATGGGCGCCTATTCGCCGGTTCTGCAGATTGCGCAGACGGTTGTCGCCGAGGCTGTGCGCACCATTGTCGAGCCGGCCGCAGCGGGGCTTGTTCAAGAAGGGCGCCCATTCACGGGTGTGCTTTATGCCGGGCTGATGCTGACTGAAAAAGGCCCGAAAGTGATCGAGTTCAACTGCAGATTCGGCGATCCGGAAACACAGGTTGTTCTGCCGCGCCTGGAATCGGATCTTATTGCGGCCATTCAGGATGTGATGAAAGGAATCCGGCCGCAGCTGCGGTGGACGGACAGGACCGCTGTCGGCACAGTGCTTGCCTCAAGGGGTTATCCCGGTTCATACAAAAAAGGCGAAAAACTCGGCCGCCTTGACGCTCTTTCTGAAAATGCCCTGCTCTTTCATGCAGGAACGAGAAAGTCCGGCACTGACTGGCTGACTAACGGAGGACGGGTACTGCTTGTGACAAGGCTCGGCGACAGCCTCCGCGCTGCCCGCGACGCCGTGAACCGCGATCTGGAAAACATTCAGACAGATGCCGTCTTCTTTCGGAAAGATATCGGCCACCGCGCTTTGGAAGCGGAGGCAAAGAAGGCATAAGACCGCCGTCCGCTGTCAGACTGTAACCCTTTGCAGCGGCAACATGCCGCCCAATAACCAACTGCCGGAGAACCCCGGCAGTTTTTAATAGCACCTTAAAAGAACTCAATACCCATGCGGCTGCTAAGGGCAGCCTGTAAAAAGGCATCAACTGCTTATCTGCGCTACTGATTTTGGATCAATATATTCATACGTTTGCGTAACCGCCCCGCCGCTTCTTGTGTAAAATACGTGGCGGCAGTTTCTTTATCGCGTCCAGCGGTACTCATAGATGAGTCAAGCGCATTAGGAAAACTGCAGAGATAGATTGAAGCGACATGTCATACAGGGCACCGCCAAATGGGCTATATGGGCGGGGCTTTTTGTATGGTCGCGGTCACCTCTCAAGGCCACAGGGCCCGGAGCGGCCTGCCGCTTTTGTTCAAAATATTATCCTTAGGTTTTCATATAACGGGTATCCCCTCAACTCATGTATCCAGTCGGGCCGCGGCGCGAGAACGCCAGCGCTTCTTCCGAAAACCGATCGGTTTGCACAGGCGGCAGTCTATTTTTTTGAATGTTCCTGCGGACGACGGGTTATTCCGTTGAAAAAGAGAGATATCCTGCACAGACAGGCGTTACATAGCGGCAACACCCGGCCTTTTTCTTCGGCCCGCCGCATATTCCGGTGAATCGCGGCTAAAATCGCCGGTAACGGCCAAAGAATCGACAGTAAACAAACTGGAATCGATAAGTAAGAATAATCAGAACAAAGAGATCGTCCCTGATTGATGGATCAAACGCGGCCGGAATTTGATCAGCCATTACCGCAGCTTTATCGATCGTCATCCCCGTTTTAACGATCATGAGCAGCAATTTATCGACCGCTGCGGGAGTTTATTGATTGATCGCGGACACGCTTCCGTCTTTCGAAAGATTGACGGCCTCGGGAAAGATCGATCATTAATTGACGACCCAGCAGGAAAATGGGCTAAAGAGATACTCATATTTCAAGTTATATTTGAAAGAAGCATCTTGACAATGTGACCGGTTGGTCATATACTATTCTCACGATGCGACCATCCGGTCATAATAAAAATTATTTTTTTTACAATCAATATGACCACTCGGTCGTTACAGGAGGATAAAAGTCATGCCAAAAGCAACCTTTTATAATTTAAGTGATGAAAAGAAAGACCGAATATTCGATGCCGCCATGCAGGAGTTCTCAGCCCGGAGTTTCGGCGAGGCATCGCTTAATCAGATTATCAAGAATGCAGGTATCCCTAAGGGCAGTTTCTATCAATATTTTGATAATAAGGAAGATATCTATCTCTATATGATAGAAGTCATTTCGAAAGAAAAGTCTGAAATACTAAGCCAGGTAAAAGGAATGGATCCGGATGCAGACGTTTTTGAAGTGATTATGTATTCGACCAGAGAAGCCCTTGAACAAGGAAGCGAGAAACCGGGGTATGTCGAGCTGGGGATGCGGATGGAACTGGATAATAGTGAAATTACGATGAAAATCCGTGAATCATCCACTGATAAATTTGTAAAAATGGTTGAGCGTGATAAGAAGCGCGGTCTTATCAAACCGGATGTTGATTCTGAACTGGTGATTAATATGATTTCCACATTTAGTTTAAATGAGTATTACAGGAACAGATCAGACAAGGAAAAGTATTTAAAGAATCTCGGCGATGCGATCAAAGTTATCAAGGAAGGCATTGCACTGTCTAAGGATTGACAGACATGACTAATATATTTTGACACTCAAAATAGACAGAAAGGTGAATCGGTATGAATACCTATGTGCTTGGCTTTCAGGATATTGATAAAACAAAGCTTCCTATCGTCGGGGGGAAAGGAGCGAACCTCGGGGAACTGTCCAGAATCGCGGGAATAAGAGTACCGGGAGGTTTCTGCGTCACGACGGAAGCGTATAAAAAGACAATCGGACAAATACCTGAGCTGCCTGAGCTCTTAGAACAGCTCGCTCATGTAAAGGCGGGAGATAAGGAAAGGATCATTGAAGTTAGCGCTAAGATCCGCCGCGTCATCGAAAAGACGGCTATCCCGGAGGAAGTCGCTGAAGAGGTAACGCGTCATCTGGCAAAACTGGGAGAGCAGAATGCTTATGCCGTGCGGTCCAGCGCCACAGCGGAGGATCTGTCGACGGCCTCCTTTGCCGGTCAGCAGGATACGTATCTGAACATCATCGGAAGGGAGGCCATTCTGAAACATATCAGCAAGTGCTGGGCATCGCTGTTTACTGACCGTGCCGTGACCTATCGTATCCAAAACGGATTCGACCACCGCAAGGTCTATCTGTCTGTGGTCATCCAGCGGATGGTTTTCCCAGAGGCGGCGGGGATCCTGTTTACTGCCGACCCGATCACTTTCAATCGCAAAGTGGTGTCTATCGATGCAAGCTTCGGTCTCGGCGAAGCACTGGTTTCCGGTCTCGTCAACGCAGATAACTATAAAGTACGCGACGGCAGCATTGTTGATAAGAAGATCTCGACAAAGAAGCTGGCGATCTATGGCCTGAAAGAAGGCGGAACAGAAGAGAAGAGGATCGATACCGCACATCAGAATATGCAGACGCTGACGGACGAGCAGATTTTGGAGCTTGAACAAACGGGCAGGCGCATTGAAGCCTATTTCAGCGGCCCCCGGGACATCGAATGGTGCCTGTATGAAAACAAAATTTTTATCGTCCAGAGCCGTCCCATCACCACTCTTTATCCCATACCGGACGTGCGGGACGGAAAAAACCATGTGTATCTGTCGTTCAGCCATCAGCAGATGATGACCGACGCCATGAGGCCGTTGGGCTCGTCCTTTTTTCAGTTGTCGACCGATGATTTTCCCCTGATTCAAATCGGCGGAAGGCTGTACTTCGATATCGCGCACGATTTGGCTTCTCTCACGGGACAAAAGGTTGTACTCATGGCCGCGGATAAGATGGACCCTCTCATGCATACTGCGCTCAAGAGCTTAATAAAGCGAAAAGACTTTATGAAATCATTGTCGCGCGGCAAAAAAGCCCTCAGCATGGGGTCGGGGTATTTTTCCTGGGGACTGGTCGCTCAGTTTATGAAGATTTCCCGCGACAACGATCCATCCGTCGTTCAAACGCTGTTGTCAAAAAATAAGGCATTGATCAGAGATATGGGGCAAAGGACAGCAAATTTGTCCGGAGAAGAACTGTTTGCCGCCGTTATCGAAGAGCTCAAGCGTTTAAAAGAAGCGGCGTATGCCCCCCAAAACATGGGAGTGATCTATGCCGGGACATTAGCGCTGAGCTGGATCAATAAGCACATGGAAAAGTGGCTGGGCGAGAAGGGCACGGCCGATTCGCTCACCAAATCCGTTGCCAACGATGTCACTTCCGAAATGGGACTGGAGCTGCTGGATGTGGCGGATGTCGTCCGTCAATATCCGGCGGTGATGGAGTATCTGGGACACGCCAAGGACGAAACCTTTTTTGAGGACCTGGCCGAGCTGGAAGGCGGAGACGCCGTCAGTCAGGCCATCCGGGCATATCTTGAAAAATACGGCATGCGCTGCCCGGGCGAGATCGATATCACCAGGCCCCGTTTCAGCGAACAGCCGACCGCGCTGGCCCCGATGATTCTCAACAACATCAAGAATCTTGAACCAGATGCCCATGGCGCCCTTGTTAGGCGGGGCCTGCTGGAAGCAAAGCAGAAGGAGCGGGACCTCCTGAACCGTCTGGAACAATTGCCCGGCGGAAAGGAAAAGGCCAAGAAAGCAAGGAAGAAGATAAGCGTTCTACGTAACTTCATCGGTTACAAGGAATACCCGAAGTACCTGATGATGGAGCATTTCTGGATCATTAAGCAGTCCCTGTTAAAGGAGGCCGCCCGGCTCGTGCAAAAGGGAGTGATCCGGGAGAAAGAGGATGTCTGCTACCTGTCTTTTGAGGAATTCCGGGAGGCCGTTCGTACAAGCCGGTTGGATTACGATGTCATAACGAAAAGGAAAGAGGAATACGAGGCGTATAAGAAATTATCACCTCCCCGTATCATAACCTCCGAAGGCGAGGTCTTATCCGGTGCATACGATACCGGCAACATCCCGAAAGACGCTTTGGCAGGCATCCCTGCTTCCTCCGGGACCGTCGAAGGCCGGGCACGGGTCGTTTTAAGAATGGAAGATGCCGCCTTGGAGGAAGGCGATATTCTGGTTACGACATTTACCGATCCAAGCTGGACACCGGTTTTTGTATCCATTAAAGGCTTAGTGACGGAAGTGGGCGGGATGATGACCCACGGTTCTGTCATTGCCAGAGAATACGGCCTGCCTGCGGTTGTAGGTGTGGAAAATGCGACGAAGCTGATTAAAGATGGCCAAAGGATTCGTGTAAATGGATCGGAAGGGTATATAGAAATCCTGTAATTGCATTTCTTATATCAGTAAAGTTATCGGCTGACTGAAATCTGAAGCGATGACACAATGTCAGGAAGGATGCGTGATTCAATTGATTGAGGAAACGACTGCGGTATCTACGATGATACGACATTTTAACGTTGCGGCAGAAAGGGTCTTTGATGCTTTTTTGGAACCGTCGGTCATGAAAAAATGGTTTCTGACAACGGAATTTACGAATAAAGCTGTAAAGAATGTTCCCCATGTCGGCGGTACCTGGGAAACGGTCGACCATCGGGACGGGACGGACTACAGAGCGATTGGCACATATCTGGAAATCAACCATCCAAATCGGTTGGCTTTTACTTTGCAAATGCCGCAGCTCAGTGAATCAATCGACAAAATCATTGTTGAGATTAAGACGCTTGAACAGGGCTGCGAAATGGCCTTCACGCAAAATATTCCCGTAACTTATGATGCAGGCTGGACTTCGCAAAATGTGGAAAGGGCAGTTAATGAGGCTAAAAACGGTTCAGAACGTGTCTGGAATACCTTGCTAGGCCGCTTAAAACAAATTGTCGAAGGCTAATAGCTAAACGGTTCTGTATGATTCAAAGATATATAGAGATCTTGTAAAGCACTGAGTTGATGTTCAGGGGCCGAGAATCCCGGAAGGAAGGATGAAAAAGATGAACGTTGACATCGCTGCTTTCAAACAACAAATGAAGGACGAGGAAACGAAAGGTTTGGTTATCGACCTTGATGAGACGCTTTCATCCACAATACAGTACTGGACTTCGGAACTTGTGAAAAGCTTCGGTAATCCCGAAAATCTGCCAGCAGAAGAAATGACGAAAAGAATCCTCGCTCAGGACATCCCCTTTTGGAAACCTGAAGAAGTTCAAAAGTGGATGATACGCGCCCTGAAGTCCGAAGAAATGACTGAGGCATATCCAATAATTGAAGGTTCAGATAAAGCTGTTGACAGAATAAATCAGGCCATCCCGGTGGTAGGCTACCTTACTCTAAGAGAGACATTAATCAGAGATGCTACAAGAAGATGGCTGCAGAAACATGGCTTTCCCGATCGGCCGGTGATCACCAGGCCTGACGATTTAAAGAGCGGAGGAATGAAATGGAAAGCAGAGACACTGGCCTATCTCTATCCTCAGGTCATCGGCACGATAGATGATACCCCTGGTTTTATTGACTATTTACCAAGCAGCTATAAGGGGGCCATTTTTCTGTATGGTAATCGGGATTACCGAAAGAGCAATCTCGACGTTATACTCTGCAGTACCTGGGATGACGTCTGCAGAGAGGTAGCAGCCCGCCGCGCCGCGCTTCAATAAACGGCCGGCATTGCTGTTCCCTATGGCTCTCAGCAGTTTCAAAAACTTTGAGACACTAATCCTTTGTTTGTACGAGAGCTACTGGAATCGTGCAGGGCACAGGATTTATTGAACCGCTTGAAAAACAGTGCACCGGCGGGAATAAAAGTCTAAAAGGGCGAGAAAGATGCTGTTAACGAACCTTTTAGGCCCATCCGCTAGGTGATTAATGGTTTGAACGAAATAAAGCCAGCGTTTTTTTGCTGGCTTTAGTTGTTTCCCTGCAAAAATTCGTCAGGAATTTTCTTTTGTATAATTTTGTATAATTAAGAATGGTAATTTATGAAAAATGCAGGAATGAAAGTTCTTCCGTCCAAAATTTTAACCTGATCCTCATCTCCTGAGAGGAATGACTTGTGCAGAATCAAAGTATTCTTTCTTCGGTTGCAGATAGCGGTCAAAGCTCCCACGTTCTAGGCTAAACAAATTAACAAGAAACATGGGAGTAATATGAAATTCAGATTCCATATCAGAAATAGATATCGGAAAGCAGCTGTAAAAGGGATTTTACCCAGCCCGGACGAATGGGAGGAATTTGCTCGTCAAGGGTTTCCAGCGTCTGATAGTTCTTTTTGTACATTTGTCCAAAGAAATAGCGATTCTCCTGATAAGTCATTAAGCCTAATTTATAAGCACGGTATGCCAATGCGACGCTTGCATGTCGATGTAGTAGTCCGGGTTGGAATGCCTGGGCAGTTCGGCTAAATCCCGCTTAAATTCCTCCTCGGGCAGCAGGAAGACAGCGGCCAATTGATTGGCTCGCTGCTCGATTTGCCTGTGCTCCGATTTGGTCCGTGTTTCCATATCAACGGCAGTATGAAGCAGAAGATGCCCAGGCTCATGTGCCAGATCAAAGTTTTTGCGGACTGCTGATTTGTTAATGGTCCCTAAGATAATGAATGGGCGACCATCGTCTGTGATTGTGCTGTAGGCATCAATTTCCGGACCGAGGGTCTTTTCAACAATGTAGATGCCGCTGATTTCAAGTGTATATATCAGATCTTTGTTGTGTCGGAGTTTGAGAAATTTTCTTGCCAGATCGGCTGTTCGAGTAATTCTTTGGTCCATTGACTGATCCGGATCGGACCGCAACATTTCCGCAACCCTTTGTCGCAGTCCAGTGATCGCTGAATCAGGGGTTATCAAAAATTTTTCAAAAAAACGGATGTAGTAATCGACATAGCTAATATAAGTTCTTTCAAGCTTAGTCTGCGGATTACTGATGATCCTATGAACATTACCGGAGATTCTCCCGCCTTTTCTGTAGATTTAAACCTACTGACAATTTCCGAACGGCACACTCCAGTGAATAGTCAGAGATGGACTTCTTCGGTGCGGGTTTTCAAAAATTGATTTAAAAGTGTACTCCTTTCCGTCCGGATACTTCTTCTTGCCGTTCCATCATCCCGCACGAGAACAACTCTTCAAAAATGTTTTATTTCTGATTCTTTTTTTAACAAAGGCATCAATCGGGTTTCATTAAATGGGGCTATAGTGCACATTTCACTGAAAAAGGTTCCTCATTTGCGAAAAATGTCGATTTTTAGTTCATAAATTTGCCGCAAATTTTTAAAAAAAGGTTCACAAATGCATCTTACTGTTATATAATACATTTACAGTTTTCAAAGCTGTAATATAACAGAAAAGAGGTAAACTCATGGCTACTCAGACAACCGGAATCAAAGTCACTGGTCCGATGCGCCCGGAGTATAACACAATTCTGACGCAAGAGGCTTTGCGGTTTATCGATCGGCTGGAAAGAACGTTCGGCCAGCGACGCATCGAACTGATGAACAAGCGGAGCGAAAGGCAAAAGGATTTTGACAGGGGAGAGAGGCCGGACTTTTTAAAGGAGACCAAGAGAATCAGGGAAGGGAACTGGCAGATCGCTCCGCTTCCGAAAGATCTCCTGGACAGACGGGTAGAAATCACCGGCCCTGCCTCGGACCGGAAGATGGTCATCAATGCGCTGAATTCCGGAGCCAAGTTCTTTATGGCAGATCTGGAAGACGCAATGTCGCCGTCATGGGACAATGTCATTCAGGGACAGATCAACTTGCGTGATGCTGTTCGCAAAACCATTTCTTTTGTCAATGAAAAAGGAAAGCGCTATCAGCTTAAGGATTCTATTTCCGGATTGATGGTGAGACCCCGGGGCTGGCATATGATCGAAAAAAATATCCGGATCAACGAGACGCCGATCTCCGGTTCACTGCTTGATTTTGGCCTTTTCCTTTTTCATAATGCCCGGCAGTTGATTGAGAAAGGCACGGCTCCCTATTTTTATCTGCCGAAGCTTGAGAGCCATTTGGAAGCGCGTCTGTGGAATGACGTATTCTCCTATTCGGAGCAATATATAGGCATCCCGCACGGAACGATCAAAGCCACAGTCCTTCTCGAAACCATTCCGGCAGCTTTTGAAATGGATGAGATCCTCTATGAACTGCGCGATCATTCGGCCGGACTCAATTGCGGCCGCTGGGATTACATTTTCAGTTATATTAAGAAGTTCAGAAATCAGAAGAATGTCATTCTTCCCAATCGTTCGGAAGTGACGATGACGGTGCCGTTTATGAGAGCTTATTCTCTGCTTGCGATCAAAACCTGTCACCGCCGCAAGGCACCGGCCATCGGCGGAATGGCGGCGCAAATACCGGTTAAAGGGAACGAAAAGCTAAACGAAGAAGCGTTTGCAAAGGTCGAAGCCGACAAACAGCGCGAGGTAAACGACGGACACGACGGCACATGGGTCGCTCATCCGGGACTTGTACCGGTTGCTCTGAAAGTCTTTGATCGCGGCATGCCGGAACCTAATCAAATAGAAAAAAAACAGCTGGAAGATATTCACATCACGACGGAGCAATTGCTTGCCGTACCGATCGGCAAGATTACCGAATCGGGCGTCCGTGAAAACATCTGTGTCGGGATTCAGTACATAGCGTCCTGGCTCAGAGGCAACGGCGCCGCCCCAATCAATCATTTGATGGAGGATGCGGCGACGGCGGAAATCTCGAGGGCGCAGATGTGGCAGTGGATCCGCCATCCGAAGGGTATTCTGGAAGACGGACGGAAAGTGACTGTCGAGCTTTATAAACAGATCAGAACGGAGGAAATGCAGAAATTAAAGCAGCAGTACGGAGACGCCGATTTTCAATCGGGCAAGTTCGAAGAAGCGGCCGAACTATTCGACAAACTGACACTGAGTGATGACTTTGCCGATTTCTTAACAGTGCCCGGATACGAACTCTTATAATTCAGACCTCCATCCGCTGGAAACCGATCATCATTGCATTGACAGGGCCGAAACACAAATGCCATCCATTAAAAAGGAGAGGGAAAAAATGACAGATGCAAGAGTGAGCAAGCTGGAAGAGTCGTGGAAGAGTCCGAGATGGAAAGGGATCAGGCGTCCGTACTCGGCGGAAGATGTCATTAAACTGCGGGGTTCGTTAGATATTGACTATACGCTTGCCCGCCGCGGTGCGGAAAAGCTCTGGAAACTTGTGAACAGTGAAAAATACGTAAACGCGCTGGGTGCGTTAACGGGAAATCAGGCGGTTCAGCAAGTGAAAGCGGGTCTGAAGGCAATCTATTTAAGCGGATGGCAGGTGGCCGCCGACGCCAATCTGGCCGGCCAGATGTATCCGGATCAGGGGCTCTATCCGGCGAACAGCGTGCCGGAGGTGGTGCGCCGCATCAATCATGCGTTCCAGCGTGCCGATCAGATCGATTCGGTCGAGGGCAATCATTCGAAAGACTGGTTCGCTCCGATTGTCGCCGACGCCGAGTCCGGATTCGGCGGGCAGCTGAATGTTTTTGAAATCATGAAAAGCATGATTGAAGCAGGCGCAGCGGCCGTTCATTTCGAAGATCAGTTATCTTCCGAGAAAAAGTGCGGGCACATGGGCGGCAAGGTGCTGCTCCCGACACGGACGGCCATCAGCAACCTAATCTCGGCCCGGCTCGCCGCAGACGCGATGGGCGTGCCGACACTCATTGTCGGCAGAACGGATGCCAATGCGGCCAATCTGCTCACCAGCAATATCGATCCTTATGATGCGCCGTTCATTACCGGAGAAAGGACGGAGGAAGGCTTTTTCCGGACGAAGGCCGGCATCGACCAGGCAATCTCCCGTGCGCTCGCTTATGCGCCTTATGCCGATCTGCTCTGGTGTGAGACCGCGGAACCGAATGTCGAGGAAGCGCGGAAATTCGCCGAAAGCATTCATAAACAGTATCCGGGTAAACTGCTCGCTTACAACTGCTCACCGTCCTTTAACTGGAGGCAGAAGCTGGATGAAAAAACGATCGCCGGCTTCCAGGAAATGCTGTCGGAAATGGGCTACAGGTTCCAGTTTGTCACGCTGGCCGGCTTCCATGCGCTCAACTACAGTATGTTCCATCTCGCTCACGGCTACAAGGACCGCGGCATGGCTGCCTATTCCGAACTGCAGCAGCAGGAATTCTCCAGTGAGAAAGACGGCTACTCGGCGACGCGCCACCAGCGCGAAGTCGGCACCGGTTACTTCGATCTGGTCTCGACCATTGTCAGCGGCGGAAAGTCTTCCACGGTAGCACTGAAGGGCTCAACGGAAGAGGCGCAATTCCAGGCCAACTGATCCGCTTGAGCCCGTATTCGCTCGTGTATTTCCCAGACTTTTTCAGGTTTCCCGTCCGTGCCGTTTCAAAAGGCGGCGGGATCTATGCCTGAGCCGGGTCCCGTTTTGTCGGGGCCTTTTTTTTTATTTTGCAGAAGGCTTATAATGAAATGGAGAAAAGTCCCATTGTTCTGAATGGGAGTAGTTGATTTCTAATGACAAAACCGGGATCACAGAGAAAAAGGAGAGAGTTGAAATGAGCGAAACAATCAGAAAAGTCGGCATTGTCGGGATAGGCAATGTCGGCAAGGCCGCCGCATCGGCCATTGTCCACGAAAATATAGCGGACGAGCTGTATCTTTCGGATATTGATGCGGAACGTGCGAAGGGGGAAGCGTGGGATTTTGCAGACAGCATTGAACTGACGCCGTCGAGAACGCGCGTTAAGGCCGTCTCTCTTGAAGAGCTGGCTGCCTGTGACGTTATTCTGGTTTCGGTTACAGAGCGGCAGAAAATCATCAGCAATTCGCGCCTCGAGCTGCTTAAAGGATCGGCGGCGATTGCCTATGATATCGTTCCGAGATTAAGAAAGGCGGGATTCGGCGGAATCTACGTGATTGCCACGAATCCTTGCGATATCATTACTTATCTGTTTTACAAACTTTCCGGGCTGCCGAGAAAACAGGTCATCGGGACCGGCACCGCGCTTGACAGCATGCGGCTGCGCAGACAGATCTCCGAAGTGATCGGCGGCATCAATCCGCGCAGCATCGTCGCCTACATGATCGGCGAACACGGTGATTCACAACTTGCGGCCTGGTCCCATGTCACGGTCGGCGGCAAACCGTTAGACGAATACGAAGCGGAAAATCTCGACCGCTTCGGAAAGATAGACCGCGGTAAGGTAGAGGAAGAGGCCCGCCATTTCGGCTGGGAAATCCTGACACGCAAGGGCAACACACAGTTCGGCATCGGCAACGAACTCGCCTTTTTTGCTAAATCAATTTTAAACGATGCCCGCATTGCCACGGCAGCTTCAGCCGTTCAGAAAGGCGAATACGGCCGCGACGGTCTGTCGATCGGTGTCCCGATCGTTCTCGGCCGCGATGGCATTGAAGAAATTATCCATCTGAATCTTAATGAGAACGAACAAGAATTGTTCAATGCATCGGCGGATCTGGTGAAAAAGTACATCGACCAGACATTGGCCGAGCATGGGGAAACAGCCGGGAAATAAGCCAACCTGATCGTCGGGGTGCAGAAAATTATCGTATATTGTAAAAAAAACGTCCAGCGGCCGATACCGTCGGGCGTTTTTGGCGCGGCCGGACCGGATCTTCCGGACAACAACGCCTTGTGAAACGAAACGCTGCTCCGGACATTTTTGGGGCAATAAAAGCGGCGGCAAACGGTTCTGTACACCGCCCGGACAGATTCTGCCGATGTAAGCCCGGGAACAATTGAGAGAGTCCGGCGCTTCTGCTTCAGATTCAGATTATGACCGGATTGCAGAATGCCCTGAATCGTTAGATACAGAGTCGTTTTTTGATAAAAAGCAGCGGATGATTTAAACTTTCTTCATCGAGACAATTGCGGTAAGATAGTAACAGAAATGCTTTCATGGATTAGCGTACGACCACACACAAGAGGAGTGTATCATGAATCAGGAATCTTACTGGACGATCACCCAAATGCGAAGACAGGCGGCGATCATTCGCG
Source organism: Sporolactobacillus sp. KGMB 08714 (assembly GCF_036598985.1). Classification (NCBI taxonomy): domain Bacteria; kingdom Bacillati; phylum Bacillota; class Bacilli; order Caryophanales; family Sporolactobacillaceae; genus Sporolactobacillus; species Sporolactobacillus sp. KGMB 08714. The sequence continues at coordinate 89,845 of NZ_JAUUBW010000005.1, forward strand.
GAGAGGAAGCACCGGAGACCGTACTGACTGATGCCCTCTATTTGAATACCTACCTGAAAAGCTGGGAAAAAGCAAATATCTGGATTGACGGCGACCGGATTGTCTATGTCGGAGAGGCTATGCCGGCGAAAGACAGCGAGATAACAAGACGGATTGACTGCAAGGGTTATGTCCTCGTTCCCGGTTATATTGAACCGCATGTCCATCCCGGCCAGCTCTATAATCCGCAGTCATTCGCGGCGTATGCGGCGCAATTCGGAACAACGGCATTGATCTGCGACAACGCGATTTTATTCAAGACGTTGAGCGACGAGGAGGCGTTCGGGCTGATTGACAAGCTCGACCGGCTGCCGGCCACTTTCTACTGGTGGTGCCGCTATGATCCGCAGTCGGCTGTTTTTGATTCTCCGTTTAACGACGAGCGCATCAGAAAATGGCTGAATCATCCGCGCGTCGTCCAGGGCGGCGAGCTGACGGGCTGGCCGCTGGTTGTTCATGGCGACGATCAGATTCTGACATGGATGCGCGAGACGAAACTTCTGAGAAAGCCGATCGAATCCCATCTTCCCGGCGCATCGGAACGTACGCTGACCCAGCTCAAGCTGTTCGGCGCGGATTGCGATCATGAGGCGATGACCGGCGAAGAGGCGATCATGCGTCTGAGACTGGGCTATACGGTATCGCTGCGCTACTCGTCCATCCGCCCCGATCTGCCGAATATCTTAAAGACAATGATGAATGAAGGTGTGCGCGATTTCCAGCATGTGTACATGACACTGGACGGAGCGATGCCGGCCTTTCTGAAAGACGGAGTCGTCGATCGGCTGATCCGCATTGCCCTCGACCAGGGGGTGCCGCCGGAAGACGCTTATATGATGGCGTCCTCCAACATTGCGGTTCATTATAATCTGGCCGACCGTATCGGCCATATCGCCCCGGGAAGACTCGCTAACATCAATTTTCTGCGTTCGCCGTCTGATCCCCGTCCGCTTGCGGTGATGGCAAAAGGACGCCTGGTTTTTCATGACGGTCAAACGGAGAATGATCTCTTTTTCCCGTTCAGCCTCTCCGAAGGCCTGAAAGGCCCGGCCTTTGAATTCTCGCTCACGGCGGAACAGCTTACGGCAAAAACGGCCCTCGGTCTGGATATGATAAACGATGTGATCACCAAACAATATGAGCTGCCGGCTGCCGCATCAGGAAAGCAGCTGCCGGATGATGTGCTTTACATGACGCTTGTCGATAAAAAGGGCAGCTGGATTGTCAATACTTATGTGCGTGGGTTCGCCCGCAGCCTGTCTGGATTTGCCAGCAGTTTTTCCGCAACGGGAGATGTTCTGCTGCTCGGAAGGAAGAAAGAAGATATGATTGCCGCCTTTAACCGGCTGAAAGAGCTCAAAGGCGGGCTGGTCATTGCTGAAGACGGAAAAATAATGAAGGAACTGGCTCTGCCGATACTCGGCTTCATGTCTGCGCTCCCTATGGAACAGCTGATACGCCGGACCGGCGACTTTGAAAATGAGCTGTGCTCTGCAGGTTATCATTTTGGCGATCCTTTTTTCAGCCTGCTTTTTTTTGCGTCGACTCATCTTCCCTACATTCGGATTGCTCCGAAAGGGATTGTCGATGTGATGCACAGAAAACTGCTGGCGGCAAGCGAACCATTAATATAAAATACAGGTGTTCAACAGGTGGAAAGGGCTGGCGAACCCCGGCCCTTTCCGGAATTTTCAAACATCTTCGGGTGTGAAGATAAATACAGATCTATCGGCTGCTTTAAGTACATGCTTGTTGCAGAATAGCGAAAGGGAAGGGAATGGACAAGGGTGCAAATCGATAAATTGAGAGGAAAGGCGCTTGACCAGCTGTTTGACGCCATCCTGACACTGAAGGACAGAGAGGAGTGCTATCGCTTCTTTGACGATTTGTGCACAATGGGTGAAATCCAGTCGCTCTCGCAGCGGCTCGAAGTCGCCAGGATGCTGATGGCCGGTCATACGTACCATCGTATCGAAGATGAAACAGGTGCCAGTACAGCGACGATTTCGCGCGTGAAGCGATGCATCAATTTCGGCAACGACGGTTATCAGATGACACTTGAGAGACTGAGCAAATAGGAACAAAAAATACCGGCTGTTATAAGGAAGCAGCCGAATGATCTGAAATCACACATTCGGCCGGCTTGAAAACAGCCGTATTGAGGAAGTGGTAAGATGGACAGCATCTCTCAGCAGCTGCTTGAAGGGCTCAACCCCGAGCAGCTGAAGGCGGTCAAGCATCACGACGGGCCGCTGCTGATCATGGCCGGCGCGGGCAGCGGGAAAACGCGTGTGCTGACACACCGCATGGCCTACCTGATGATTGAAAGAAATGTAGCGCCGTGGAACATCCTGGCGATCACGTTCACAAATAAAGCGGCGAAAGAAATGAGAGAACGGCTTGCCGCTCTGGCGGGACCGCTCGTCGATGACACCTGGGTGTCGACCTTCCACTCGATGTGTGTGCGCGTTCTGCGCCGCGACATCGACCGGCTCGGAATCAGCCGCAATTTTTCAATACTGGATGCGACGGATCAACAGTCCGTCGTCAAAAATATCTTAAAAGATCAGAATCTTGATCCTAAGAAATTCACTCCGCGCAGCATTCTCGGAAAAATCAGCGCGGCAAAAAACGAGCTGAAAACGGCCGCGGATTTCGCCAAAACGGCGAACGGCCCGTTCGATGAAGTTGTCCGCGATGTTTATACGGAATATGAGAAGCGACTGCTCAAAAACCAGTCGCTCGACTTTGATGACTTAATCATGACAACGGTGCGCCTTTTCCAGCGTGTACCGGAATCGCTGGCCTTTTATCAGAAAAAGTTTCAATATATTCACGTCGATGAATATCAGGATACGAACCGAGCCCAGTATCTGCTCATTCACCTGCTTGCGGACCGTTTCAAAAACTTGTGCGTTGTCGGTGATTCGGATCAATCGATTTACGGCTGGCGCGGTGCGGACATTCATAACATACTTTCCTTTGAGGAAGACTATCCGGATGCCATGGTGATCAAACTGGAACAGAATTACCGGTCCACAAAGAAGATTCTGGAGGCCGCGAATCATGTCATTGAGCATAATCATGACCGGAAGCCGAAAAACTTGTGGACGGAGAATGCCGATGGCAAGAAAATCGCTTATTACCGGGCCGGGACAGAACATGACGAAGGCTATTACGTTGCCGGGAAAATCCGCGAACTGTCCGAACAGGGATTCAGTTATTCGGATATTGCAGTTCTTTACCGGACAAATGCCCAGTCCCGTGTGATTGAAGAGACGCTGGTTAAATCGAATATTCCGTACCGGATGATCGGCAGCATTAAATTCTATGATCGAAAGGAAATCAAGGATATTCTCTGCTATCTGCGCCTGATTGCCAATCCGGATGACGATATCAGCCTTGCCCGCGTGATTAACGAACCGAAGCGCGGAATCGGCGCGTCATCTATGGACAAGCTGGCGGACCGGGCGATCGGCGGCGACCTGTCCCTGATGAAAGCGATCGGAGAAGCGGAGCAGGCCGGCATCGCTTCGCGAACGGTCCGCAAGATGGAAGCCTTCGCCGAACAGGTCATGAATTGGTCGAAGATGCAGGAGTTTCTGCCGGTGACCGAACTGGTCGAAGAAGTGCTCGACAAATCCGGCTATCGCGAAATGCTGAAGGCGGAGAAAACGCTCGAGGCTCAGAGCCGGATCGAGAACCTTGAGGAATTTTTATCTGTGACGAAAGAATTTGAGGCTAAACATGACGACAAGTCACTGATCGCTTTTCTGACCGAACTGGCCCTGGACGCCGATATCGATGAAGAGGAGGAAGCGGGGACCGATGACGCGGTCATGCTGATGACGCTGCATTCCGCAAAAGGGCTGGAATTTCCGGTCGTTTTTCTCATCGGCATGGAAGAAAGCATTTTCCCGCATCTCCGTTCGCTCGACGATGAAGGGGAAATGGAAGAGGAACGCCGGCTGGCTTATGTCGGCATCACAAGGGCTAAAAAGCGTCTGTTTCTCACGTCCGCGCAGATCCGTACTTTATTCGGGAACACGGCGGTGAATGCTGTTTCTCGTTTTATTAAAGAAATACCGGAAGAATTGCTGGATATAGAGCAGCCGGAACAGCCTTCCGGAGCAGCGCGCTTTTCCGCTTCCGCAGTAAAGAAATCGCCTTTTGCCAGCCGCTTCGCTTCAGCATACAGCAGCCGGCCGGTTCCGATGCTGCAGAAGAGGCCGCACGGGAACGAAGAGTGGCATGCCGGCGACAAAGTGCTTCATAAGAAATGGGGACAGGGAACCGTTGTCGGCATTAAAGGCAGCGGCGACAGTATAGAACTGGATATTGCCTTTCCCAATCCGGTCGGACTGAAACGGCTTCTCGGCGCCTTTGCACCGATCGAGAAAGCCAAATAATCGGTATGGAACATTTTAAAAGAGTCTGTTCAAAAGGGAGAAGATTACAGGCTTGTGGCGCGGGCTTCTCTAACAGGAGCCCTGCTGCCTCGCCGAAGCGTCAAAAGACCGGTACAGTGCCGTTGCGGCTGCCGGGTATTGCCTGGATCCACAGACGGCAGCGGCTTCGATGCCGTGAACGGGACTTGCTGTCACAGACATTTCGGTGTGCTGGTTTTCACAGACTGCGGCGATTCCGGCGTTGTATACAGAACGTGTACGTTTTTAGCCGGAGCCCCTTCCTTACCGGGGGCGGGTCCCTTTACCCGGCCCGGCTGCCGGCCCTCTTTTGAACGGACTTTCTTTACCTTCTTTCGATACTTTTCGAACAGCCTCTTAAATAAAGGAGAAACGGAATTATGGACGACAACCTGCCTAGCCGCGTCCGCGTGCTGCACAGGCAACTGAATCAATACAGTTACGAATACTATGTCAAGGACAATCCGAGCGTCCCGGACAGTGAATACGACCGGCTGATGCAGGAACTGATCAAGCTTGAGGAAGAACATCCGGAACTGATCACGCCGGAATCGCCGACTCAGCGCGTCGGCGGCCAACCGCTCAAGGCCTTCAGAAAGGTCACGCATGACATCCCGATGCTCAGTCTCGGCGATGTATTCAGCAAAGAAGAACTGCTTGATTTTGACCGCCGTGTCCGCCAGGCTGTTGGGCCTGATGTGACTTATGTCTGCGAACTGAAGATTGACGGACTGGCCATCTCGCTGACTTACGAAAAAGGGCGATTTGTTCTTGGCGCGACACGGGGCGACGGGGTAACAGGCGAAGATATTACGAACAATCTGCGCACGGTGCGCAGCCTTCCCCTTGTTCTTCCGGAAGAAGAAGACATCGAAGTGCGCGGCGAATGCTACATGCCGAAAAAATCGTTTGAAAAGCTGAACGAAGCGCGGCGGCAGAACGGCGAGGCGCTGTTTGCCAATCCGCGCAATGCGGCGGCCGGTTCCCTTCGTCAGCTGGATCCGAAGATCACGGCCAAAAGACGGCTTGACGTTTTTCTGTACAGCGCCGGACATTTTGACAGAGATCGGATTCAGACGCATGACGGCCTGCTGGAGTACATCAGGAAGCTCGGACTGCCGGTTAATCCGGAATCGCGCCGCTGCCGGAACATGCAGGATGTGTTTGATTACATCGAGGAGTATACGGAAAAACGCGACTCGCTGACTTACGGTATTGACGGCATTGTCGTGAAAGTCGATTCCATGGCCCAGCAAGCGGAACTCGGACATACAGTCAAGTCGCCCCGCTGGATGATCGCTTATAAATTTCCGGCTGAAGAAGTCGTGTCGACGCTTGAGGATATTGAAGTCCGCGTCGGGCGGACGGGCGCGGTCACGCCGACGGCCGTTCTGACGCCGGTATCCGTTGCGGGTACGACGGTCAAAAGAGCGACACTGCATAACGAAGACTTGATTCGGGAGAAAGATCTGCGGATCGGCGACCGCGTCGTCATCCGCAAAGCGGGCGACATTATTCCCGAGGTCGTTAATGTGCTGACGGATCGGCGGACCGGGGCAGAAAAACCGTTTACGATGCCGACCCGCTGCCCGGAATGCGGCAGCGGGCTGGTCAGGCTTGAAGATGAAGTCGCACTGCGCTGCATCAACCCCAAATGCCCGGCGCTGATCCGCGAGGGACTGATTCATTTTGTCTCGCGCAATGCGATGAACATTGACGGACTAGGCGAAAAGGTTGTGACTCAGCTCTTTGAAAAACAGCTGATTCACGATGTGGCCGATCTGTATCAGTTAAAATATGATGATCTGATTGCCATGGAAAGAATGGGAGAGAAATCAGTTTCCAATCTGCTTGATGCGATCACGCATTCGAAGCAGAACTCCCTGGAGCGGCTTTTATTCGGCCTCGGCATTCGCTATATCGGCTCGAAAGCGGCACTTGTTCTGGCCCGGGCCTTTAAAACAATGGATCGGCTGTCAGAAGCATCGATGGATGACCTAGTGGCTGTCGATGAGATCGGTGAAAAGATGGCGGATTCCCTTGTTGCTTATTTTTCAAAACCGGAAGTTGCCGCGCTGATCGGCGAACTGAAGGCAGCCGGGCTGAACATGAGCTATCTGGGCCCCGATCCGCAGCAGATGAGCGCTGCCGATTCGCCGTTCAGCGGGAAGACGGTTGTACTGACCGGCAAGCTTGAGAGCATGTCGCGTCCGGACGCAAAAAGTGAAATTGAAAAACGGGGCGGCAAGGTCACCGGAAGCGTCAGTGCAAGCACGGACATCGTTGTCGCCGGCGAAGCGGCGGGATCAAAACTCAGTAAAGCCCGGGACCTCGGCGTTGATATCTGGGATGAGACGCGTTTTCTGGAAGCACTTAAGGATTAAGGGGTGTCACGATTGAAAAAAAGAAAACTCGGTGCAGCCGCACTGATCGTTCTGAGCCTTCAGCTTGCCCTTGCAGGCTGCTCGCAGGGCAGTTCACAGAACAGCGTTGTGAAAAAAAACGGAGGAACGCAGACCACCCAGCTGATACCAGGCGCGAACAGTAAGGATTATCAGTCGCTTCGCCCGGTTTCCAACGATCAGATGCGCGGGTATATCAATTACGGCGTCAACAATCGTGTAGATGTCGACCAGCTGGAACTCGGGCTGATGAATATGTCGAAAAGTGTTTTCAGCCCGGATCAATATGTTTTTCAAAGCGGCCAGTATCTGACGGAAAATGACATTAACGGGATGCTCTATCGCCAGGGCCAGGAGAAAAATAAGACGAGCGGCTCGCTGCCGGGACTCAATCCCCCGCTTGGAACAGGCAAAACGGCCGTTCAGCGGGCCCAGAGCAGCCCGAAATATTTAAATTACGTACTCGAACAGGACTATCTGAAAAAGTCGAGTAATGGAAAATATGTACTGGCAGGAGTATCCATCGCCGTTTCGCTTAATTCGGTCTACTCGGACCAGATCATGGATCAAAACCAGAATATCAATTCGATTCAGGAACAGTTGAATTCTGCCACAGTCAAGGCATGGGGAAGAAGCGTCGCACCGAAAATTCTGCAGCGTGTGCGCAGCGTCAAAGGCTTGAGCAAAGTGCCTGTTTTCCTCACCCTTTATATGACTGCCGCTCCGGATTCGCTGATTCCGGGTGATTATTTCGCGAAAACGACGGTTTCGGCCGGTTCGGCAACAATCGATAAGTGGACGACGGTGAATGATCAGCATGTCCTGTTTCCGTCTACTGCAGCATCAAGCCAGTATAAAGCGGATCTTGCCAAGTTTAATACATTTAAAAGCGACGTTCAGAAATATTATCCGGATTTTGTAGGCGTCGTCGGGAAAGGCTTTTACGAAAACCAGACGCTTACCGATCTGACAATCGACATCAATCTTCGATTTATGGATGAAACAGAAATCATCGGTTTTACCAATTACGTTGCTTCCATTGTCAACAATGGATTCGGTTTCGGCCGCGAAGTCCCGATTCATATCTCGATCACAAGCAACGATGTCCAGGAAGCTCTGGTCGACAGAACGTCGTCGATGGATACGGCCTATGTACACATCTTCCAGCATTGACCGCAAAAAGAACATGGCAGGACCGAGAGCGCGCAGCAAAAGAACTGCGGGCTCTTTTCTTCCTTTAGTCAAGGTGTTGATGGAATCGATGCCCAGGCTCCGATTTTAGAAAAATTTTTTAAATGGGTATCCCCTCAACTCATGTATCCGGCCGTGCTCGGGTTATCAACCGTCAGGCGCCGTTTATCGGTCATCGCAGGCGATTTATCGGTCACCGCCGGGAGTTTATCGATCGTTGCCCGGGTTTTATCGGTCACCGCTGGGAGTTTATCGGTCGTTGCGGCCGAGTTATCGGTCAGCAACGGCTGTTTATCGACCGATGCGGCCAGATTATCGGTCAGTAGCAGGCTATCGGTCGTTGCCTGGGATTTATCGGTCACCGCCGGAGGTTTATCGATCGTTGCCTGGGATTTATCGGTCACCGCCGGGAGTTTATCGGTCGTTGCCTGGGATTTATCGGTCATCATCGGGATTGATTGCGGAAAGGCTCTTCGTCTTTCGAGCAATTGACGGTCTCAGGAAAAGTCGATCATCATCTGACAGCTTTATTTATTTTACCGGAGTACAAAATTTTTAGCGGCTGTGTATAAAGATCGATACCAGGCGCGGCAGCGTGCCCGGCACGAAACCGTTCCCGCTGTCATAAGTGCCGAAGGCCTGGCGGGGCCGAGGGTCTCATCGCCTTCTTTTTTGACGCGCGGCGGCAGCCGGCTGTTTCCGGAATATCTGAAAAGCTGCATTCTTAAATCGCTGAACCGGATATGGAACCGACGATCGGGCTTCATGATGCAGTACGGGCCGTGCTGCAGCGGGAGCTGCCTTTTTAAAAAAATTCTGCAGACAATCGGCGGGCCCGTCCCGGCAAAAATTGCGGATCCGTGCTCAAGAGCTGCGGGATTGCGCATTTTTTTACGGAATCGCGTTTTTAAGCGGCCTTCCATTGATTATAGTCAATGGAATTTGATATGATTAAGACATTGTTGGGATTTGCCGCAACCGGCCGAAAATCCCGGATGAATGAGATGGAGATGACTATAATGAGCCGGATAAATGAAGAACAGGTTCGATATGTCGCTAACCTTGCCAGACTGTCGTTTGACGATGTCGCGATCAAAAAGTTCACGACACAGCTGGACGATATTATCGGCTTTGCGGAGCAGTTGAACGAGCTGAATACGGAAGGTGTCGAACCGACGACGCACGTTCTCGACATGTATAATGTCATGCGCGACGATGTCGTCGAACCGTCTCTTCCGCGTGAAGAAGCGCTGAAGAATGCGCCTGTCCAGGAGGACGGGCAGATCAAAGTGCCGCTGATTATGGAAGCGGACTGATCAAAAAGAAGGAGGATAACAAAGATGCCACTTTTTGAAGAAGGCCTTGTGCATCTGAAGAAGAAGATACATAGCAAGGAAATTAAGGCATCCGATCTCATTGACGAGGCCTTTTCCCGGATAAATGAAGTAGACGGCAAAGTGAAGGCTTTTTTAACGCTGAATGAAGAGGCGGCCAGAGAGGAAGCACGGACGATCGATGAAACCGCTGCAGATGAAGATACACTGCTTTTCGGCCTGCCGATCGGCATCAAGGACAACCTCGTAACCAAGGGCCTGCGCACAACCTGTGCGAGCCATATTCTTGAGAATTATGATCCGCTCTATGACGCGACGGTCGTCGAGAAAGTCAAGGCGCAGAAGGGGATCGTGATCGGCAAAATGAATATGGATGAATTCGCCATGGGCTCGTCAACGGAGAATTCGGGGTTTGCGCTGACTCGGAATCCGTGGGACCTGGAAAGAGTGCCGGGCGGTTCAAGCGGAGGCTCAGCTGCCTCCGTCGCTGCCGGAGAAGTGCTGTTCGCACTCGGCTCGGATACCGGCGGTTCGATCAGACAGCCGTCCGCATTCTGCGGAGTCGTCGGCATGAAGCCGACTTACGGCCGCGTTTCCCGCTTCGGTCTGGTCGCCTTTGCTTCATCCCTTGACCAGGTCGGACCGATCACCCGGACAGTTGAAGACAATGCTTATCTGCTGGAGGCGATCGCCGGATTGGACCGCCACGACTCGACCAGTGCCGACATTCCGGTGCCGCATTATTCCGAGGCACTGAACGGAGATGTTAAGGGGCTGCGGGTTGCCGTCCCTAAAGAATATCTTGGCGAAGGGATCGATGAAACGGTTAAGGATAGAATCAAGGCGGCGATCCGTCAGCTGGAGAAGCTCGGCGCTGTCTGCGAGGAAGTTTCGCTGCCGCATTCGAAATATGCGGTGCCTGCTTATTATGTCATTGCTTCATCGGAAGCCTCGGCCAATCTGGCCCGCTTCGACGGCGTACGCTACGGCGTACGGGCCGAGTCGAATGACCTGATCGATATGTACAAGAAGTCGAGAAGCGAAGGCTTCGGCGACGAAGTCAAGCGCCGGATTATGCTCGGGACATTTGCTTTAAGCTCGGGCTATTATGACGCTTATTATAAAAAAGCGCAGCAAGTGCGTACACTGATTAAACAGGATTTTGAAAAGGTTCTGGAAAATCATGATATTATCGTCGGACCGGCAACGCCGACAGCAGCGTTCAAGATCGGTGAAAAAGTGGATGATCCGCTGACGATGTATATCAATGACCTGCTCACCATTCCGGTCAATCTCGCCGGCGTTCCGGCAATCAGCCTGCCTTGCGGATTAGCGGACGGCCTGCCTGTCGGCCTGCAGATGATCGGCAGGCCGTTTGGCGAAGAGACGCTCTATAAGGCGGCATATGCCTATGAACAGACCGCCGGTTTTCAGCTGACGCCGGCATTCAAAGGGGCGAATCAATGATGAGCAATTTTGAAACAATAATCGGCCTTGAAGTCCACGTCGAACTGAAAACGAAGACGAAAGCTTTCTGCGGCTGCGCCAATGAATTCGGTGCACCGCCGAATACGCACACCTGCCCGATCTGTCTCGGCCACCCCGGCGTTCTGCCGATTCTGAACCGCGAGGCTGTCGATTTCGCAATTAAAGCGGCGCTTGCTCTCAACTGTAAAATTTCCCGCGAAACAAAATTTGATCGCAAAAATTATTTTTATCCGGATAACCCGAAGGCCTATCAGATCTCGCAGTTTGATCAGCCGATCGGCAGAAACGGCTTCATTGAAATCGAAGTCGACGGCAAGAAGAAGAAAATCGGCGTACACCGGCTCCATCTCGAGGAAGACGCCGGCAAACTGAACCATCTGGCGGATGGTTCGGGTTCGCTTGTCGACTTCAACCGTGTCGGCACGCCGCTGATCGAAATCGTCTCCGAAGCGGATATGCGTACGCCGAAGGAAGCCTACGCATATCTTGATAAACTGAAAGCAATCATGCAGTACATCGGCGTTTCCGATGTCAAGATGGAGGAAGGCTCGCTGCGCTGCGATGCCAATATCTCCATCCGCCCATACGGTCAGACGGAATTCGGTACAAAGACCGAACTGAAGAACCTGAACTCGTTTGTTTTTGTTGAAAAAGGCCTCGCTTATGAGGAGAAACGCCAGGAAAAAATTCTGCTTTCAGGCGGAGCGATCGAGCAGGAAACACGCCGTTACAACGATGCGACGAAGGCGACGACACTGATGCGCGGCAAGGAAGGTTCCGATGATTACCGCTATTTCCCGGAACCGGATATCATTAAACTGAAAATCGATCAGGACTGGATCGACCGCATCGAGGCCGAGATTCCGGAGCTGCCGGATTCCCGCCAGAAACGCTATGTCGCCGAGCTTGGCCTGCCGGAATACGATGCGATGGTATTGACGCAGACAAAAACGATGTCCGATTTCTTTGAAAGTGCGATCGGCGAAGGAGCCGATCCGAAACTTGTTTCCAACTGGCTGATGGGTGACGTTTCAGCTTATCTGAACAGCAATTACAAGACAATTGATCAGGTGCCGATGACGCCGCAAGGCCTGGCCAAGCTGGTTCAACTGATTGAAAAGGGAACCATTTCAAGCAAGATTGCCAAAAAAGTCTTTAAGACCCTGATTGAGAAGGGCGGCGATCCCGAAGAAATCGTCAAGGCCAAGGGGCTTGTTCAAATCTCCGACGAGGGCGCGCTGCACGAATTGATCGATCCGATTCTTGCCGCCAATAAACAATCGATGATCGATTATAAAAACGGCAAGGACCGTGCGCTTGGCTTCCTCGTCGGCCAGGTGATGAAACAGTCACACGGCAAAGCCAATCCGAACGTGGTCAATAAAATTATTCTTGGAGAGATTGAAAAACTTTAAAAGTGCCATGCGTCTTTTCTGAAAAAGCAGCTGTACGTGAACACAGTAAGGTTTTGGTACAACCTCCGACGATTCGCTGCGGCTTTGGCCTGATCCGCTGCGATATTCCGGAATTTCGGTGCAACTGGTTTTTGATCGGGTGAAACGAAGAAAACCGGCTTTTAGACGGTTCCGGCCCCTCTAATAAATAGGAAACATGTGAAAAAGATAGATTGCTGCAGCTAACCGATAGATTCGGGAGACCGGATATTTCTCAATCTGCTGCGCAGCTATCAATAATGTACAGAGGTTTATGAAATTGCAGAGGACGTCTCATCGGCCGATTGTCTGACTTAGAGACGTTCTCTTTTTTATCATAAAGCCTTCCCGGAACCCTGAAAATGTGGCCAATAAAGGACAATAGACGGCTCGAGTTATTAGCATGGATCGTACTCAGTACTCATGATCCGGATCAATCTCTTTTCGTGCGTTATCAAGCACTTCAAAGATGCTCGAAGAAACAGAAAACAGATTTTAGAGACAGAAAGAGGATGAAATGCTTACGATTCTGCCGATTTTCATTTTTTTGCAGACGGTTTTTGCGTCGTTAAATTTGGGACCGGGCCGTGCGGGATGCCGCTTCCGCTTTTTTGCTTTTAAAATTTGTTTACAATATAATTAAATTAGGTTGAATAGGTAGAATAATCACCGCTTAAACTGCGTTGCAAAGATGTTTTTCAGGAGAAGCGGCTGTTAGATAGATGTTTAGTCGGGTGATAAATCATGAAAAAGGCGCGAATTATTTACAACCCAACATCCGGACGCGAGCTGGCAAAAAAGAACATCGCTTATATTCTGGATCGCCTGGAGGACGCGGGCTATGAAGCATCGGCCTACGCGACAAAAGGAAAGGGCGATGCCACAAAGGGCGCACGGAAAGCAGTCAGAAGAAAATTTGATCTCGTTGTTGCGGCAGGCGGCGACGGCACAATCAATGAAGTGATTAACGGACTGGCCGAAAGAGAATTTCGTCCGAGGCTTGGTGTGCTTCCGCTTGGCACGACGAACGATTTTGCCCGGGCCGTCGGCATTCCCCGCGATATTGTCGGCGCATGCGATGTACTCTGCGACGGATACGAAATACCGATCGATATCGGCAAGGTCAACAATCACTACTTCGTTAATATGGCGGGCGGCGGCAAACTGACGGAGCTGACCTATGATGTCCCGAGCAAACTGAAAACGATGCTGGGGCAGATGGCCTACTATATGAAAGGTATTGAAATGCTTCCTTCCCTCAGGCCGACAAAGGTCAGAATTGATTATGACGACCGGACGTTTTCGGGGGACATTATGCTCTTTCTCGTTTCCAACACCAATTCAGTCGGCGGGTTCGAAAGACTGGCTCCGGAAGCCCAGCTCAACGACGGTGTTTTTGATCTGATTATATTGAAGGAAACCAATCTCGGCGAATTCATCCGCCTGGCTTCCATGGCTATGCGCGGCGAGCACATGAAAGATCCGAAAGTGATCTATGCTCAGGCCAGCCGCATTAAGGTGCAGACGGAAGAAAAAATGCAGTTGAATCTTGACGGAGAATACGGCGGCGATCTTCCCGGCGAAATTGTCAATCTCTATCGGCACCTCTACCTTATGGTTCCGAAAGAACTGGCCGATACACAGCAGACGGACAACAGGCAGGAAATTCAGGCCCCGGTTTAATCCTTTAAACTTGAAATTTTCACATCCGAAAGTATTGATCATCAAGGCGTCTGTAAACTGTTCTAAGAACGCTATTTCTGTGAAAAACAATATGGCCGAGACTGGGAAACGCTGAAAAAACGGTGCCTGACGTGAACTGTTACTGTGTTCTGCGGGGATTATTGGTCGGATCGGGCGTTTAACCGGCGGGGATCCAGGGTTCTATCGGTGGGATCAAGCGCTGTACCAGCCGAATTAGGTGCTCTATCGGCCGGATCGGGCGTTGTACCAGCCGGATTAGGTGCTCTATCGGCCGAATTAGGTGCTCTATCGGCCAAATCAGGCGTTTAACCGGCGGGATCCAGGGTTCTATCGGCCGAATCACAGGCGTTTAACCGGCGGGATTCAGGGTTCTTATCAGCCGAATCGCGCACTAGGCAAAATCGGGTGATTCACCGGTTGCTTTGAAGAAAGCGGAAAGTTCGTTCTGAAATCGAAAACTAGTATTGAAGCCTGAAGACTGTGAGTGCTGGACCTCCCGCCAAGGAAATCATTAAAATTCTGGAAGGAGAAGGGTTATGCCTGATTCCATACCTGTCCGAAAGAATGATCAAATAGACGTTACATTTTCCGATCTGACGCAGGACGGATCCGCTGTCGCCAAGGTGAATGGCTATACATTATTTGTTCCCGACGGCCTTCCCGGCGAGCAAGCGACGGTCCGGATTTTAAAGACAAAAAAAGGGTACGGTTACGGACGCATTGCGGAGCTGACCAAGATCAGCGATCAGAGAACCAAGGCGCCGTGTCCGTATTATGACCAGTGCGGCGGCTGCGCGATACAGCATATCCGTGCCGAAGGACAGCTGGACTACAAAAGGGAAATTGTCAGAGATGCACTTGAACGGATCGGCGGATTCACAGGCCTTCAGATCAATCCGACGCTTGGTATGGAGGAACCCTGGCGTTATCGGAATAAAATTCAGGTTCCTGTTGCCTGGCAGGACGGGCATTTCGTTTTTGGCTTTTACAAAAAACGCAGCCACGACATTGTTGATATGGATCATTGTCTGATCACGGAACCGATCATTGATGAGGTAGTGCAGACTGCCAGACGGGTTGCTGAAGAAAAAGGGATCACTCCCTATGATGAGGCGAAAAACCGTGGTACCCTGCGTCATGTCATGGCACGGTTTGGGAAAAAGACAGGCGAAGTGATGGTCGTGTTCATTACGCGGACAGAGGAATTGCCTTTTCGAAAAGTACTGATCCAAACATTGACAGATGCATATCCGCAGATTAAATCGATTGTGCAAAACGTGAATTCGAAACGGACCAACGCCATCATGGGGGAAAAAACAAAAACGCTCTGGGGCCGCGATGTGATTTACGACCGAATCGGCGGCGTGACATTCGCTATCTCGGCACGTTCCTTTTTCCAGGTCAATCCGATTCAGACGGAAGTGCTTTACGGCAAAGCCCTTGAGTATGCTTCACTGACCGGAGAGGAGACGGTCATCGATGCTTACTGCGGGATCGGGACCATTTCGCTGTTTCTGGCCAAAAAAGCGAAAAAAGTCTACGGGGTCGAGATCGTCCCGGAAGCAATCGACGATGCCCGGCAGAATGCAGAACTGAACAAAATCGCCAACACCCATTTTGAGGCAGGGAAAGCGGAAGCAGTCATTCCCCAATGGCAGAAACAGGGTATTCAGCCGGATGTGATCGTTGTCGATCCGCCGCGCAAAGGATGCGACGGCGCGCTTATTAAAACAATGATCGCGATGCAGCCGAAGCGGATCGTCTATGTTTCCTGCAATCCCGCCACACTTGCCCGCGATCTGAAACTGCTCGCTGCGGGCGGATTTGAAGTTAAAAAAGTGCAGCCGGTCGATATGTTTCCACAGACGATGCACGTGGAATGTTCATGTTTGCTAACAAGAAAATAAAAAGTTCTTGTCAACATCGATAGGATTCTCTCGAGATTTTCTTAATGCGTGAACATGGCTCTATCCTTATAAGCGTCAACGGCCAGTCACACGCACAAAGCAATCGGGCGAATGAGAGCCTGAATAGAGCACCGAAAACCGCGCCGAGAATGTCGACAAAATCTATCATTCTTTTCAGGTAAAGGCATTATGGCAGATCAAACGCTTCGTAATCGCGTTCACAAGATCCGTCAACTGGACATGGAGGGAATTGTCGCAAAAATATTGACAGTTCCGATTGAAACGGGTATAAGAATGTGAACCGGCGAAAGATCAAAAATTATAAAGATGTGTTACGGCATGTATTACGACCGTTGCTTGGGTCTTCTCTCTTATCGGGAGGGTAGCGTCGAGCCTGACGTGCGTCACAATAGGCTCCTGCCGGTCCATTAAAAGACTAATGGTATCATAAGCAATCTTTGCCAAAACTATAGATTTGGCAAAGCGAGGAGAAGTCGAGCTCTGTCGTGGCCAGTTAATATGAACATATCCATATTTATCAGCTTTGGTCTGCTGATACTGGACATATGTTTTCATTGTACCTGCCATACATGCAAGCAACCTCTTAAACCAATTTGATACGGACTTAGCTCAGAAATTTAACTGGGAAGAGAATGTAAAATTTAAAAAGATAGGCACAGTGATTATAGGTGAGCATGCATGTCCATTTACTTGGATGACCGTAATATTAGATAGAGTCGCTGATTGGATGCTGGCATATAAAAAGAATCCCGGATTAGCGGTTACGTTTACTTATCATTCGACAAAAAAATAGACCTCTCTTGTACAATAATGGCTTAGAGATTTTGCTTAAGGGAAAATTATTATTAAAAATGAGGAATGTTAGAAAGTTTTACAAAGCTAGAAACATAGGTGATAAATATTATTTTCAGAGAGGATTTATAAAGAGCATCAGAATCGTTTAACCTAACTTTTTGATGTACTTTAAGTAAATTTCCATCAATAAATCAGAAAATATCATTAAAAAAGATCTGGATGTGATGTCATAGCCTTCATATATATTTGAGGGAACATTGCTACTGATATTCCTGTTCATCAATGATGCCAATTCGCTGCTTCCATTATTTGTAATTGCAAACTGAAAGGCATTTGTATATCTAATCTTTTTGGCGGCATTGATCAGAGTTTTTGTCTGACCACTCATTGAAATGAAAAGTACAGTATCCTTAGGTTTTAAAAGATTTGGCAGTAGATCCAAAAGATGTGATTCGTATGCATAAATTGCTGGTTTGTTAAATTGCATCAATCGATCACTAATATATTCCGCTATCGGTTTACTAAGACCGACTCCTGAAATAATAACCGTGCCAGCCTCATAAATTTTTCTAACAATATATTCCATATCATTAATATGTACTTTCATTAATGCGTCCGAAAAAAATTGCTGGTATTGCTTTAGCAATATACGTTCGTTTATTACTTTTGTTTCCTTAATTAATTGGGCAACGAAAAATTTAAATTCAGAGAATCCCTTCAAACCAAGTCTTTGGCACATTCTGATAATTGTTGTGGTAGAAATAGAGAGGTCATCGCTCAAGTTAGAAATGTTCATTTTGGGTACACCTTCAATGTGGTTATCCAAATAATACAGAACATATTTCTCACCGTGACTTAGTTTATCTACTTTGTTTGAAAAGCTGTCGATGAGCATTCCCACTAATCTTCATCTCCGTAATGAAAACGTATTATAAATATACCATAATGATGAAATATCGTACATATGTACACAAACTGAACAATAATGTAATCGCTTTTATTGTATACCAATAGTGTAGAAATGATTATTAGATTATCTCATTTAAGGAGTGAGAAGAATGAATCTTCAACACATGACTGACCGTAGTCTGATTGTGTTTAGCGACTCTTGGACTACGAAAAAAGAAATTCTTGACGGCTTAATTAATCAATTCGTCAAAGGGGGGTATGTCACAGATAGAGATTCGTATAAACAATCAGTTCTCGAGAGGGAAAAGATTTCGGCAACCGGACTTGAAAATGGATTTGCTATTCCACATGGAAAATCTGCGGGTGTAGTCAAAGCAGGTTTTGCAATTGCGCGCTTAGCTAAGCCGCTTCCAGCCGATGCATGGGCATCTATCCGATCGGATAATCAAGTTGAGCTGATTTTTTTACTCGCGATTCCTGATAAGCAGGCGGGAACAACTCATCTTAAGCTGTTGCAACAATTAAGTACAAAATTAATGAACGAAGATTTTGTTAATCAACTAAAAACTGCTAGGAACCCTGATGAACTTTTTAACTCTTTAAATCTGGATGAAGCTGACTCAAAAGATAATCGGCTAACGTGTAGTCACGGGAAAAATCTAATCGCAGTTACTGCGTGTGCTACTGGGATCGCTCATACTTACATGGCGGCCGAGGCTTTGAAAAAATCAGCTAAAAAGATGGGTGTCAGTCTGATTGTTGAAAAACAGGGAGCAAATGGATTGGAAGATTCGCCTACGCCGGAACAAATAAAAAATGCCGATGGTGTTCTCTTTGCGGTAGACACAAAGATCAAGGGCTTGAACCGTTTTAACGGTAAGCCATATATAGAGGTCAATGTTGCGGAACCTCTAAAAAATGGTGAGGCCTTAATTGATAGAGCTTTAAATCATCCACAGGGAATTTTAAGGAAACAAATTGAGAATGACTCTGATACCCTTCTGACATCAAAAGAGATTACAAAAGGATTTTCTTGGAAGAGATGGGGCACTGAGTTAGGCAAAGCCGTGATGACCGGTATTTCCTACATGATCCCGGTTATGGTCGCCGCAGGTATTATGCTTGGTATTGCAAAATTGACCTGGCTGTATATCATGCATCTGCCAATTGCAGATATTGATCTTCCAAAGTATAACAGCTTTGGTGGCTTCGCTCAGTTAATTCACTATTTAGACCTGTTTGGTGGGATGACACTTAACTTTATGTATCCGATATTTGCGATGTTTGTTGCCTATGCTATTGCTGACCGTGTTGGTCTGATTTCCGGATTCCTGGGCGGTATCTTTGCTGCAGGATTAAATTACACCCTATGGGGAATTACGACAGGTCTGCCTAGCGGCTTCCTTGGAGCACTTGTATTCGGTTTAGCGGCTGGATATATTGCACGTTTCTTAAACACAAAGATTCACTTATCAAAGAATTTGCAGGCAATGAAACCAATGCTTATTATTCCTGGAATAAGTGTACTCGCTATTTTTCTTCTAAATATATATATCGTTTCTCCGGTATTTGGCGGTTTAAACCTGTTAATATCCGACTGGATTAAGAGTATGGCGAATGGTGGTAAAATTGGATTATCCTCCATCATTGCTGCTGCTACCGCTTTTGATTTGGGCGGACCAGTTAATAAGGCCGCCGGCGCTGTTGCGATTGGCCTTGCGGCGGATAAGATTTTTCCTTTGACACCACGGGTCCTTGCAATTGTCATTCCGCCAATCGGAATGGGCATCTCAACACTAATTGACAAGTGGGTTGTCGGTCGTCACGTGTACCCGGCGGATCTTCGCGTTGCCGGAAACACTTCATTTTTACTTGGTTTCTTAGCGATTTCCGAAGGAGCCATTCCATTTATGCTGAGGAATCCGCTCATTACCGTCCCTCTAAATATCATCGGCGCTATAGCCGGATCTGTAACAGCAGTAATGCTGGGCGCTGTCCAATGGCTGCCGCTGCCGGCTATTTGGGGATGGCCTCTTGTTTCTAATCTGCCAGCGTACTTGATCGGCTTATTTGTAGGAGTGCTGATTATTGCACTGTGCAATATCTTCATTCGATACCATCTGATTAAGAAAAAAGAGGCTCAGGGCGAAAAAATAGACTATTAATTTTTACTAATAAATGTAGGGATGTTGGTTTATGACGAAAAAAACTGTTTATGTCGTACCGCATACGCACTGGGATCATGAGTGGTATTTTTCTGAAGATGATTCTATATCGCTGTTATTTGAAGCGTTGGGCTATGCACTGGATGTACTGAAAAAAGATACTGACACTATTCGTTTTACATTTGATGGCCAAACGTCTCTAATAGACGATTATCTGAAGCTGCGACCGGATCAGGAAAAATGTTTGAAGGACGTTATTTCAAAGAAGAAAATGCTTGTAGGGCCTTGGTATACTCAGACGGATACTTTACATGTAGAGACAGAATCAATTATAAGAAATTTATTAATCGGAACGCGCGAGGCGCTTGGCTTTGGCCATTGTATGGGTATTGGCTACCTTCCCGATATTTTTGGACAAAATGCCTATCTTCCCACACTATTTAATGGATTTGGAATTAGGACAAGTATTCTTCAGAGAGGGGTATACAATGATCAGGTTAAGGATGATCTGAATTTTGTATGGCGTTCACCCAGTGGTGATTCTGTTTATGCTAACAATCTCTATTTTGGATATGGACCGGGCAAGTTTTTATCCACGGATCCCAATTATTTACAAAAATCTCTGTATCCTATTTTGAAAATATTAGCGGAAATGAACAAGCACTCTGACTTTTTATTGTTACCTGCAGGTGGAGATCAGGTACTGATTCGTGAAGAGCTTCCTGACTTGATCGATAGACTAAACAGCGTGCAATGTGACTACCAATTTTTGCTTTCGGACTATGAGACCTTTGTTCGAGATACCTTGGGGAAATATAGGCATCAAATAACCAAAGTTATAACAGGAGAACTTATTGCCTGTCAGAAGTCTCGAATTCATCAGACGATAGGTTCTCAACGGGTAGACATTAAATTAGCTGTAAGCCGAATCGAAGAAAAATTGTATCACCAGCTTGAGCCTTTAGCGGTTCTGGCAAATCAGTTCGGGAAACCTTATCCCGGAACGCAGATCGAGTCAGCTCTGAAACTTGTGTTACAGTCAGAAGCCCATGATTCCATTGCCGGATGTAATTCTGATGAGACTAATCGAACAATTCTGGAGCGGTTAAAAAAGTCAGAAAGAATCATTGACAGCCAGATTAATATTATTGAAAAGCAAATGGCGAGGGCAGTGATTGGCGATGATCAGGAAGATTCCGTTATTGCTTTCAACTTGTTGCCCAAAACAGTGGATAAACCATTGAAATTTGTCATCTTTACCCGAACCCCCGAAATAGCATTGACACAAAAAGATGGAAGAATGATTCCTCAAACTATCATTGAGCAAAATTTTATAAGTGGAGGAAAAAAAGTTATTGTCACTGCTCTGGGAGAAAAACAAGTTGAGATTCCCGGTTACTATCGCTCACTTATTCTGGCAAAGATATCTTTCAGTGGGTTTGGCTATCAGAGCTATTTTATTAAAGAGAATGTCCGACAACAAAGGTTAGTTCCAGTAAAAAGTAATTATTTAGAAAATAAGTTTTATCGCATATTTATTGAAAATGATCACATAAAAATTCTCAATCGCCTGAACAACAGCGAACGAAACTTCTTTTATTTTGAGGATCAGCCCGACGCGGGTGACTCGTATGATTTTTCACCTTTGGACTCGGATCAACCAGTATGTTTCAGTAAGACGGTTAAATTGCAGAAAATTGAGAAATCAGAGTTATGTCAATCCATGACCGTTACAAACGAATGGAAGGTTTCATCTGATCTGAATAAAAATAAAGCGACTCGGTTTGACAAAATACTAACTGTAACAACAAAAATAACTTTGATTAAGGATTCAAATCTGGTTTATTTGAATCATCAATTGAATAACACTGCCAAAGACCACAGAGTACGGATAATCTTTCCAAATAAAAATAACGGTTACAGTTATGCGGATCAAGGATACAGCATTATAAAAAGGAAGAACACTAATCCCTATCTATCATATTGGAAGGAAAGTCACTTTGCAGAGGCTCCGCAATCCTTTTATCCGATGGAAAACTTTGCGTATACAACGGATACTGTTTCGTCTACAGGTGTCATCACGTGTGGCCTGAAAGAATATCAGAGTACTGACTCCGAACTAATTTTAACATTGTTTCGGAGTGTCGGGCTTCTTGGCCGGGATGATCTAGCATGGCGGCCGGGACGTGCCTCAGGTATCAACAACAAAGTTGTTGATACACCTGATGCTCAAATGCAGGGCCAGCTTTCTTTTCATTATGTTTATCGATGGGATCATACGGCGAACGAGCACGGTTGGTTTAACGCAGTGGAGCAGGCAAAGAAAAGCCAGCTCACATATCAATTACAGACCCTCAACTCTTTTGAACAGCGTTTGGAACGATTTGAATTACCTCAGCCGACTGAGCTGCATCATTTGCCGCAGGACATCAATCTTCTTTCAGTCAATCCAAACATTTATGTAGCAGCTTTAAAAAAAGCAGAAGATCATGATTGCACAGTATTAAGGGTATTTAATCCGGACTCCAAGGCAGTAGAGTTGAACAAGACAATTTCAATTATGAAACGAATGAACTTGGATGAAACAGAACAACCAAACTTTGATACAACGATTTTACCAAAAGATGTGGGAACCTTCGAAATTAGATTGTAAAGGTGATTAAATTGGATACTCACTTATTGCTATCAACTGTAAATCAGCATCTGGGTCGTATATACACTGGAAGTAAGTTAAACGAATCTATAAAAATATTTGATGACTTTTTTAAAACGTATAAAACACCTGTACATCGTAACACTTCTTTATCTGAGAAAAATGCTTACCTGATCACTTATGGTGATGCGTTTTTCAATGACGACAAAGCAGGCCTGCAAGTATTAAAAGATGTTGTCGACAAGCAACTGAAGGGTATCATTACGGATATTCATCTTTTGCCGATGTTTCCGTTTACTTCAGATGATGGATTCGCAGTCTCTGATTATCTCAAAATAAATCCGATACTTGGCGATTGGGAGGACATTGATGATCTGTCCCATGAGATACGTTTAATGTTTGATTTTGTTGCCAATCACTCGTCAAAGTCAAGCGAATGGTTTCAAAAGTTTCTTGAACAGGCATCGGAATTTGAAAATGCGTATATTCGGGAGAGTGCAAACTTTGATGCATCTAAGGTCACTCGCCCGAGAACTTCACCACTGTTTCATCACTATAAAAATGATGAAGGGAAAGATTATTCAGTCTGGACAACCTTCAGCGAAGATCAGGTCGACAATAACGTAGGAGATCCGAAAACGCTTCTGAGACTGACTGAAGTTCTATTGACATATATTGAACGCGGTGCTTCATCAATAAGGCTGGATGCCATTGGATTTTTGTGGAAAGAGTCAGGCACAGCATGTATGCATTTGCGACAAACGCATCAAATTGTTAAGATGTGGCGGAGCATTCTGAATGAAGTAGCACCAGGGACACAGATTATTACCGAAACAAATGTACCAGAACAAGAAAATCTTAGTTATTTTGGTAACGGATCGGACGAAGCGAATCAAGTATACCAATTCCCTTTGCCTCCTCTTGTGCTTTTTAGTCTGACTGTAAATAATAGTAAGGTTTTAAGTAACTGGGCAAAGCATGTTAAGCCGATATCGAGTACAGGGACATACTTTAATTTTCTGGCGTCTCATGATGGTATTGGCATGAGACCAGTTGAGGGTATTCTGTCGCGAAATTATTGGGATTTATTAGCGCGCAAAGTTGAGAAGAATGGAGGCAGGATTTCTTACAAAACGAACCAGGATGGAAGTCGGTCAATTTATGAGCTGAACATCAATTACAGTGATGCATTGAGGAACGATGGTGAGAATGATCAAGTAGCTGCAGGAAAGATGGTAGCTGCACATCATATATTACTTTCTTTTCTTGGTGTACCGGCAATTTACTATCATTCACTCTTTGGTTCGCAAAATGACGTAGCCGGTATGAGAAAATCCGGTAATAGTCGTCAGATTAACCGCGAAAAACTGGATGAGAACAAATTATTTTATGAACTGAAACACAATCCATATCGTCGGACCATCTTTGAGGGAATCAAAAGATTACTGAAAATCCGACAACATGTGAAAGCTTTCAATCCATATGGCGTTCAAAATGTGTTGGACATCTCAAATGATATTTTTTCTCTTCAAAGAACGGATCCCGTTAGTGGGGACATATGTTTGACGTATACAAATCTTACACCCTATGAAAAGGATTTGAACGTCATGAATGGTATTGAACTAATCTCCGATCAGAATATCCGGCATAACAGACTTCACCTTGGACCTTACGGAATCGCTTGGATTAAACCTAAAAAGTGAGTGAAACGCATGAATATTTTTATCGGAATTGATTCATTTAAGGGGAGCGCAGACTCTCTTGAACTTGGCCGGGCGGCTGAAAAAGGGATAAAAACAGTAATGCCAGCAGCAGGAGTTCATGTTCTTTGTGTTGCTGATGGCGGAGAAGGAAGTGCCGTTGCTGTTTGTCATGCTATTGGGGGCAAGTGGCAGCATACAGAAAGCGTAGATCCATTTTTCAATAAGATTCAGGCCAGCTATTTATTAACTCATGTTAATGGTGAACCTGTTGCGATCATAGAATGCGCAAGTACGATCGGTATTCAGTTTCTCCAGAATAATCCTTCAAACAGTTCTTATACTGCAACAAGTTATGGTTTGGGATTAATGATCAGAGATGCGCTATCAAGAAATATTAAACATATTATTATAACATTGGGCGGAAGTGCTACCACAGATGGCGGCCTGGGTCTTCTTCAGGCACTGGGTGCAAAACTGTTCGATCAAAATCACAAAGTCCTTCCCTCGACGTGCAATCCGTTGATAAAAACTAGGGCTATTGATTTTGAACCAGCTATACAATTGTTTAAAGGATTGAGGGTGGAAATAGCGGTAGATGTAAAAAGTCCGTATTGCGGAGCTGCAGGTGCTGCTCATGTATATGGTCCTCAAAAAGGTTTGAGACCTTCTGAAATTACTTATTTGGAGGATAAATTACAAGTTATTAGAAAACTGGTTATGAATCTTTATGGTAGTGACCTTCAGAAGATTCCTGGGGCTGGCGCTGCAGGTGGGTTAGGTGGGGCATTTGCTTTGCTTCGCTCAAAGTTAATGCCCGGTTTTGAGCTTCTCTCAGGGTTAACTGATTTGAAAAAAATATTGCGGGATTCTGATCTTGTCATTACTGGTGAAGGGAGTTTAGATGCTCAATCTTTGTATGGAAAAGTACCATATGAAATTGCAAAATTATCAAGATCCTATAACATTCCCTGCGTTGCGCTATGTGGAAGACGGGATCCTGAATTGGGTGAACTCGAAGGTATGTTTAACGGGATATTCTCAGTTCAGCTTGAAGCCAATTCTCTTGCCAATGCCATGAAAAAAAACACTGCGCTGTCGGGTGCTGAGATTGTCAGCAGGGAAATTATAAAGCTGATCAATAGCAAAAAGGAACAAATGTAGATTGTTAGGAAAGGCAGGTATCATAAAAAATTTTGTTCGAGAACTCAAATTTCCGTTTGAAAATCAATACGGATGGGGCTATAAGTACTCTTGCCATAAAAAAATGCTGCGCTATGCGTTTTTTTAGGACAATGCTTCCACAATCACAATCGGGAAAATGAAACGGAAAAATCGATACAATTGCTTTCCGAAATGCTGGTTGGGATGAAATAACATGAAGATATACTGGTTAAGATTTATAAAAATGACATCTGATCTGGACTTGGATGACCAATGATCCAACCATAAAAACATATTGACCTTAGTGATGAGGCTGTCTCAAAAGCCCTGTTAAAACTCAAGAACCGGAGAGAAAATTTGTAAAAAAATTTCTCTCCGGTTCTTCT
>NZ_JAUUBW010000006.1:0-108796 GCF_036598985.1 Sporolactobacillus sp. KGMB 08714
TTTGCTAATCGCCCTGAAACGGCGAGTTATCGCCCGAAAATGGCTTCGAATCGCCCTATTCCGGGGGAGTATCGCCCTGCTAGGAGTTTATCCCCCGAAAAATTTGCTAATCGCCCTGAAACGGCGAGTTATCGCCCGAAAATGGCTTCGAATCGCCCTATTCCGGGGGAGTATCGCCCCGCTAGGAGTTTATCGCCCTGAAAAATTTGCTAATCGCCCTGAAACAGCAAACAATCGCCCTAAAATGGCTTCGAATCGCCCTATTCCGGCGGAGTATCGCCTTGCTAGGAGTTTATCGCCCTGAAAAATTTGCTAATCGCCCTGAAACAGCGAGCTATCGCCCGAAAATGGCCTCGAATCGCCTTATTTCGGCGGAGTATCGCCCTGCTAGGAGTTTATCGCCCTGAAAAATTTGCTAATCGCCCTGAAACAGCGAGCTATCGCCTTAAAATGGCCTCGAATCGCCCTATTTCGGGGGAGTATCGCACCATCAAGGGTACAACTATCTGTTCCGATTATTCGCACTTATTGATTCCAGTCCGTTTACTGCTGATTCTTTGACCACTACTGCCGATTTTCTGCCAGTTACTGACATTTTGCCTTTTTACTGATGATAAGCAGCGATTTTCTGTTTGATATATACGGTGTTTTCCAACGATTTTGGCCTCGATTCACAAAGATATACGACGGGAAAAAAGATCGGGCGTTTCTGCCAGATGACGCCTGTCCGTGCACGATATACCCTTTTCAGAGGGAAAAATCGCCGTTCGCATGAACATTCAGAGCCATAGACTGCTGCCTGTGCGAACCAATCGCTTTTCGGGAGAATCGATGATCTTGCATGCCGCGGCCCGACTAAATGAATAAGTTGAGGGAATACCTATATTATTGAATTTGCGAAACGATCGGCGATGCTTATTCTTGATAAAATACACCTTCAAAATCGATGTCAAAGCCGACCTGTCTGCTTGCGGCCGAATAAAAATTGACGGCCAGATTGTTATTGATCGTTTTAAGATTGGGGGCGGCCGTCACGCCGTTGTTCGCGCTCCACTGGCGGTTGATCGTCAGCGAGCCGTTGCTGTACGTGACATCGGCCGTATAGTAGATCCGGTCGAAATTATCCGCATATTTGAGGAGCAGTTTTCCGTCAAAGGCGGTTGGCAGCGGGAACAGGGTGTAATCTGTGTATCCGTTATCGGATGTTGTGACCGCTGCCTTTTTAAATGAAAATCCTTCCAGCGTCGTTCCCTGATAGCCCTGAGTCCCTGTATACTGAAGAATCGCTGCCGGTTCAGTCAGTGAAATGATTTTTCCGAACCGCGATCCGGGCCCGCCCTGGGCGAGGACCGGACAATTTCCGGAAAAAATCGTTCCCGATGTTCTGCCCGTCCATAAGGATACGGCGGTATTGCAGTCAAGAATCGTACTGCCGCCGATATGGTGCACGGCATCGGCTCCGAGATCGAGGCCGATATTAAAACCCTCAATGACGTTGCCGGTCAGGTTGCTGCCCGTCAGCGTCCCGTTTGGATCATAGACGGCATAGATGCCGGTCCCTGAGCGGTCGCCCGCCCGTTTTTTGATATGGTTGTTCGTTAAAATAATCGGTTTGGCGTCTGCCCGATTCAGGAGGCGGACCCCGTCCCGCGAACAATCCTTGATGACGTTGTCCGAGACAATGACCCTTTCCTGAGCGTCTTCAATGTGCACGGCCTCATTTCTTGCCTGTTCGATAATATTGGCACTGACGACGATATCCTTCCCTTTTGCAATACCGACAGCGAATCCGGCAGCGGCATCGGTGCTGTCGCCGAGAGCAGCGATTGAATTGCCGATAATTTTGATACCGCTGAAATTGCCGGCGGTGGTATTGATCTCGATGGCGTCTGCACCGGCGTCAATCCGGTTGTTGATGATTTCAAAATTGCTGCCTTGGGCGTTGTTGTTAAGAAGAATGCCGTATCCGTCCGCCGTAATTTTTGTATCTTTAATTTTTAAATCGGAGCGGGAGCCGTCTGTATAGTAGCCGTGGAATGGTGTATCGATTTCGATTCTTTCCATATTTGCTGCGTTAAATTGCACATTGGCATCGGGTACCACCCGGGCTCCGTTTATGCCGATCAAATGATAGTTTGCGGGAAGGTCGATGTTTGATTTGATTCTATACACTTTGTTTAAGAAGACGGTTACAGGATTCGAACCGTAAGCCGTTAATAAACGATTAAATGCGGGGGCGTCATCCGCCGCACCGTCGCCGACAGCGCCGAACTGGGATGGAGTGACGGGATATTCCGATATCTGATTCACCGTTGATTCAATATTGGAATAATAGCTGGATACTTTGCCCGCAAAATCCTTCATAATATCTGCCAGTTTTTCCACCTTCAACACCTCTTTACTTGTTTCCGTATAGTCAGTGTATGCTGCGCATCATCTCCGGCTTGTACCCTTGCATCAACATCGGAGAATTGTTCGTCTGTCATGTAATGAAGCTGTTACGGCTCATTCTGTAAGATATCCGTAAGTAAAAAGAAGAAGACAGGCAGTTTTCAGCGGTCCGGCGCACAGATATTCCGGATGCAGCGAGAGCAGGCGGCACGTGAATGGTAAGGGAAAGACGAACAAACGGAAGTGTCTCTCGGAAACTTCGATGAACGCGAATCTTGCTGATCGGAAAGCACTCATTCTTAAATTTGGAGGCAAACGATGAAAGAAGCTATGGGTTTAAAAGACATGTTCTGCATCTTAAAGAAACGATTGTTGATGATTCTTGCCGTCACGCTTCTGGCGGGTGCGGCCGGGGCCCTGGCCACCCACTATCTGATGAAACCGAAATACGATGCGACCGCTCGGATTCTTGTTAATCAGTCGAATGCCAATCCCTCGACCCTTTATAACACGAATGCGCTCCAGACGAATGTACAGCTTGTCAATACGTACAGTGTGATCATTGATGATCCTGCCGTGCTCAATCAGGTAATCCGGAATCTCCATCTGAACATGACGGCTGAAGAACTGCAGGGACTGCTGACAGTGGATACGGTTCAAAATTCGCAGATTTTTTCACTGACTGCGGAAACCGGCAGTCCGGCACTTTCCACCCGGCTTGTCAATGGCGTCGCCGATGTTTTTAAGACACAGGTTCGGAAGGTGATGAAGGTGGATAACGTTAATGTGCTCTCGCCGGCGGAGCTGTCCGCGAGCCTGGTTCCGGTCAAACCGAGGCCGCTGCTGAATATCGCCGTTTCACTGGCCGTCGGTCTGATCGCATCGGTCGGACTTGCTTTCCTTTTGGACTATCTGGATAACACGATCAAAACTGAAGAAGACGTAGAAAGAAAACTCGGCCTTCCGGTCATCGGAGCCGTGTCCCATATCGGCAGATACCGGGAAATCAATCCGGCAGCGTTCGCCGCTGCGGTCAGTTCTGAACGTATGATCGGAGGTGAGCATATTGAGGCAAAGTAAAGTTCCGGGCAAAAGGCCGCGAAGCCTGATTGCTTATTTTAAAGAGCAGTCATCGTTCGCCGAACAATATCGGAAAATCCGGACAAATATCGAGTTTTCAAAAGCGGGCGGCGGTTTGAAAGCGATCCTAGTAACCTCGCCGGGCCCGAACGAAGGAAAGTCGACCACGGCCGCTAATCTGGCTGTGGTCATGGCCCGGCAGGGGAAAAAAATCCTGCTGATCGATGCGGATATGCATCGGCCGACCCAGCATGATACGTTCCGTTTAGCGAATAAAAACGGTCTGACAACATTTTTAACAAAGAAAAGCCGATTGGAAGACATCGTGCAGGCGTCGGGTATCGCCAATCTCTCGCTCCTGACGAGCGGACCGATACCGCCGAATCCGGCCGATCTGCTCAGTTCGGCGGAGATGGCCGGATTAGTCCATCGATTCCGGAGCCTGTTTGATGCGATCATTATGGATGCTCCGCCGCTTCTGGATGTGGCGGATGCCCGGGTGCTGGCCAGTCTGTGCGATGGAACTCTGCTCGTAGTAAGAAGCGGGGCAACGGAGGTCGAGAATGCCAGAAAGGCTGCGGGATCCTTATCGGATGCCCGTGCCGGCCTGCTCGGGGTCGTTCTTAACGATCTGAAAGGAGCCAGAAAGGGGAGAAGGGGCCGCAGATACAGGGCAGGGTAATAGAAATGGAAGAAAGCATCGCGCGCAGAGAGCAGCGGTGCCCGCAGGGAAAAATGAACAGATTGCTTGTTATTGGCGTTTATTTCCGACGGAGGGATCAAGATGGCCTTATCAAAGATACAAATAGAAATAAAGGCTCCATATATTGCTGAAATCGGCCGCAATTCGGAAGTGCTGAATGAAAAGTTAAAAAAACAAAAAATCTATGAGCTGGCCAAAAGAATTTTTGATCTGTGCCTGGCTTTTATCGGACTCATTTTTTTATTGCCCGCTTTCCTGATCGTTTCGCTACTGATTAAATGGGACGATCCGCATGGGAGGGTTTTCTTCAGGCAAATCCGTGTCGGGAAAGACGGCAGAGAATTCTATATTTATAAATTTCGTTCGATGGTGGTGAATGCCGAACAAATGCTGAACAGCCTAGCCGATCAGAATGAGGCAACGGGGGCCATGTTTAAGATGAAGAAGGATCCGCGCGTCACCCGGGTGGGTCGTGTGCTTCGCACAACAAGTATCGATGAACTTCCCCAGCTGGTCAATGTGCTGAAAGGGGAGATGAGTCTGGTCGGTCCGCGCCCGCCTCTTCCGCGGGAAGTTGAGCAGTATTCGGGCTACGAACTGCAGCGGCTGCTTGTCAAACCCGGATGTACGGGACTGTGGCAGGTCAGCGGAAGGAGCAATCTCGGTTTTGATCAGATGGTGAAACTGGATTTGCAATACATCCGGCAGCGAAGCATGGCGAATGATTTCAAATTAATTCTGAAAACGCTGATCCAGCTGCTTGGTTCAAAAAATGCTTACTGATAAGAAGGGAGTACCGGCTATGGAAAAAGATGCAAAGATTTACGTCGCCGGCCACCGGGGACTGGTCGGCTCGGCCATTGTCAGGAATCTGGAAGCCCGCGGCTGCCGCAATCTGGTGCTGCGCACACATGCCGAACTTGATTTAACCGATTACCGGGCAGTCGGCGCCCTTTTTCAAAACGAGTCTATTGATTATGTTTTTCTGGCTGCCGCCAAGGTCGGCGGCATCATGGCGAACAGCAGCTGCCCGGCGGAATTCATCAAAGAAAATCTGATGATCGAGACTAACGTGATCGACTGGTCGTACAAGACAAGCGTGAAGAAGCTCCTGTTCCTCGGAAGTACCTGCATTTATCCGAAATTTGCTGAACAGCCGATCAAGGAGTCGGAACTGCTGAACGGAAAGCTGGAGCCGACCAATGAAGCCTACGCGATTGCCAAGATCAGCGGGATTACGATGTGCCGGTCTTACAACAAACAGTACGGGACCCGCTATATCACGGTCATGCCGACTAATCTGTACGGACCGAATGACAACTATGATTATATGACGTCTCATGTGCTTCCGGCGCTTGTCAGGAAATTTTATGAGGCCAAGATAAACCATGATCCGTATGTCGTTGTCTGGGGAACGGGCCGTCCGAAGCGGGAATTTCTCCATTCGGACGATCTGGCGGATGCCTGCGTCTATTTAATGGATCATTATGACGGCGATGAGATCGTCAATATCGGGGTTGGAAAAGAGCTGACGATCAGAGAACTGGCGGAGAAGATCAAGGAAGTCATCGGCTATACAGGAGATATCCGTTTCGATTCGTCAAAGCCGGACGGAACGCCGAGAAAGATCGTCGACGTCACAAAACTTTCCGCTTTGGGCTGGAGGGCGAATATTTCGCTGGACCAGGGGCTGAAAAGGACATACCGGGATTTTTTGGATTCATTCAGCCGAATCGGCAATTGACGAGCGGCGGTTCCGCTGCCGCCGGCGGAAAAATTTATAAAAAAACGGAGGAAAACAGATGAAAAGAGCATTGGTCACTGGCGTGACAGGACAGGACGGTTCCTATTTATCGGAATTTCTGCTGAAAAAAGGCTATCAAGTTTTCGCACTGAGAAGAAGAACGAGCACGCCGATTTACGTCAATGTTGAACCTATAAAAGATCGGCTGGAATGGATCGACGGCGATCTGACCGACCTGGCTTCGCTG
This sequence comes from Sporolactobacillus sp. KGMB 08714, assembly GCF_036598985.1. NCBI lineage: Bacteria > Bacillati > Bacillota > Bacilli > Caryophanales > Sporolactobacillaceae > Sporolactobacillus > Sporolactobacillus sp. KGMB 08714. The sequence continues at coordinate 6,166 of NZ_JAUUBW010000006.1, forward strand.
ATCCGGGCCGTGCAGACCGCCGATCCGGACGAGGTTTACAATCTGGCGGCTCAGTCATTTGTCGGTACATCATGGAGCCAGCCGTTTGCGACCGGAGAGATGACCGGACTTGGCGTAACGAACATGCTGGAAGCCGTTCGCCTGATCAAACCGAACGCGCGCTTCTACCAGGCGTCGACAAGCGAGATGTTCGGAAAAGCGGCCGAAGTGCCGCAGCGAGAAACGACGCCGTTCTATCCGAGGAGCCCCTATAGCGCCGCAAAGCTGTACGGGCACTGGATGACGATCAATTACCGCGAGAGTTTCGGTCTGTTTGCCTGCTCCGGCATTCTTTTCAATCACGAATCACCGCGGCGCGGTCTGGAGTTCGTAACCCGAAAAATCACGGACGGTGTGGCCAGGATCAAGCTCGGCCTTCAGAATGAATTGCGGCTCGGCAATTTGGAGTCGAAAAGGGACTGGGGGTTTGCCGGGGATTATGTAAAGGCAATGTGGCTGATGCTTCAGCAGGATCAGGCCGATGATTACGTCATCTCCACAGGGGAAACTCATTCCGTCAGAGAGTTCGTGGAAACCGCTTTTTCGTATGTCGGCCTCAATTGGAAAGACTATGTGGTTCAGGATGAACGGTTCATGCGGCCGGCGGAAGTGGATCTGCTGCTCGGGGACTGCTCCAAGGCCGAAAAGAAGCTCGGCTGGAAGAAGAATATCGATTTCCGCTCCCTGGTCCGCATGATGGTTGACCACGATCTTGAGCGCCGGCAAATGAACGGGCCGGCCCGCCGAATGGCGCTGCGGGCCGGCCTATGAAGCGCCGGCTGCTCGTCATCGGTCCCGTTCCTCCGCCGATTCACGGAGAAAGCCTGGCGATCCGCCATCTTGCCGGATCGGAAATGACCAGAGAAAAGTTTCAAGTTACGGTCGTCAATACGAACAGAAAAAGAGTCAACGGCGGCGGAAAATTTTCATTTATTAAAATTTTTCAAGATATCGCTATTATGATCCGCATCCGGCGAATCGCTGGGAAGGGGCAGGCAGACATTGTTTATTTATCAATCTCGCAGACCAAACTCGGCCTGCTCCGCGATGCGCTGATTATTTTCCTGATTGCCGGAAAGACCGATCAAATAGTTGCTCATCTGCATGGAAACCACTTGAAAAATGTTCTGGAATCGTTTCATCGGATTCCGGCAGGCTTTATTTTTCATATGATGAGAAAAATTGACACGGGCATTGTCCTGAGCCGGGGACTTTCCGCCAATTTTATGAATCTGCCCAGGCGGATCGAAGTGATTGCCAACGGTATTGAGAAAGACTTCATCCGGACGCAGGAGATTGCATCCTTCTCCAAAGTAAAAAGCGGGGAGGGGCATTGCTTTACCCTTCTCTATCTCAGCAATCTGATCGAAGCGAAAGGATTCGGCCATTTAATATTGGCGGTTGTCGATCTGCTCAGGCAGCAGCTGAATGTGCGGCTGCTGCTCGCCGGCCAGATCTACGATCGGAAACGGTTCGATCAATTGATGGCTCAGGTCGCCGGGGAACAGTTCGATTCGAGGATCCGTTATTTAGGGACAGTGACCGGCGTCAAGAAGAAGCAGCTGCTTCTGAGGTCGGACGCGATGGTTCTGCCGACCCGCTATCGCATCGAAGGTCAGCCGATCTCGATTATTGAAGGCATGGCGGCCGGCCTGCCGATCATCTCGTCCGCTCAGGGGGCGATCCCCGAACTGATCGAAGGCAGCGGGATCGTGCTGGACACCGTTGACCGCTCAAGCATCGCCGCTGCGATCAGGAGCCTGATTAAGGACAAAGCACTGTATAAAAAGTATGCCTTAAACGGCAGAAAGACATTTTTAGAAAAGTATACGATGGATCGTTATATTGACGGACTTATCTCGGTGTTTGAAGGGGGCGGGGCGGATGAAGAAAAAGATCTTATTCATCGTCAATTATTTTTATCCTGATCCGGCTTCCACTGGCCAGCTGATCACCGAGCTTTGCCTTGCGGTGCGCGACAGTTTTCGGGTGACGGTCATTGCCGCTCAGCCGGGCGGATACGCCGGAGGGGAAGGCAGGCCCGGACGGCTGATTGAAGCCGGCATGTTCGAGGGCATCCGCGTGGTCCGTTTGAGACTTCCGGCGGTTGACAAAGTATCCAAAATCAGCCGGATCAGATATGTTCTGACTTATTTTGTTCTGGCCCATATCGCGCTGCTGAGGGAAAAATCCGTCGACATCATTTATACGATATCGACGCCGCCCGTTTTAGGCGGGCTGATCGGCACGATCGGCAAATTTCTGAAACGGACCAAGCATGTCTACAATATTCAGGATTTTAATCCGGAACAGGCGGCCGCCGTCCGTTTTACAAAGAGCCGCCTGATTTTTAAGCTGGCCCGGCTGGTGGATAAGTTCAGCTGCAGGCATGCGGACAACATCGTCGTGGTCGGCCGGGACATGGCCGAGACTTTGAAAAACCGTTTCTTGGATCATAAAGTTCCGAGCTATCAGGTGATTCATAACTGGACCGACGAGAATGAGATCGTCCCCCTGCCGAAAACCGAACGGCATGTTCATCGCTTCCTGGAAGAAAACGGTTTGAAAGAAAAGTTTATCATCATGTACTCGGGAAATCTCGGACTCTACTATGATCTTGAAAACCTGATTAAACTGACGAAAGAATTCGTGGAAATCGACGATCTGGCGTTTGTTTTTATCGGCGAAGGGGCCGTTAAAAAACAGATGCAGCGTTTCGTGGCCGACGAAGCGATCAAAAATGTTTTCTTTCTCCCCTACCAACCGAAGGATTTTATCAAATTTTCATTGAATGCGGCCGATGTGCATCTGGTCGTCAATCAGAAAGGAATCAAGGGTGTTTCGGTTCCGAGCAAAATCTACGGCGTCATGGCGGCGGGCAAGCCGGTCATCGGCGTGCTGGAAAGAGGAAGCGAAGCCGAACGGCTGATCACGGGCAGCAGCTGCGGCCGGGTCGTCGAACCCCATGATTATAAGGGGGCGGCCGCGCTGATTCGTGGCTTCTACCTGATGGAGCGCGGGCAGCGGGAACAGATGGGCCTGAAGGGAAGGCATTATCTTGAGCAGCATCTGCGAAAAGAAGTGTCAATCGGGAAATATAAACAACTGCTGATGGGGCTCTGATTGCGGGATCGGACCGTTCATTCAGCCGCAAAGATGAAGGGTGATAATGATGGAATTTTTGATGTATGCCGCGGCCTTCCTGTTCTGCATCGATGATTCGCCGTTTATGTTCGGCAATGGATACAGGCCGATCTCGGTTGTTTTTATTTGTCTTTATCTTCTTTTACAGCTGCCCAAACTTTTCCGGCTCAAATACAGACGAATCGAAATTTATATTTTTGCCTTCATGGCCGTCTGTCTGCTGATTTCTTTCGCTCAGGTAATCGTGAACCATGACCGTTTTGTCGGCCTGATCAATGCGGCTGAAACGCTGGGCAGCGGATTTGTCTGCTATCTGGCTTTCAAATTGTTTGTTACTGAATGCGGCGGCGACGATGTCAAATTCACAAGACTGTTTCTCTGGCTGATCCGCGGTTATGGCATCGCTGTTGCCGTCGGTGTCCTTGAGTTTCTCTATGTCTATGGAGCGCCGAGCGGATTTTTGAGTTCGATCATCCACGTATTCGTTGAACGGACCGGCTACATGACGGACGGGCGCATCCATTTCAGCTTTTCGGAACCGTCTTTTATCAGCCTGCACACGAATCTGTTTTTGCTTCCGGCACTTGTTATTTTAAAAAATAAAGGACTCCTGACCCGCTATCATAAAATCATTGTTATTCTCTTTTTCGCGCTGTCTCTCTTTTCGCTTTCGATACGATTTTATCTGGATATCCTGGTCTTCATTGCCGCCTACCTGTTCCTGACATCCAACTTCAAGATCTTTTTCAAACGGCTGGGTATCCTGCTTGTCTCCTGTGCCGCCGCTGCTGTCCTGATGAATCTTGTTTTTGTTCAGAACCTGTTCGGATTAAATTCCTATCATTTCTATAGAATAGCGGACATGATCGAAAATCCGGGTTCGGCGGGAAGCGACACCTCGACGATGATCCGGGCCACGTATTCAAGGATCGGTTTTGAGTCCTTTATGGATCATCCGCTGATCGGGTACGGCCTGGGAAACTATCACGATGCCTACGTCGCTCATTTTCATTCCATTAATCCGGCCGATCTTCAGAAAGCCGGGGAATTGAGCCTCGCAGTCGACGACTACAATCTGCATACCTATGATATGTTTGCCCGGCTTGCTTCGGAGCTGGGATCGCTGGGCATTGCGGCGGTACTGCTGGTGCTCTATTTCCTTCTCAGTCTCAGGGGCGGAAACTTTTCGAAATGGATGATTTTTCTGGTCGTCTATTCCCAGCTGCAGTTTGATTCGTTCGCCCTCATCCCATTATATTTCTGGATGGCGCTTCTGCAGAGCCCGTTCATCTCCGAACTGAACATCGGCTATTCTTTAGACAACCGTTTACTCAGAACGGCGGGATACTATAAAATGAACCATTTTTCAAGCCTGTCCCAACCGGAAGAACAAGCGGGGATGAATCGCGATCATCGTTTATCGGTTGTGAAGGAGACTTGAAAAGAATGAAACCATTAATCAGTGTCGTAGTGCCGGTTTTCAATGTGGAAAAATATTTACCAAGGTGTATTGAAAGTATCATCCGTCAATCTTATAAAGATCTTGAGATCCTATTGGTCGATGACGGATCGTCTGATGGCTCAGGCCGGATCTGTGATCAATACGGAAAGATAGATAAACGGATTAAAGTCATTCACAAAAAAAACGGAGGACTTTCCGATGCGAGAAATGTCGGGATCGATCTTGCAAGAGGAAACTATATAGGATTTGTTGACAGTGATGATTATATACATGAAGATATGTACCTGTCCTTATACGATACAATCAGATTGAATGGCTGTGACATTGCCGAGGTCGGATATCAGACTTTTTTCCATGATGACGATATTAAGGATCCGGACGATTATAGCCGAGTTATTCTGTACACGAAACAGCAGGCTGTCATCGGTGCGATCGTCAATCATCAATGTCAGACGTATGTATGGAATAAGCTTTATAAAAAAGAATTATGGAATAAAGTAAGATTCCCGAAAGGTAAATTATTTGAAGATGAATTTACAACTTACAAGATTTTTAATCGATCCGCGAAGGTCGCCGTGCTGAATAAAAAAATGTATTACTATTTCCAAAGAGAAAAAAGCATTGCACATACTTTTTCAATAAAAACCCTGGACCATTGTGAAGCTCTGAATCAGATGATGCGGTTCATTGAATCGGAATATCCTGAGGCGCTTCCAATATCCTGTATAAAATATTATAAAAATAATTTGTGGCACCTGCAGGATTTATTAGTCAATAGAAAAAAATTGGCTAATTCGCAACAGCTGATTGACCAAATGATTAAAGAGTTGATGACGTATCGTCAATATCTTGAAAATAATAAAAAATTTATTGGAACCGTTCATAAACTATTTATGAATGATTATAGCGAATTGCTGACCCAGCGAAAAAAAATCAAGTTTGTATTTTTTCTCTTAAAGAGGTCGGTCTGGCTCTTCTATATTATTTTAAGATGCCGATGGATGGCCAGGCGGATGATCGCGCTCCCGCGTAAAATGCTTCGCAGCTAGTTACCCGTATAAAAAACTCTGATATCAAATGGATAAGGGGAACGCCATGAGTGTGAAAAAAAATTATCTGTACAATCTTATCTATCAGATTATGGTCATGATCGTGCCCCTGCTGACTGTTCCGTATGTTTCAAGGGTTCTGTCAGCGAAAGGCGTCGGCATTTTTGCCTATACATCCTCAATCGCACAGTACTTTACCCTGCTGGGCATGCTCGGCATCGGCATCTACGGCAATAAAATGATCGCGATGACGCGCGACAATAAGAAAGAAATGAGCGAGAATTTTTTCAGCATTTATTTTCTGCAGCTGATCGTTTCTCTCGGTTCCGTGCTTGGATATCTGCTGCTTGTGCTGCTGGCTGTCCGCAGCGACCGGGAAATTGCCCTGATTCAGACGATTACGCTGCTGGGAACGGTCATCGACTGCACCTGGTTTTTCAGCGGGCTGGAAATGTTTAAAAAAATCGTTACCAGAAATCTGCTGATTAAATGTCTCTCATTAGTTGCCGTCTTTTCCTTTGTAAAGGGTCCCGGCGATCTGGACTTATACACGTTCATTATGTGTCTGTCTGCTTTTCTGGGGCAGTTTCTTATGTGGTTTTACATCAGAAACAGGATTGTCCGGGTTAAGATCACCGGCCGCTCCGTTAGAAAACACGTGGTTCCTGTCCTCATGTATTTTCTTCCGCAGGTTGCGATGCAGGTCTATTTTGTGCTGGATAAAACGATGATCGGATGGTTGTCAAGCAAGAGCGAGGTCGGTATTTATGATTATGCGGACAAAATACAAAAGGTGGCGATTGCCGCCGTCACCTCGCTTGGAACGGTGATGCTGCCCCGAATGGCCCATACTTTTATAACCGGACAGAAAGATCAGGCTAAAAAATATATCATGAAATCTCTCGATTTTTCCACCCTGCTGGCCGTACCGATCATGTTCGGCCTGGCCGGTATTGCCCGGGAATTCATTCCGTGGTATATGGGCAATGGCTTTGTCGAATGTGCGACGGTCCTGATTCTGATCAGCCCGACCGTTTTTTTTATGGCATGGAGCGGCGTGTTCGGCAGCCAGTATTTGCTGCCGCTCGGAAAAATGAGAGCGTACACGATTTCCCTGTATGTCGGAGCCGTTGTCAATTTTCTGCTCAATCTTGTTTTTATAAAGCCTTACGGATCAATTGGCGCGTCGATCGGCACGTTAGCCGCCGAACTATCCGTGACGCTCGTCCAGATATATTTCGTCAGGAACGATATTCAGTGGAAACAGATATTGCCGAAGACGGTGCTTTATGTAGGCGCCGGCGCTGTTATGTATACGGTTGTGAGCCTGATCGGCCGTTCCATGGGCGTTTCGATTATCACAACCTTTGTCCAGATTACGGCCGGCGTACTTTCATATACGGCGATGATTCTGGCGGCCGAATATGCGGGGCACGGCGGAATTATTCTCGAGGAAATCAGAAGAAAGAGGCCAAGTTACAAAAGCAACGGTTAAATACCTTTTCAGGGCGAATTTTTTAAATTGAAAAAACAGGGAAAGCCGGGTGGCCCGCATGCGCGATCGTTCATATAAAAAAAACTGTCTGCTGATTGTGCTCATCGTGATTTCTGCATGGATCATAGGGTATGCCGCCGTTCATCGAAATCGGCCGTCTGCATCCGCTGCCGGGACGGCCGCTGTTCCATCGCTCGACATTCATGCAAATCCCGCCTTTATTCAGGCAAAAGGCTTCCACGCTGCCGGCAACGGGAAAACGGATGATACGGATAACGTGCAAAGAGCTGTCAGGGCGGCCGCCGCCGTGAACGGGACCGTTTACTTCGGGAAGGGCACTTATGTCGTTTCGCACCCGATCGACATCCCCGAAAATGTATCGATCATTGGAGCAGGTAAAGAACAGACAACCTTTAGATCTGTCAATAAGAATACCGACCCTGTGTTTTCTCTTGGCGGGAACCAAACTGTACAGGATGTTGGGTTCGACTCCCAGATCGGTATTATACCCTTGGGTGATAACATCAATATTAATGAATGCAGGTTTAAGAGCAGTGTTCAAGGCATCCAGAATGCCGTGACGGTGCGCAATCTCACAGTAACCGATACGCTGTTTGAAGGTTGCGGATATTCCATCCTTTCTAACAAACAGCCAAGTTATCATGTAAAAATTATCAATTGCCGGTTCCTCAACAACAAAGCAGATGATATTGAGATTAATGCGCCGAGTGACGGCTGGACGATTGAAAATTGTGTATTCAGCGGGATTACCAGTCATACAAGCAATGCAGGTTTTGGGGTGGGTATTGCCCTGTCCGCCCGAAATATTACGATCAAGGGCTCGACTTTTTCCGGGATTGCGGGTCAGGGTATTCATGCGGAAGATCATGCGCAGGTGACGGTTTCCGACTGTACCTTTCAGAATAATGGCTATGTTCATTATCCGGGCAGTCCGGAGGCAGATATTGCTGTTTTATCGAACGCTGACGTCTCGGTTTTCAATTGTGTGTTTCTGAAATCCACAAAGGAATACAGCAGTCTGGCAATCTATAATACGGATATACCCGTAGGCGGAACGGTGACGGCCCAATCATCGGCGTTCTATGGTAAAAAGATCGATGCGCAAGTCAAATCAATGGATAATCGCTTTTTGAAGTGAGACGGACCCATGGGAATTCCCGTGAGAGAACAGGCCAATCGGAGCATCTGAAAATTTGCCTTTTCCCCTTTGTGAAAGTTCACAGGCGGAGGCTATAATGTAAAAGAAAGGCGTCATTTGAACGAACAAGATAGTAACCGTTTTCTTTATTAATGGCGGGCCGGAAGTTGTCCGGACGGGTTTTCAAAAGAGCCAAATAGTGAAGGGGCGATGAAATGGGTCATCCGAAAGATTGTATCGAATTGCTTGAAAGGTACGAGAAAGCTCACCCGCGATACCATTCGGTGGAAAAGCTGCATTTTACCGGCGTGGGAAGGCGCGATGTCTACAATATTACCGCGCCTTTTTGTGACGAAAACCGTTTGGTCATTGCCGGACGTGTGGAAACGAGAAAAAGCGAAGATTCGATCGTGGTCTTTTTCGAAAAGAGAGATAGACAATGGCAGCGGATTCATCATTTGCCCGTCCTGCCTCTGCAGGATCCTTTTGTGACGCGGATCGGCGGCCATCTGATTCTTGGCGGCGTCAAAATTCATAAAATCGGGACTATGCAAAGAATCTGGCGTATGGCCTTTTATTCCGGCAAAACGCTCAGGTCGCTGAATCTGTTTTTCGAAGGGCCGAAGGGAATGAAAGATGTTCGTCTTAAGCAGCTGAGCGACGGCAGAATTCTTGTCCTGACGCGTCCGCAGCTGGGAAAGGGGGGAAGAGGAAAGATCGGATACTGTGTTCTGGACACGATGGATCAGCTGAGCAACCGGAAGCTGATCGAAGCCCCTATTTTTATGGATCAGTTTACAAAAGGAGAGTGGGGCGGCGCCAATGACATTCATATTCTGAAGAACGGGCTGATCGGCGTGATCGGTCATATTGCCGAATTCGACGGGAAGGGCTGCCGTCATTATTATTCGATGCTGTTTACTTTGGATCTGAAGACGGGCCGTCATACTCCGCTGGAAATTATTGCGACGCGCAAGGATTTTCTTAATGGGCCTGCTAAGCGAAGCGATCTGAAGGATGTTGTTTTCAGCGGCGGCGCAATCCGGACCCATTCCGGACTGATTCTGTATGCCGGCACGAGTGATACCGAGGCGCAGAGGCTGGTCATGGACGATCCGTTCCTGAAATATGAATCTTAATCGGCCGTTCGGGCGGCGGATTTTCGAAACGGGATACGGGTTTATGAAGAATAAAAAAAGGGAAGGTAAGCCCGATTTTCCCCAATGCGTGCCGACTTTTCCGCATCTTTTTAATTGGCGGCGATCATATAAAAATGGGGCAGGCAGACTGCTTGACTTAATGAAACAACGTACTATAATTCTCTTCTTGTAAGAAAAAAATTTATAAATAAATCAGGAGGATTATAGTCATTGATGAGCCGTCAAACGGATTGCTGCGCTCTTCTGGAAAAGTACAGAAATGATGACCAGCCTGTCCATGAAGTAGAAAAGTTGAAATTTACCGGGGTCGGCGAAAGAGATGTTTACAATGTGACGGCCGCTTTTGGTGATGGAGAAAAAGAAATCCTGGCCGGCCGCGTCGAACCTAGAGACAGTGAAGAGTCGGTTGTCGCTTTCTTTGAAAAACAAAACGGCAGCTGGCAGCTGATAAAAGACATGCCGGTTTTTCCTCTTCAGGATCCGTTTGTAACCCGCATAGACGGAATGCTCATTTTCGGAGGCGTTGAAGTCTTCCGCGACGGCAGCGGGAAGACGACGTGGAGGACCGTTCTGTATAAAGGAAGGACGGTCAAATCACTGGTCCCCTTTTTCAGAGGGCCGGAGGGTATGAAAGATCTGCGCCTGACCCAGCTGCACAGCGGCGCCATTCTCGTATTGACACGGCCGCAGGGCAGAAAAGGGGGAAGAGGAAAAATCGGATTTTTCCTGATGGCTTCTCTCGATGAACTGGATGTCCGAAAGATTGAGGATGCACCGCTTCTTGAAGACCATTTTGCCGACGGAGAATGGGGCGGCGCCAATGAGATTCATCCGCTGAAGAACGGAAATGCCGGTGTGCTTGGCCATGTGGCCCATTTTGATGAACAAGGAAACCGCCATTATTACTCGATGATTTTTACACTGAATCCTCATAACGGCGATCATACACCTGTTGAAATCATTGCTACGCGCAATGATTTTATTGACGGGCCGACGAAGAGGGAAGATTTGAAGGACGTTGTTTTCAGCGGCGGGGCGATCCGCAGAAATTCGAAGCTGATCCTGTACGCGGGCACCAGCGACGCAGAGGCTCAGAAAATTGTGCTGAACGATCCCTTTGAAAAATATGAACAATTATAGCTGGAAAGAGGCGTTTTCGTTGATCCCGGTTTATCGTTATGCGGAAAATCCTTTAATCACACCGGACGATGTGAAACCTTATCATCGGGGCTTTGAAGTGATCGGCGCATTCAACGCCGGAGTGGCCGAATATAAGAATGAAACGCTGCTGCTGCTGCGGGTTGCGGAACGGCCGAAAACAAGCGATCCTTCAGTTGTTCTCTCGCCCGTCTATCATCCCAAAGAAAAAAGAATGGAAATCAGGACGTTCAGCCGGCGGGATGCCCGTTTTAATTTTGACGACAGCCGAGTGATCCGGCCGGCCGATCAGCCGCAATGTTTTTGCGGCCTGACCTCTCTGTCCTATCTTCGGCTGGCCAGAAGCAAGGACGGCCATCATTTCACAATCGACGATCAGCCGTTTATCTATCCGTTTAACGACTATCAGATCTTTGGCATCGAAGATCCCCGCATCACCCGGATCGGCACGGTCTATTATATTTATTTCAGTGCCGTATCGCCAATGGGAATCGGCGTGAATATGGTAACAACCAGAGATTTTAAGACTTATGAAGATCACGGGCTGATTTTCGCACCGGAAAATAAAGATGCCGTCATTTTTCCGGAGAAGATACACGGCTTGTACTATGCGCTGCATCGTCCGGCGCTGAAAAGCGTCGGAAGTCCGGACATATGGCTTGCGGAGTCCGATAATCTGAATGATTGGGGCAATCACCGCCATCTTATGAGTATCCGAAAGGGTGAATGGGACAGCGAACGAATTGGCGCAGGAGCGGTGCCGATCAAGACGGAGGAAGGATGGCTGGTGATTTATCACGGCATGTCCGCGGGCAGCCGTTATTGTCTCGGAGCGGCTTTGCTGGCTCTCGATGATCCCTCAGACGTTCTGGCACGGTCGAAAGCACCGATTCTTGAACCGGAGAGGGATTATGAAAAGGATGGCTTTTTCGGCGACGTTGTTTTCAGTTGCGGGGCTGCTGCCGACGGGAAGACCCTCAGGCTTTATTACGGGGTTTCCGACAGGTCCATGGCTTGCGCGGAGCTGGACGTGGACGACATACTGCAGGAACTGAAGCATGGGGAGACTATGCGCTGAACCGGACTCAGATGGCTGTCCGTCACCATGCGCCGGCCTGTTATCAGCTAACGAACGAAACTGAGAAGATCTCCAAAAAGCGGGGATCTTTTTAACTGTTTTTTTATCGTACTTGGAAAAAAGCATCGTCACGCTCGGCGTAAATGGATTCTTTGTTTTGAGACATTTTATCTGTTCATCCGGTCTTCCAAATGCGGCACGGCGTGTTCCGTCCGCAAAAATGTCCTTAAATTTTGGAGCGGTCGGGAAAACTGCTAAAATAAAGCTATGGGCTTCAAAAAGTGACAAAAATCTGTTCTATATGAACAGGAAAGATTAAGCCTCCAACACATAGGAATGCGGCCGGGTGCATACGTATTCAGTTTTTATGGATGATACATGATTGAATGGAGGCTTCGGACTCTCCGGCTGTTTCATTGGGGAGACGGCTTAGGGAGCCCTGAAACCCTTATTTTGCTGTCCGGGAAGAGAAAAGGGGGGTCAAGAATCTGATGTTTAAAGGAGGGGATGCCGTGTGAACGTTCTTTTCTGCGTGGGTAAATCTTATTTCCCGATTTACCGGACAATGGTCGACCGTATGGAAAAGGCCGGAGCGGATGTGACATGCCTGCTGTATAATCAGGCACAGAATAAGGAAACGATTAAAAAAAACATTTCAGATGCGGAGATCTACATAACAGCGGTGGCACCGGCGGATCGGGAGGTTATTGACGCGGCTCCGCGGCTGAAGTACATTCTGAAGACGGGGACGGGTCTGGATAATGTGGATGTCGGCTGCGCTACCGAAAGGGGAATTCTGGTCAGCAATGCTCACGGGGAGAACGCGACGTCGGTTGCCGAGCTTGCAATCGGTCTGATGATCGGTCTATCCAGAATGATCCCGCAGCTGGACAGAAAGACAAAGGACGGAGTATGGCTGCCCAGCAGGGGGTATGAATGCCGCGGGAAAACGCTCGGGATTATCGGGTTCGGCTCAATCGGCATGAAGATTGCCGGGTTTGCCGGAGCGTTTGATATGAAAGTGATCGTTTTCGGAAATTACAAAGATCACGAAGCAGCGGGCAGACTCGGCGCTTCATTTGTCGAACTGGATCAGCTGCTGAAAGAAGCGGATTATATTGTGATTAGCACGGCGCTGACAAAGTCGAACTATCATTTAATCGACGAACGGGCAATCGCCAAAATGAAACCGTCGGCGTTCCTGATTAATATTTCCCGGGGAGCAATAATTGACGAACAGGCACTTTTTGAGACCTTGCGGCAGAAAAAGATCGGCGGTGCCGCACTCGATGTTTTTGAAAATGAACCGCCGGAAGAAAAGCTTCCCGATCTTGACAATCTGATTGCGACCCCGCACATCGGCGGCATGACTGAGGAAAGCGTCGATCGTGTCGCGGAAATAACGGTTGAAAACATCCGCCGATTCATTGATCAGGAATCGCTGCGCTATGTGGTTAATCTGAAAGAATTGAAAGAAATGCACAAAATATGACCCTGCTGCCGTCTGATTTTTCGGAAGCCGCAGTTTAGCAGAGCATTTTTGTACAAAAACGGAAACCGGAATTGTTTATTAAATTGGAGGAATGATCATTGCCAGAAACCGTACAGGAACATGCCAGACGTCTTCATCAACAGTATTTGGTCGTCGATGCCCACTTCGATCTCTTGATGGAGGTCGATTTGCGACGAAAACTGGGCTATAAAAAAGTTATCGAAACAAATTTTATGCCTGCATTTGCGGCGGGCGGGATCGGCGTCCTCGTTTGCTCGCTTTTTATCGAAGACGATTATTTGCCGGAAATGGGACTGAAAAAAGCACTTGATCAGATCAGCGCGCTTTATGCGGAGATCGAGGAGTCGCCGGATAAGATTCAGTTATGTACAACTTACGATGATATTTTGGCCGCACACCGCAGTCATCGGCTCGCTATTCTCTTATCGCTTGAAGGCGTCGATCCGCTGACAAACGATCTCGGTCTGCTTCCTATTTTTTATAAACTGGGTGTCCGTTTCGTCGGCCTGACGTGGAGCAGGCGCAACTTTGCCGCAGACGGCAGCCACTTTTCTCCAAGAGATGAAGGGCGCAGGGGCGGCCTGACTGATTTTGGCGTCCGCCTGATTCAGCTCGCAGAGAAAATGAATATGATTATTGATGTCAGTCATCTGAACGATGAAGGGTTTGAGGATGTTCTGGCAAGAGCGCGCGGCCCGGTCATCGCTTCGCATTCCAATGTCCGCAGCATTGCTTCTTCGATGAGGAACTTGACCGATGATCAGATCCGTTCACTTTCGGCAACCGGCGGTGTGATCGGGATGAACGGATGCAATAAGTTTGTTTCCGACAATTATGAGCATGGCGATATCGCGCATCTGCTCGATCATGTCGACTACATAGTCCGTCTCGTCGGTGCGGAGCATGTCGGAGTCGGCCTCGACATCTGCCACTTTCTGACGGAGATTAATCTCAGGCCGGCCGGACAAACGGGCCCCGACGATTTTGACGTCGTTACCAGCCACAAGGACATGCTGAAATTCACCGAAGGCCTGATCGGCCGCGGCTATACGGATGAGCAGATCGGCCTGATTTTAGGCGGAAACTTTTTGAATCTTTATCGCCGAGTTCTGAAGTAAACGTGATAGAAGAAAAAATTGTTTACAACAAGCACAGCACCGTTCGCATTAAGTGCGAACAGCGCTGTGCTGTTTTTTTTTAAACGGTTGAACCGAAACATGGGGAAGTCGCACCAAATCTGAGCGGACGCACCGAAATGCCAGAATGGCGCACCGAAACGTGGGGAAGTCGCACCGAACCGGGCATAAGTCGCACCGAACTGAGCGGATGCACCGAAATGCCAGAGTGGCGCACCAAATCAGGCCGGAGTCGCACCGAAACATGGGGAAGTCGCACCGAACTGGGCATAAGTCGCACCGAGCTGAGCAGACGCACCGAAATGCCAGAATGGTGCACCGAATCAGGCCGGAGCCGCACCGAAACATGGGGAAGTCGCACCGAACTGGGCATAAGTCGCACCGAATCTGAACGGACGCACCGAAACGCCAGAATGGCGCACCGAATCAGGCCTGAGTCGCACCGAAACATGGGGAAGTCGCACCGAACTGGGCATAAGTCGCACCAAATCTGAGCGGACGCACCGAAATGCCAGAATGGCGCACCGAATCAGGCCCGAGTCGTACCGAAACGCCAGAATGGCGCACCGAATCAGGCCGGAGTCGCACCGAAACGTGGGGAAGTCGCACCGAACCGGGCATAAGTCGCACCAAATCTGAGCGGACGACCGAAACGCCAGAATGGCGCACCAAATCAGGCCGGAGCCGCACCGAAACGTGGGGAAGTCGCACCGAACCGGGCATAAGTCGCACCGAATCTGAGCGGACGCACCGAAACGCCAGAATGGCGCACCGAATCAGGCCGGAGCCGCACCGAACTGAGCGGACGCACCGAACTGGGCATAAGTCGCACCAAATCTGAGCGGACGCACCGAAACGCCAGAGTGGCGCACCAAATCAGGCCGGAGTCGCACCGAAACATGGGGAAGTCGCACCGAACTGGGCATAAGTCGCACCGAACTGGGCATAAGTCGCACCGAGCTGAGCGGACGCACCGAAATGCCAGAATGACGCACCGAATCAGGCCGGAGTCGCACCGAAACGTGGGGAAGTCGCACCGAACCGGGCATAAGTCGCACCAAATCTGAGCGGACGCACCGAAACGCCAGAATGGCACACCGAATCAGGCCGGAGTCGCACCGAAACGTGGGGAAGTCGCACCGAACTGGGAATAAGTCGCACCAAAATAAAAATCGAAATTTAAATTTACAGTTTGTCAGCTCTTTGCTTCATCCTTATCGATCTTATGCACGGCACGGCGCTCCTGCACAACATCACCTGTTCTCAGTAAAGAAATTTTTTGTCCGGTGTAATTTTTTGTGAGTGATTTTAAGTGCATGCGTCAACACATATTCTTGTCTCGATTGCAACCGCTGTATAATTCATGGCGATCAGCAGCCGCTGCTGCTGATCAAATCCGGGCGACAGTCTATCAGTCATGATGAGCCCTCAGCTATTGGATCATCGTTCGGGAATGTGGAAGAATCGTTTTAAACTCGGAAACGGCCGCCTCAAGGCACAGGGGAAACACTCATCATTGTTCGGTGAAGAACATCGGCTCCCGGAAACTTCCCAACTCGAGGATATTCGCCCCATGACACGAAACCATGGGAAAATCGCTCAAACCAAAGATGCTGTCTTATGGCAGAAACAAAGAGAATCGCTCAAACCAAAAATGCTGTCTTATGGCAGAAACAAAGAGAATCGTTCAAACCAAAGATGCTGTCTTATGACAGAAACAGAGAGGATTGCCCGAACTGAAGACATGCCTTAAGACACGGAATTGCCTCGAAACGAGCGGTTATCGCTTCAAGGCGGAAAATCCGCCCTAAACTTGGAGAGTCCGACCTTGATCCTGCCCGCTTTTTAAACAAATTGATCATTCTGAAAGTGAATCCGGAATGAACGAAAGAGAAGCTCTTAATTAGAGACCGCTTTCTGTGTCAGGTATTGCTCCGTCTTATCAAGTTATTGCGGGAGCGCTTCATAATATTGATCCAGCCGGACAATCATGGCTCCCATCTTTGGAGGATCCGGATGGATCAGCTGGCTTACTCCCTGGTCGGAAATCTCGCTGGCAGTGACTTTGCCGACAGCGACAGCCAGGACATGATCATTGAATGCCTGCACCAGCTCTTCTTTCCGGTCCCCCTGGTTAAACAAATTCCTGACCTGTGTTTTGCTTGTGAACACAACCGCGTCGAGTGTTCGGCTGATGATACGGCCGGTCAGTGCTTTTAAAACCTGCTTTTTCGGACTTTCATAATGATACGGTTTTGACAGATAAACTGTGCAGCCGAGTGTCTCGAGCGTTTGTTTCAGCTCGGCTTCATCTTCATCGTAGACCTGCAAATAAACACGATTTTCAGCGGGAAGGGCGGCGTCCGCTTTAAAAATGGAAAATAACTGTGCCATTGTTCCATCAGATGATACACGTTCGGGGACGAGGTCATGGTCCCTCAGCCAGTTCAATGTTTTACTTCCTCTGATAGCCAGTTTTCTTTCTCTCAGTGAACGGAGAAAGTTTTCCGTCTGGTTGATCTCTGCTGCTGTTTTTTCCAGCGCTTTTGCACCGATCCCTGTCGTCAGGATCACCCAGTCGAACGGTTTGCGAATCAATGTTGTGATGCTTTCGATGCAGGCAGTTTCGTTGCGCTGCCTTGTGCCCTGTATTGAAAAAATTTCGGGTGTTCCGCCGTGTTTTAAGACCAGAGAGGCAATCGTTCCGGATTGACGATCGGAAGCGATGCCGATTCTTTTGTTCAGAAGACCCTTCAAAAGGCATCAATCCTTTGTTTTTTTCTTCTATCATTAACAGTTTTGCGGAAACTGTCAAGATTTTACCCTTCAGTTCTTGAACGGGATAGAAAAATGGCCGTGCCGTTCATTAAGATGCTGGACACATTGTGGAAAGAAAGATATAGTAATAATGTAATTATTCATAAAATATTAATAATTCGTAATGCGATAATGGCTAATTTATTATCTTTTTATAAAAAAATAATCCGCTATTCAGAAAAAAAGAAAATAGTCGGCCGCAAACGGCTGATTTTCGTAAATGGAGATGAAGAGAACATGATTACGCTTAAAAAATTATTCTCTTTACCCGAGTTGGAACCGATTCGATTAGTTGCAGGAAAAAATGGAATCAACAGGCTTATTAATGGTGTAAATGTAATGGAAAGCGATCGTCTCGTTGAATTTTTTAAAGAGAATGAGCTGCTTGTTACAACCGGCATCAATATGGGCGGGGATGAACGGAAATTAAATGCATTAGTCAATATGGCATTCAATCGGAAAGCTGCAGGCATCATTCTGAATGTCGGTCCCTACATTCCGTCCATTCCCGAACCGGTGTTTCAGTTTGCCGACGAACACCGATTTCCGGTTTTTGAAATGCCGTGGGCATACCGGATTGCCGATTTTGTCAAAATTACTGTTCAATATCTGACAGCGGCGGGACAAGGACAGACGAAAACGGAATGCCTTCTTTCTGAAATTCTCTTCGATCCCGAGACTGATCGTAGACTTCTCGGCAAGGAACTTTCTCAGCTCGGCATTGAAGCGGATGCTCATTTCAGCATTATTGTGGGTACGGCCGGTTCTGTATCGGACGTTTCTTCACGGCTGCTCCATATGATTGAAAATGAGCTTTCGAAAGGGTATAAAATTCTTCTGTCAATGGTTCACAGAGATCAGATCATTTATATGGCCGATCGAACAGAAATACAAATCTCGGCTCCTCCTCTTTCGAAACTAATTCAGAGCATTCGCGGTAAATACGGAGGAAAATCGGAAAAAACGGATTTGTTCATTGGCGCCGGGAGCGATTATTCGGTAAAAAATCTGTCGGAAAGTTATGATGAAGCCATGGCGGTCATCCATCTGGCCCGGCATTATCCGGATCTCCTGATCTGTGAATATAAGGATGTCGGGGCTTATAAAATCATCATGAATGTGCGGGACCGGAATGTGGTCGAAACTTTTCATCAGGAGACGCTTGGCCTGCTTTATGGCTATGATAAGCTGCATGAGACGGATTTTGTCCATTTTCTCCGCGTGTTTCTTGAAGAGGACGGGCACACTGCAAACATTGCCCGAAAAGAATTTGTTCACCGCAACACGGTGCTCTACAAAACAAAAAAAATTGAATCGATACTGGGTGTGGATTTATATCATCCTTTTGTGAAAATGAATCTTTCGCTGGCGTTTATGATTGAGAATGTCATGAGATAAATTGTGCATTATGCTTATGCAGATGCACAATTTATTTCATTCCAATTGTCATTGTTTTCAATTAATAAAGGTATATCATTAAATTATATTAATTCTGAAAATATTATAGGAGTTGTCAGTTCATGAATCAAATTGGCGATGGTCAAATTAAAAAAGACGACCAGCATTATGTGCTGCATGCCTGGACAAAGCAAAAAAATATTCATTCGAAATTGATCAAAAAAGGCGAGGGTATTTTTTTCTGGGATGAGTCGGGCAAAAAATATTATGACATGTGCTCGCAACTTGTTTACTTGAATGTCGGGCATAATCATCCAAAGCTGATGGAAGAATTCAGGCACATTGGTGAAATTCCGCTGGCGGCGCCGGGCTTTGCCACCGCATCCAAGTCGGAATTGGCACGCAAAATCATTGAAGCAGCTCCTAAAAATATGGCTAAGGTATTCTTTACAAATGGAGGTGCGGATTCGAATGATCATGCGGTAAAAATCGCGCGCATGGCGACCGGCCGTTATAAAATATTCTCACGTTACCGTTCTTACCACGGAGCAACATTCGGAGCGGGAAATCTGTCCGGGGAGAGCCGCCGATTTGTTGTGGAACCGGGCATTCCCGGATTTATTAAATTCAATACCCCCTATCTGTACCGCGAGTCGATCGATTTTAAAAGCGAAGAAGCGGTTTCGGCTTTTTATTTGGAACAGCTGAACAATCAGATCTTGTATGAAGGGCCGGATTTAATTGCAGCAATTTTCGTGGAGCCTGTCCCGGGCAGCAACGGTGTGCTTATTCCTCCGAAAGGCTACCTTGAAGGGATACGCAAACTATGCGACAAATATGGCATTCTGATGATCTGTGATGAAGTCATGTCGGGATTCGGCCGCACCGGCCAAATGTTCGCGGTCGATCACTTTGATTTTGTCCCGGATATCATGACGTTTGCAAAGGGTGTGACGAGCGGATACTGCCCGCTCGGCGGTGTCATTGTCAGTGAGAAAGTCGCCCGATATTTTGACGATCATGTCCTGATGACCGGGCTGACCTACAGCGGACATACCGTTTCAACACAAATCGGCTGTGCGACTCTTGATATCTATAAGGAGGAATACTTGATCGATCATGCTGCGGCAATGGGGGATGTCCTCGCCGAACGTCTGGAAAAACTGCGCCGCTTTGCTTCGGTTGGCGACGTCCGCCATATCGGGCTGTTCGCGGCCGTGGAACTTGTTAAGGATAAAGCGACAAAAGAGCCTCTCATCGCTTACGGAATGGACTATGGAAAGGATACGGCCGGGTTGATGCACCGGTTCGTCGGCCTGCTGAGTGAAAATGGCTTCTACACATATTCGCATGAATCCAGTGTCATGATCGCACCCCCGCTCATCATAACGGAGCGGCAGATCAATGAAGCAATGGATATCTTTGAGAAAGCCCTGGCTCAGTTTGAGAAAAATGATCTGTTCACGGGTCAGACCGTGATTTCTAAATAAATAATTGGGGATGAATCCGATGGAGAATTTTTTCTACAAACAGCCTGTTCCAATCGACTTTGGCACGGGAAAGCGGAAAAAACTGCCGGATATTTTAAGTCGGATGAATGTACAACGCGGCATTCTGATCAGCGCGCCGTCCATGGTGCGGACCGGGATTGCGCAGAAAATCGCAGATCAATCCGAGGGCAGAATAGTCGCGGTCTTTTCGGAGATCCGGCCCAACCCGACTGTCACCAACACAGATGCTTGTGCGGCGGCCATTCGCGAACATCATTGTGGATTTGCCGTCGCTCTTGGCGGCGGAAGTATCATGGACTGCGCGAAAGCTGCCTGTTTCGTTGCCGGAACACCGTACAGCACGGCGGATTTTCTGTCAAAGGCACGCCCGATCACGCAACGCGGCATTCCGCTGCTCGCAATGCCGACGACGTCCGGGACAGCCAGCGAAGTGACGGCTGCATCGGTCCTGACCGACACGGAAAGAGGAGTGAAGGCGCTGCTCGCAAGTGACTATTTCTATCCGGTCTATGCGTTGATTGATCCCGAGCTGACGGTGTCCTGCCCGCCTCAGGTTACGGCAGCGAGCGGACTCGACGTGCTGGCTCATTCGCTGGAAGCTTACTATGGAAAGAAACATCAACCTTTGACAGACATGGCGGCAGAGCACGCGGCGTCTCTTGTTTTTCACTATTTGTTAAAGGCATACCACGAGCCCGGAAATATGGAAGCCAGGGAGAAAATGAGTGAGGCTTCAGTGACCGCCGGTCTGGCATTCAGTCTCACGCAAACTGCTGCCGCGCATGCCTGTTCCTACCCGCTGACTCAGGATTATGGCATTCCTCACGGGGAAGCCTGCGCTTTTACTCTTCCTTCTTTCTGGAAGCTGAATAGCCGGTTCGGTCCTGAATCCGATCGGCTGAATGCTTTCAGCAGGCGTTTAGGATTTGAGGATTCCGATCGTCTGGCCGATCGTATTGACGAAATGAAAAAGGAGATGAGGCTCCGCACAACTTTAGAGGAGGTGGGCATTCTCTCGGAAGCTGATCTGGATGAACTTGTTTCTCATAGTTTCGCGCCGAACATGAAGAATAATCCGGTGGAGATGACAGAAAACGGTTTGAAGGAAATGTATCGTCAACTGCATTCAAGTCTGGCGCAGCGCAATTAAAGGGTTCCTTTGGTGATCGGTTATTTGGAGGAGGCGGAAACGTGCAGCAACAGAAAATAACGATTAATGGAAAAAGGCTCAAACAATCTCTGGAGAAATTTGCGGAATTCGGCCGTACAAGGAATCATGGAGTCACCCGATTATCCCTTTCAAGGGAAGACATTGCCGCCCGAAATTATTTTGTTTCCTGCTGCGAGAAAATAGGCATGACGGTAAGTGTTGATGATATGGCCAATATTTATGCGGCGATGGCCGGAGAGGAGAACAAACCGCCGATTGTGATGGGTTCGCATTTGGATTCCGTGGAAAAAGGCGGGCGCTTTGACGGTGTCCTCGGCGTTCTCGCAGCCCTGGAAGTCGGCCGTACGCTTTTTGACCAACGAATGAAACCAAAGATTCCTTTTACAATCGTTGATTTTACCAATGAGGAAGGTGCCCGGTTTGATCCGGCGATGATGTGTTCAGGGGTCATAACCGGGATGTTCGATAAAGCCGGGATTCTGAAAAGCAAGGATAGCAGGGGGATAACATTTGGCGAAGCACTCAAAGCAAGCGGATATGAGGGCAACCGGAGCAACAGGTTAACGGAGGCCTCAGCCTATCTGGAAATGCATATCGAGCAGGGACCGATTCTTGAAAGCGAATCTCTGCAGATCGGCATTGTCGAGGGTGTTGTCGGCATGGTCAATTACGAAATTGAAATTAACGGCGAAGCGGATCATGCCGGAACGACACCAATGAGCATGCGAAAGGACGCACTTTTTGCGGCAGCCGATCTGATTGCGGCACTGCGCCGGTCATTGAACCGTTTAGACGGCGGGCTGGTGTATACAATGGGCAGAATGAACGTTTTTCCGAATATCCACACAGTTATTCCGGATAAAGTGCGCTTTACTCTTGAGGCCAGACACAGGGATCCCGAGGTGGTCGGCCAGGTGGTCAAGATCATTCAGGAGCTTCCCGAATCCATGGGGGGATGCACAATCGCGGCGAAAAAGCTGTGGGACCGCGAGACGGCCGCTTTTGATCCGGAAATCTGTCGTCAATTAGAAAAATCTGCACAATCTCTGGGATATTCATATAAAAGAATGTACAGCGGTGCGGGACATGACGCTCAGTACATGGCAAGTCGGGTCCCGACGGCTATGATCTTTGTGCCGAGCGTCAGGGGGAAAAGTCATTGCGAGGAGGAACTGACGTCGTATGAAGACTGCGTAAAGGGGGTGAATGTAGCGCTGGATACCATTCTGGCCATCCTTTCCGATCAATAAGGTTGGAAATGAAAGATTGCCTGTTCTTACATTTTATATTAGATAATATAGCAGAAAATTCTGCCATATAAGAAAATAAATATATAATTTTAAAATATTACGAGTTACTTGATGGCTGTTCTGCAACTCAATTCCAATTAAAGGGGAAATCACATGATGAAAACACAAGTTGAACGGGATGGAATTGTCACTCTGACGAGTGAAGCTGCAGACAGCCTGAAAGACAGTCATTTGTGGAACGATGACTTGCGGCCGACAACACAAGCAGAACATTCATGGGGCGGGATCAACTTTGTCACCTTATGGATTGGCATGTGTCTTGTTATCCCCTCGTATACGATGGCCAGCGGCCTGATTGCATTGGGCATGAACTGGTGGCAGGCACTGCTCACTATTTTTCTCGGCAACTGTATCGTATTGATCCCGATATTACTCAATTCACATGCCGGTACAAAATTTGGGATTCCGTATCCTGTATTTGCAAGATTGTGGTTTGGGTCAAGAGGCGCACACATTCCGACAGTAGCACGGGCCATCGTGGCGGCTGGCTGGTTCGGTATCAACACATGGATCGGAACAACGAGTATCGATGCGCTCCTTATGAAAATTTTCCCGGCCTGGCAAAATTTCGGCCTTCATACAGCTATCGTATTCATTCTTTTTTGGGCGCTTAATGTCGTCGTCGGCATGAGAGGCCCCGAGGGCATTAAGTGGCTTGCCATGATTGCGACTCCTATTGTCGGCATTGCTTCGGCCGCATTGTTTATTTGGGCGGTCGCTCACATTAACGGCCTCGGTCCGATTATGACGGCGCCCAGCAAGCTTCGGTCAACCGGCCAGTTTCTCGCAACCTTCTTTCCTGCGTTAACCGGTGTCATTGCTTTTTGGGCCACACTTGCGCTCAACATTCCTGACTTCGCCCGGCAGGCAAAGAATCATAAATCGATGATGGTTGCTCAGGCCGTTACACTTCCTTTGACTATGACGATATTTTCTTTTATCGGTATCTTCGTTACGTCGGCAACGGTCGTCCTGTATGGTCAGGCTTTATGGCAGCCCGTTGATCTGCTCTCACATTTTCCGACCTTTATCGTTTTTCTGGGAGCCGTTGTTATTGTCATTTCCTCACTGACTATTAATGTGGGCGCGAATCTCGTCGCTCCGGCACGTGCGGCGGAGAATCTCTGGCCGCGGCATATCACCTTTGCCATTGGCGCAGTCATTACCGGCTTATTCGCTCTGGTCATGCAGCCTTGGTATCTCATGGCCAACTTTCAAAATTACATTTTCGGTTTTCTCGGCGGATATGGCGCCCTTCTTGGCCCGATTGACGGAATCGCCATCGCCGATTACTGGATTGTCCGCCGCCGCCATCTAGCGCTGACGGAGCTTTATACAGGAAACGGCCGCTACAGTTATTCTTCCGGGTTTAACAAAAACAGCGTGTATGCATTGATAGTGGGGATCGTCGTTCCTCTTCTCGGACTATTTATACCGGCCCTTAAGTTTCTGTGGGATAACGCATGGACAATCGGCCTGCTGATCGCTGTCGGGGTATACAGTTACCTGATGCGCAGTGACGCCAGTCTCTTGAAGGACGGCGAATATGAGGAGATGACGGTCATCGTGAATGATGCAGGTTCGGGCAAGCATGCTGCCGTTAATATGGCGAACCAGAGCCCGGAAAATATCGGATAACGAATGATCCTGCTGCAAACGGCAGATCCATTCAATGGAGGTGACGGTCCGGATGGATATAAAGAAAAATTTTGCGGAAATCAGAGCTGATCTAAAGCCGAAAGAAGTTATGGAAGAAGCCAACCGATGCCTGTTTTGCTATGATGCGCCTTGCGCGAAGGCCTGTCCGGCAAATATTAAGGTACCGTCTTTTATCAAAAAAATTGCATCGGGAAATTTAAAGGGCGCAGCCAAGGTCATTATGGAAGCCAATCCGATGGGGGCGACATGCGCGAGGATTTGTCCGACGGAAGAGCTGTGCGAAGGCGCCTGTGTTCTGAATGATGTATCGCTTCCGATCATGATCGGCGATCTGCAGAGGCATGCAACAAATTGGGCAATGAAGAATCGTGAGCCATTGTTTCAGCCGGGAAAACCGCATGGCAAGACGGCAGCCATTGTCGGAAGCGGACCGGCCGGGCTTTCAGCGGCACGCGAACTGGCCCGGTACGGATTCAAGGTCACAGTCTATGAAAAGAAAGATAAAGCGGGCGGGCTGGATACTTACGGGATTGTCCCTTTCCGTCTGCCGCGGACAATCCCGCTCTGGGAAGTGGAACAGGTTGAAAACCTTGGAGTGGCGATTCATACGAATACCGAGGTAGGAAAAGACATGCAGCCGGAAACATTGATCAGCGATTTTGATGTGATTGTTCTGGCGATCGGCCTGTCGGATGTCCCGCTTCTGGGTATTCCCGGCGAGGATCTGGATGGTGTCCTTGATGCGATCCAGTTCATTGAAAAAGTGAAGGACGGCCATTTAACCGACCGATTCATCAACAAACGTGCGGCGGTGATCGGGGCAGGAAATACCGCGATCGACGCTGCCGCATGTCTGAAACGTCTGGGGGCGGCAAATGTTAGTATTGTTTATCGCCGCTCCGAAGCGGAGATGACCGCTTATCCGTCCGAGTACGCTTTTGCCAAGCAAGAGGGCATTGAGTTCAAATGGCTCACCCAACCGAAAAGATTCATTGATAATGGGTTGGGACATGTTACCGGGATGGAATGTGTGCGGATGAAACTTGCAGATATTGATGCTACCGAAAGACGGCGGCCAGTGGAGCGTGAAAATTCTGAATTCCGGATGGACATTGATGTTGTGGTCAGGGCGACCGGCCAATCGCGCTATACGTCGTTAGTAAAAGTATTCGGTATTGAGAATGATCACGGTATTGTTAAGGTGAATCCAGAAACTTATCAGACATCGAATCCTAAAGTTTACGCCGCGGGGGATGTCATTTTCGGAAATGGAGGCGGCGAAGCGATGGTTGTCGCTGCCGCTGAACAGGGAAAAAAGACGGCGCGTGCGATCCGGGAACAAATGCTGAGCAGAATTTAAGACTGGGGGGATCCTATTGGCAGATTTACGCATTAATTTCGCCGGAATAAAATCTATGAATCCGTTCTGGCTTGCCTCCGGGCCGCCAACCAATTCCGGCTATCAAGTGCAAAGAGCCTTTGAAGCCGGATGGGGCGGAGCAGTCTGGAAAACTCTGGGCGATCCGATTGTCAACGTGACTTCCCGGTTTTCTGCGCTTCATTATAACGGCCAGCGGGTTGCGGGTTTTAATAATATCGAGCTGATTACAGACCGTCCGCTTGACGTCAACCTGCGGGAGATTGCTGAAACAAAAAAGAAGTTTCCCAACCATGTCATCATTGCTTCACTCATGGTTGAACCGGTACGGGAGAAATGGCATGAAATCGTGAAAAAGGTTGAAGCTGCCGGCGTCGACGGTCTGGAATTAAACTTTGGATGCCCCCACGGCATGGCGGAACGCGGAATGGGTTCGGCCTCTGGTCAGGTGCCGGAGCTGGTTGAGAAGCAGACCGGCTGGGCGAAAGAAGCTGCTGGAACACCGGTTATCGTAAAATTGACGCCTAATATAACGGATATCACAGCTACTGCCTATGCGGCAAGCCGGGGCGGAGCGGACGCCATCAGTCTGATCAACACGATCAACAGTCTGATGGGCATTGATCTCGACACTTGGCATACAATCCCGAGCGTGGCCGGGGAAGGAACCCATGGAGGTTACTGCGGCCCGGCGGTCAAACCGATTGCATTGAGCATGGTCGGAGAATGTGCCCGGCAGACGGATGTCAACATTCCGATTTCAGGCATCGGCGGGATCGGAACCTGGCGGGACGCCGCAGAATTCATGCTGATGGGTGCGACGGGGCTGCAGGTGTGTACGGCAGCGATGCATCATGGATTCCGTATTGTGGAAGACATGATTGACGGGTTGAATAACTACCTGGATGAAAAGGGACTCGCCTCAGTTATGGATCTGGTCGGCCGATCCGTACCCAATTATATGGATTGGGGCGATCTTGATCTGAATTACCGGGTAGTTGCCCGTATTAATCAGGATCAGTGTATCCATTGCAATAAATGCCACATCGCTTGTGAAGACGGGGCGCATCAATGCATTGAGAGGATCACTGATGAGCATGGCAAGCCTGCACTGAAAGTCCGCGAAGAAGACTGTGTCGGCTGCAATCTCTGCTCAATTGTCTGTCCGGTTGACGGGGCGATCGACATGATCGAACAATCGGGGGAAAGGCCGATGACGTGGAATGAACGTCAGGCACTGCTTAACACTTTATAAGAAGATGCTTGAATGGCCGGCGATTATTTTAGCTTCGGATAAAATTTTATTAACCTGATGAGGTTCGGAAAATGTATGAGTACAAAATATTTTTAAAAGAAAAAAAACAAATTGACGAATTAATGGAACAAGATTATCAAATTGTCAGTGTCAAAGAAAATCTTAACGGAGCTCTTATTCAGTTCAGACCGGCAGATCGGAAATCTCCCGATCAAGTGAAAACTCTGCGTATACTCACTCCGGATGCAAGAAAATATTTTACGAATCGGCTGCGTTTAAAAAGAAAAGTGAAGAGCTGACTGGATATGACGCATTCAGTCATTCTGAAGTTTCTATTATCAGAAATATTAAATGATTTTGCTGATTCAATCATGTGAATCGGATGGAGGCAGGATGATATGAAACTGATTGGTGTTGACATAGGCGGCACGTTCACGGATGTTATTTATACAGATACGGACACGGGCATATCACATATTCATAAAACACCTACCACAACAAAAGATCCTTCGGTCGGTATGGTCAAAGGCATCACAGAGATTTGCAGCCGGTACGGCATAGAAAGAAACCGTATCGATCATATTTTTCACGGGACAACGATTGCGACGAACGCTGTGCTTGAACATAACGGAGCAAAAACCGGACTGATTACCACAAAGGGCTACAGGGATATTCTGCAGATCGGCCGGCATCAGAGACCGGAGAATTATTCCATTGCCCAGGAAATCCCGTGGCAGGATAACAGCATGGTTGAACGCCGTTACCGCAGGACTGTTTCAGAACGGATCGGTTTATCGAATGGAAAAGCTTATGAAAAGATTCCATTAGATGAAGATGAAGTCATTAAAATATTGAACGAGTTTAAAAATGAAGGGATCGAATCCGTTGTCGTCGGGTTCCTGTTCTCTTATTTAGAACCGGAACATGAAGAGCGGGTAAAAAAAATAATCAGTGAAAAGTTTCCTGACTTTTATGTCACCGCTTCGGCAAATATTTCTCCGCAGTTCCGCGAGTTTGAACGCTTCGCAACAGCAAGTATGAATGGCTTTGTCGGTCCGGTCATGAAGGGGTACATTGAGAGCCTGGAATCGCGTCTCCGTGAGGCAGAAGTAGACTGCGACCTCTTGATTATGACATCCAACGGCGGTGTCGCTAATTCCCGGACGGTATCGGAAAAACCGGTCATGACGCTCTTATCGGGGCCGGCGGCCGGAGTGCTTGGCGGACAATGGGCCGGGAAATTGTCCGATCATCAAAGATTGATCACTTTTGATGTCGGCGGAACAAGTGCGGATATTGGGATTGTGACAGAACGGGGCTTTTCAGAGGCGATAGCCGGCGATACCCAGATTGCCGGCTATCCGGTGCAGGTGCCGATGATCGATATTCATACGATCGGAGCGGGCGGAGGCAGTATCGCCTATGTTGACGCCGGGGGCGCGTTCAAAGTCGGCCCGAGAAGCGCCGGTTCGTATCCGGGGCCGGCCTGTTACGGACGCGGCGGGGAACTGCCGACGGTAACCGATGCGACGCTGGTGCTCGGCAGATTGGACCCGGATCATT
Source organism: Sporolactobacillus sp. KGMB 08714 (assembly GCF_036598985.1). Taxonomy (NCBI): domain Bacteria; kingdom Bacillati; phylum Bacillota; class Bacilli; order Caryophanales; family Sporolactobacillaceae; genus Sporolactobacillus; species Sporolactobacillus sp. KGMB 08714. The sequence goes on from NZ_JAUUBW010000006.1 coordinate 34,621, forward strand.
TTCTCGATGGAGAAATGAAAATCTACCCGGAAAAGGCAGTTCAAGCCGTACAAGACTTAGCATCGACACTCGGATTGGGTTTATATGAGACGGCTGAAGGAATTTTAACCATCGTCAATAACAACATGGCCAACGCGATTCGCTCAAGAACCATTCAGAAGGGCTTTGATCCCCGCGGCTTCAGTCTGGCGGCACTGGGCGGCGGCGGACCGATGTGTTCGGTTGAGGTCGCGAAAATCCTTGACATCCCGGAGGTTATTATACCGCCGTATCCCGGTATTACGTCGGCAACCGGCCTTTTGACAACGGATCTAAAATATGACGCGGTCCAGACAATCTTTATGTCCAGCGATAGGCTCGATACGGACTATCTGAATCAAAAATACAAAAGTCTGGAGGAAGATATTGCCGGGCAGCTGGGAGAGGCCGGATTTGCACCGGACAAAATCACTCTGCTGCATTTCTTTGACTGCCGTTACGTCGGGCAAGGCTACGAATTGCGTATCCCTGTTGCCTCCGGTTCGATCGATGCAGCAAATATTCACGCGATATGGGAAACTTTCCATACGGTTCATAAACGCGAGTACGGGCACGCTTTCCCGGATGCTTCGATTGAAATTGTGAATATGCGTGTGACCGGTATCGGCAATATGCCGAAAATCGCAGATCCGGATTTTTCGGAAGGCGTTCATTCCCTGATCAAGGCGAAGGTTAAGACGGCCCCGGCTTGGTTCCGTTCGGACGGTTCTTTAAAGACATTCGATACTCCGCATTACCAAAAAGAAACATTGCCTATCAATGAACCGATACCAGGCCCCTGCATCATCCTGCAAAAGGATACGACGTCGGTTATTCCTCCTGATTGTACGGCCACGATGCTAGCAAACGGGAGCATCTTAGTAGAAATAGGGGTGGAAGTATAATGGTTGATACGAAAACGGCGATAGATCCGATTACTGCCCAGGTTGTAGGCGGAGCACTTAAGAATATTGCGATCGAAATGGGCCATAAACTTGCGCGTATGTCTTATTCCAGCATCATCCGCGAGTCAAATGACTTTGGCTGTGCCCTGCTTGATGAAAACGGCCGGCAACTATGCGAGTCGGTCAACAGCACTCCGCTGCAATCCGGCCCTATACCGGGATATCTTCACGGAATTAAAGAAATCATGGCAGAGAGGGGTTATGATTTTAAACCAGGCGATGTTATTCTTCATAATTCTGCCTTTTATGGCGCGACACATCAGCCGGATTGCGGGTTTTTCGTCCCTGTCTATTACAAAGGAGAGTTGATCGGTTATTCCTGCTCTACGGCTCACCAGTTGGATTTAGGCGCTTTGTCGCCCGGCTCAATCGGCATTATCGACGCGGTTGACTGCTTTGCAGAGGGCATGCAATTCAAAGCAATCAAGGTTTATGAAGAAGGAAAAAAAGTGGATATGGTGTGGCGCCTGATCCGGGACAATGTGCGGGCCACTGATATGGTGGTCGGCGATATGGAAGCGCAGATTGCAACCTGTCGAATCGGAGCAGAACGCTATCTGGAGATAGTTGAGAAATTTGGATTGGAGACTGTGCGGGCAGCCCGTGATTATTTGATGGATTACTCGGAACGGATCCTCCGCCATGAAATTTCAAAGATCCCAAACGGGACGTATCATTCGGTCGGTTATATAGACGGTTATTTGGACAGCCCGGATCCGAAGCGAAAAGATCTGAAGTTTGTCGTTAATTTGACCGTGAAAGATGATGAGATAACTGTGGATTTAACGGGTACATCCGATCAGGTTGACGATCGGCCGATTAACATGCCTCTTGCGGGAACAACGGACATGGCCGTTTATTTAACAATCCGGACAATCTTGCTGGACTCTAAAAAATTCGGCTATATACCCCAGAATGCAGGGATGATCCGTCCCATAAAAATTATTGCTCCGGAAGGGACTTTGGCTAATCCAGTCTATCCGGCACCGACAATTTCCAGATTCTGCCCGGGCAATGCTCTGGCCGATACGATTATGCGCGCACTGGGCCAGGCCGTTCCGAACCAGATCTGTGCGGGGATCGGGAATCTGTATATGGTTGCTTACAGCGGGATGATTGATAAAAAATACTGGGTATATATGGACATTATGGCGGGAAGTTCCGGAGGGCGTTACGGAAAAGACGGGATGGATGCCATTGATGTATTATACGCCAATACACGAAACAATCCGATAGAAGATATTGAATCCCATCACCCTCTCAGTGTGACCCGATACGAGTTTCCGGATAACGCCGCGGCGGCAGGAAAGTACAGGGGCGGTGTCGGTCCGATCCGGGATATTGAGTTTACCGATGAAGGGGGCTTCTCCGTCGAAGGCGAAGGCCAGAAATACGCGCCGTGGGGCTTTGACGGCGGTAAAGACGGTACACCGAGCAAACTGATATTCACGGATCAAGAGGGCCGGGAAACTGCGCTGCCTTCAAAAGTTCCTTATAAAAAAACGCATAGAGGCGAAACCTTGCGGATTGTCGGACCGTGCGGGGGCGGATATGGAGATCCCTATGAGCGCGATCCGGAGAAAGTTCTTACGGATGTTCAGGACGGCTATGTATCTCCGGGAAGGGCGAAGTCCGAATACGGCGTCGTGATCATTGGCAGCGGGATTAACCGGGAAGCGACAAAGAATTTGCGTATCGCCCATTAAATGAAGAGATGAGCGGGCGGATCCATGGCGTACGTTCATGGCCTTTCCTATCTGAAATTTAACGATGGGTTCGAGACATTTATTATTGAGGAGTCCATTGGTTCAGACTGCACACCGGTCATGCCATGCAGGATTCCTTTTTTCTGTTTTTTTAATTATAGGCAGTTGGATGGATCGTTGTTTCGTTTAATTGCAAAGCATTTTAGCAGGCCGAGCGTTTCTGCCGTTGTTCCATAAAACAACTATTGTATGGGAAAGAAAGTTAGGCACAGATTCAAAATTACGATTCGCCGCATTGAGCTGGAGATGATGGTGTGATTTTTTCCAGACGTTTTTTTTCCTATTTATCAGCCGTCCTCTTTTCAATAATCATTGGTTTTTCTTTTATGTTCATCAAACTAGCGCTTCGGTACGGCAATCCTCTGGATGTCCTTGCCGATCGTTTGACGGTGGCATTCTTATTTTCGATTATGATCCTTCCGCCGACAGGAATCAGATTATCCATACACTTGCGGGATGTCCTGCGTTTTCTGCCGATTTTCCTGCTGAATCCGTGTTTCTATTTTTTAACACAAGCGCTTGGACTGACGTCCCTTCCCGCGGCTGAAGCAGGCATTATTCAGGCGATGCTGCCTATTTTTACTTTGCTGCTGGCTTCCTGTTTCCTGAAAGAAAAAACAAACCGGATTCAAAAGTTTTCAATCATTCTGTCTGTGTTCGGAGTGCTGTTCATCTTTTTGATGACAGGCAGGCATGTAGGGGAAGCCCGGTGGTTGGGTATTCTGCTATTTATTTTAAGCACGCTTTCCTATGCCGGTTATAACGTTCTGACAAGAGCGATGGCGCAGAAATATAGAATGATCGATATGACCTGCATCATGATTTTCATCGGATTTGTCAGTTTTAATCTTATGGCTCTTATCAATCACCTGATTCAAGGCACATTCTCACGATCTATGGAGCCCTTTTTCCATCCATTATTTTTCTTATCCATTTTGTACTAAGGAGTGTTTGCGTCATTTATCACTTTTTTTCTTTCGAACTTTGCACTCTCTGAAATTGAGGCGTCAAAATTCGGCGCCTTCGCCAACCTGACAACCATCATTTCAATGTTTTCCGGAGCGGTTTTCTGAATGAATCCCTGGACTACTACCACTGTGTCGGGGCCTTGCTCGTGGTTCTTGGTGTTCTTGGCGTCAATACTTTGTGCGCCGTTCGCAAAAGAAAGACGGCCAAGCTCAAAAAGACAGCTTTGGATTAGGCAGAAAGCCTGTCTTTCAAAGCTGCTTGGAGGATCATCGTTGGATAATTATTTAATCGTTGGTCGGATAGGATCCAAGAGTTTGTTTTTTAAGTTCTGCCGGTCTTGCAAACATCCCATGTGTCATGGTTTCGAAAGCATGGGCGGCGCGTAATAAGATCTCTTCTTCCCCGTATCTGCCGATCAGCATCATGCCGATCGGCAGTCCGTTTGCTGATCCGCACGGCACATTCATCGCCGGATGTCCGGTGACATCGAAGACGCCGGTGTTGGTATCGACGCCAAAAGAGAGCGCGATTATTTTCCTGAGATCGGCCTCATCGTCCGGAAGCTTCGTAGCCTTGTAGGGAACGGTGGGCATGATCAGAACATCAAAACTGCGGAATGCATGGTCATACGCTGCTCTCAGCAGACGTGCCAGGTTCTGCGCTTTTGCGTAATACCGCCCGCGATAGGCATGCTGCATATACTGTCCGGTCATGATTGTGATCTTGGCGGCTGCGGAAAGATCGTTTGCACGCGCGGCCATCCCGTCGGCAAATGCATCGAGCAGCTGGGTCTGGTGATAGCCCTTCCAGCTCGTTCCCAGGCCGTTGCCTCTGAACATTTGTACGGTTGTTCCTTCAGTATTAATGATATTGGCAATATGGATCCCGTCACGGTGCATCGGGATCGATACCGTTTCAACGGATGCCCCGCAGTCGGTAAACGATTCGGCGGCTGCTCTTACCGTCCGGTCGACATCCTGTTCGGAAAGGTTCTTCCAGCCGAATCCTTCCTCGACAATGCCCATTCTCAGGCCTGCTGCGTCGCCGGTTAAGTATTTTGAATAGGTTTTCGGCTGCAGACCGTATTGGCGCGGATCCAGCCCGTCCGGTCCGGCGATGGCTTCCAAAAGCAGAGCGACATTTTCTACGGTTCGTGCCATCGGGCCAACATGATCGAGCGTCACGTCGATCGGAAATATGCCCGTATAGGGGACGAGCCCCCATGACGGTTTCAGGCCGACGATGCCGCACCATGCGCTCGGCATTCGGATCGAACCGGTCTGGTCGCAGCCGATGGCCATATCCGCTTCGCCGGAGGAGACGAGAGCGGCGCTTCCGCTGGAAGATCCACCGGCGGAATAAAGCGTATTATGGGGATTTAAAACCGGTCCGGTGTCGGAGGTAAAGCTGCTGCAGCTGCAGCATAGACTCTCGCAGACTGCTTTTCCCAGTATTTCTCCGCCTTCGTCCAGAATGCGGGTGACCACCGTCGCGTCAATCTGCGGAACAAATCCCTCAAGAATTTTTGTCCCGTTCATCATCGGAACACCTGCCAGACTGACATTATCTTTCAGAACAATCTTTTTCCCCGATAGTTTTCCTGACTCGGCATGCTCCACTTCGGTTTTCCAATACCAGGCATTTAAAGGGTTTTCTTCCTTGGGAGGCCGGTATCCCGGCACTCGTTTATATTTAACGGGCAGCTCCGGCTCAGTCATCCGGTCGACGTGTTCATACGAGTCGAAAAGACTTTCATTCATTATTTTTTGGTAGGCTTTGAGTTCGGTATCATCCATGGTCATATGATACATAGCAATAATTTTCCGAAGCGATTCAAGATCCGGTTTCTTCATGAACATAACCTCCTGCTTTGTAATCATGAACGTGAGTATCTCTTAACGGGTGCGGATAGGATAATCTGTAGAATGTTTTATTTCTGAAAAACAATTTTTCTGTATCCAGAATCGATCATTTCTAAGTTTAGGGTGATTATTTCACATCATGGGAGTTCAGCGGTTTGTAGGACCCTTTGCCGCTAATCCCTGAGCTGTTTCTTCTGTAATCTGAGACGAGTCCCTGATTTAAGGCAGTGCGGAACTTTTCAAAAGCATGCTTGCCGGCGGCTGAAACACAGACGATGATGGATCATGAGTTAACGGAGTAATCATGCGACATTCATTTTATCTGTCAGCCTGTTAAAGAATCCGGATCGCCCGGTTGGAAAATCCGACATAATTTATACAAAAACCGGGCAAAATCGCCCGGTTTGATGATATGTGGAAGATTTAGGACAGATCCACGGAAATTTTCGTGTCTTTGCCGAAAATTTTCAGGAAAATCAAATAGACAATGCCAATCGCAAGCCATGAGAAACCCAGCGTCTTTGCGAGAGGATCGAGGTTCCACCAAACAAAGCCAATGATCAGCAGGCCGATCAGCGGCATGATGAAATACTGAAAATAATTTTTGCTTTTCTGTTTACGCAGATAGTAGTTCATAACGGCAAGGTGCAGAAGAATAAAAGATGAGAGTGCGCCAAAGTTAACTACTGAAGCCAGTTTGCCGATCTGAGAAGCAAAAATAGTTGTCACAATTAATGAGACAAATGCAACCAGCAGGGTGCTGATGTAAGGTGTCTTGTATTTTGGATGGATCTTGGACAAAAAATGCGGTAGTTTCCTGTCGCGAGCCATACTGTAAAGAATGCGCGAGATCGCTGTCTGTGCCACAAGCGCATTTGCGATGCCCCACGATACTGCGGTTGCCACGATCGTCACAATCCGCAGCCAGTCACCGCCTGCGATCCCCGCGACTTGATAAAATGCGGTATCCGGGCTCTTAAAGGCATTAAAGTCAGGAAAAACCAGGGCGGCGACCCATGTCTGAATGATGAACAGGACACCGACAATAATCAGTGAAAATATGGTTGCCCGCCCGACCGCTTTTTTTCCGCCGTTTGATTCTTCGGACAGGGTTGAAATAGCATCAAAACCAAGAAAGCTCAGGACGGCGATCGATACGGCGCCCATAACGGTAGACAGTGAGAATTGTGCGGGATCATACAGCGGTTTAAAGGTAAATACCGCTCCGTTTACGTGCCGGGCAATCGCCGTGATGCCGACAATAATGAAGACGGCGAGGACAACAAATTCAAGAAACAGGATGACTTTATTTGTCTTTGCCGTAAAGACGATGCCGCGGATATTAATGACCGTATTGAATCCGATAAAGATAATGAGCCAGACTAAAACGGGAATCTGGGGAACGATGTCGGCCAGGGCAACGGCGCTGACCAGATAGAGCAACGCCGGGATGAAAATATAGTCAAGCAGTATCAGCCAACCGGCGATGAATCCGACGTTATCGTTAATGCCTCTTTGAGCATAGGAATAAACGGATCCGGCGATCGGAATTGCTGAAGACATTTTCGAATAGCTGAAAGCAGTGAACAGCATACCGATCATGCCGATGGCGTATGCCAGAGCAACCATTCCGTGGGATCCGATTGCAATCTGGCCGTAAATACCGAACGGCGCGATCGGCACCATGAAGATCAGGCCGTAAATCAGCAGATCTGTGAATGAAAGGGCGCGGCTCAGTTCCTGCTTATAGCCGAAGGAGCGATTTGCTGCGGGTTTGGATTCTGTCATTTATTTTCACCTCAAGTATTATAGAGTATAAATGCCGTATGCATTGAGAAACCATCTGGGTACGAAAAAACGGGCCGTCAGCTTTGGATCGACAATCTGAGAAATCTGCGCATTGCCGATGGCGCTCATCAGCATAGTCAGTTTGCCTAAGCCTAGGTCGGTATAGGGCGAGAGAAAATCGATCATTTCTTCGACACTTGTTTTTGCTGCCTCATCCAATGTGTTTTTCGATACGATCATGGCGATACCCTGTTTATTTGACAACAGCGGATAATGAATGTTCAAGTCGTCCCTCACTTCGAAGCGGACGGTCGCCGATCCGCCGACTTCTACTCCGGATACACCGATCTCGCCGTCGCCCATCGCGGCATGCATATCGCCAAGGCCGAACAGTGCCCCTTTGTGAAAAATCGGAATGTAGAGGGTGGCTCCCTCGGTAATTAAAGTCGTATCAAGATTTCCGCCATGTTCGCCGGGGGTTCCGCAGTTTACGGCACCTTCTTCCGGAGCCACACCGATGACGCCGATCATTTTATTAAACGGGATTTTGATCTTCTCGTTGAAAAGAATACGCTCCTGTTCAATGGGGGTAATTTTAAATTGCAGATCCTCGAGCCTATGCCCCATCGTCCCCAGATTTTTCCCTGTAGACAGAACGCCGCTGTTTTTGACACTGATTTTTTCAATATGCACAGCCAGCGTTTTCCCGGGTTCGGCCCCTTGAACATAGATAGGACCCGTTGCCGGATTAATTCTGTTCCAATCGATCGCGTCATAATCTGTTTCTTCGGAAGCAATCTGGTCTTCAAAGCAGTCGTATGTTTCAATGATGACCTCGTCTCCGGGTTTGACGAAGGCGACAGGTGCGTTTTCTTTACTGAAAGCATAGATTGGTTTTCCGCGCTGAATCGTCGTTGCCATGAAATGACCTCCTCTTTTTCTAATATTATTAGTATAAAGTTATAAGAAATCAGAATGTTATAATAAAATATCCGTTTTTTATAAAAATCTACTTTCTTTGTAAGAAAACATAACTTATATGTGTAATAAATTGATGGGCTGCGCTGATAAGCAGGCTCCAGCATAGATCAAGAAGAATGGACCGGGGGGTCGAAAATAAGTACAGACCCGCAAGAAAACCTGAGCAGACAGGCAGCAGCTTGAACCCATTTACTTTTTTTTTGGAGATCATCAGCAGGGAAAAAGAAGGGATTGAAGCGATACAGAGTAATGAAAAGATTTTAATACTCGTAAAAAGGAGAGTCATGGAAGGATGGAGCGCAGCAAAAAGAACAATAAGAAATAAGAGCGCGCCGGCATAAACCTTTTTAAAAAAACGCCGATCCTTGTTTTGAGTATCCTGATGGATTAGCAGGAAAGCATCCATGATCGATTTCAGACAGACAATCGCACCGATCAGACCGATGGAAAACAATGAAACAGCCAAAAAATAGGCAAAAAAAGGAGCGGAGTGAGATAAAGCATCCAGGACACTGATCAGAGTCGAAGCTTGTCGATGGTCGGTCGTCCGGACAAATACGGCAATCATCATCAGTGTGACAATCAGGCTGGCAAAGCAGAACACGGCGCATCTGTAAATGGTCCGCATTCTGTTTTCCTTCATGGAAAAACTGATATGCCATAACGATAAATCAGTCAGGAGGTAACCGAAATAAATACTGATCATGACAAATAACCATAAGCACTGGGTCCCGAAACCGGAAAGAAAATCCGGACCCAACCGGCCCTGCTCGATTGTCCAGTTCCGGTAGATTGAAAAAATACCATTTGTGAGATAGGCGTAAAGAAGCAGGCAGACCATGGTGAAAAAAATGAGGACATTAAGCAGCCTGCTTACTTTTTTGATCGCTGCAAAACCGCCGGCAACTGCATAAACATAGACAAGGAATAAAAGAGAAAGAAATACCCATCTTTCAGAGACCTGGAACAGATTGACCGCGAGCAGCGTCATCCATGTAATTTCTGAGAGAAAGGCAAAAAAAGAAATAAGCGTCATGATCAGTAAGATCAAATGAAAAGTATACTGATCGGCCGCGCGTTCCCTGAAAAAAGTGAGCGGTGTGTGATTGGGATTATTCAGATGTCTCCTGCCGGCCGCGCGGATCCATTTTTCATAAAGAACCATCATCGGGAGCATAAAAAGAGTGAAGAGGATCCCTCTTATCAGACTTTTGTTTGAGATGAACTGAAAAAACATAAAGATCATGAATCCTTTTAGCAGATGCGAAAGCAGCAACGGCGTGCCTTCGTGAAGTCCGAGTCTTTTACTGCCCTGTATGTATGCGGGAATCGACGTTTCGCGGCTTAGATAGGGAAGGGCGGAAATGAGCAGCAGCAAATAAGGAATGATCAGGGCATCCTCATTCATCCTGCGGCCCGATCTTTCCATGCCTGAATTGAGTCGGTGTTCTGTTTTCATGCTTTTTAAAAGAATTAGTGAAATAATTCTGGCTTGAGAAACCGACGGCATCTGCAATATATTGTATCGTATACTCAGGGTACTGCGTCATCAGCAGTTTTGCCTGATTGATTCTGACCTGAACAAGGTAATCTTTGTAGGAAAGCCGCACTTCGTCGTTGAACTTTTTGCTCAGATAATTCGGTGAAACGTGGACGAAATCGGCGACATCCTGAAGATGGATATTGTCCTTGTAATGTTCACGAACAAATCGGAGCGCCCTTTGCATCATAGGTGTCAGAGGGAAGGTGCCGTCCCGGATTTCAAATTTGTCGAGTACATCATAAAGCTCTGTTCGAATGACCGGCTTAACGATGTAATCAATAGCTTTTAATTTAATGGCTCTTTTAGCATAGTCAAAATTCTGATAGGCAGTAATGATCACAATACCCGGCTTTTTTGAGTGGGCCTGTAATTTTTCTGCCAGGTCCAGCCCGGATTCGCCTGAAAGGTGGATGTCGAGCATGGCCAGCCGAATATCATGATTGTTTGCAATCTCCAGGGCTTCAAGGCTGTCTTCGGCTGTGAACAGATTCCAATGAGGATAGCGAGTGTAGATCAGCTGAAGCAGCTGTTCAAGTTCCAGATATTCATCGTCAACAATTAATACGTTCATGACTCATCCTCCACAATGGTGTAAGGCCAGACGACTTTTGCCACAGTTTCGCGGTCTGCGTTCTTCTCTATACGGACTTCCGTGTACAAATCGAAAAGCAGTCGCAGCCTTTTCCGTATATTTTCCAGACCGATACCATGCTCGCTTTGCAGATTGAGGGGTTCCGATCCGTTGTCTGTGACACGCAGCTCCACCCAGTTTCCCTTCCGCTCGAGAGAGATTGACAGTCTCTTATTGCCCGTGTTCTTGCCGAAGGCGTGCTTAAAAGCATTTTCCACTAGAATTTGCAGCGTATACGGCGGAATTCCCGCTGAAAGCTCTTGATCATTCACCTGAATGTCTATGCTCAGCTTTCTTCCGAATCGGAGTTTTTGAATATATATGTAATTTTTAATCTGATTCAGTTCGACAGAAAAAGGAATCATGTCTTTTTTATCCGTATATTTATAACGAAGATACATTGAAAAACGCTCGAGGCCTTCAATCAATTTTTCTTGCCGTTTCAGCCGGGCCAGAGATAATATGACATTTAAGGTATTAAACATAAAATGCGGCTGAATTTGTCTGCTGAGCTGGAGCAGCTCACTTTCCTGAACCCGGTTCTGCAAACGGACCTTTGTGTTTTCCAGCTCCAAAACATTAATCTCCTTTTCAACAATCGGCAGCGAAATGAGCAGAAAGAAGGAGAGAATACTGAACACGACGCTGCAGAACACAAGGCCTTCAAATAAATAGAACAGCATATCTGCCCGCCTCCCCCTTTCTTTCAGAATTTAAACTCTATTATATTATAAACGGCTGCTTTGAGGAAATAGAATCGGTCGCAGTCGGAAATGTAGCCAGTCCGGGACGGCAAGTGATCCGGGCAAGCAGGACAGACCGCGCGAGGATGTTTTGCTGCAATTTTTTGAAAAAAAATTCAGACAGCTCCGTTTAACGGTTCTTATCGGAAAATATTCGTACATTTTTTCTATGCATAAATGAATAATGGAAACGATCGGATTATGAGCCTGATGATTGAAAATAGATACAATTTCCTTTTCATAACAAAAATGATGCTGAGAATGAACGGAGCGCGACAAGAAACTCGGGCTTATATGTCATAATTCATAACTTTGTATGTTAAAATTGTTCCTAAAAGGAGGGTGACCGATGCTTCCGATTCCGAACGATAAAATCCGGCCTGTCGTGACGGTACCTTTAGAGCAAATCGATAAACATCTGGAACAGCATACGGATGATTCGATAAACGACTACCTGTTCATCGAGGATAGAAATCGGCTGATCGGCTATATTTCCGTCAGAGAGATGAAATCGAAAAACAGGCGCCGCATGACTGCTGACGAGATTAAAAAGCAGACCCATCCGCTGGAAACAGCCTGTTTTCTCGGGCAGGAGTTTTCGATTCCGGATCTTTACCGGGTGATCGGCGAAGCGGTGACTCTTGTTAAAGACAGGGATGGCTGCCTGATCGGCTACATAAAAAGAGAAGATCTGCTTGTGGCTCTGTTTCAGGATGAAAGCCAGAACACGGATTTGTTGAAGACTATTCTGACATCAATCCCGATGGGTATTTTTATCGCCGATCGTCAAAGAAGGATGGTTAATTTTAATGAAGCGGGTCTGAGAATGACGAAGCGCCGTGCCTCCGAAGTCGCCCATGAACCGGCGGAGAATATTTTCGGCCGCAAAGAGATCGATCGTGTTTTCACGACCGGAGAGACGATCCTGAATCAGATTGTCGTCGGCGGCCAGGTGGGGCTTCTCGCCGATTACAGCCCCATTTTCGGTCCCGGCCGCACGATAAACGGCGTCGTCATTGTTGTTCAGGATTTGCCGATGGTTGAAAAAATGGCGATGGAACTGGAATATGTAAAAAACCTGAATGCGGACCTGAATGCCGTTTTATCAAGCATGTACGACGAAATTCTGGTCCTGGACGAGGAAGGCGGTCTGATTCGCTGCAGTGAAACTCTCTCTGCCGATTATTGGCATATTAATTTTAAAAAATTGATCGGAAAAAATCTGCTTCATCTTGAAGCGAAGGGGATGTTTCACCTGCCGGTCATTCGGTACGTGATTGAGAACAGAAAAAAATATTCGGTTGTACAGGAAACATCGGACGGAAAGAAAGTGCTGGCGCTCGGCACCCCGGTTTTCGGCGATAACGGGGAGATTCAGAGAATCATTATTGCCCTGCGCGATATCACGGAAACCGCAGAGCTTAAAACACGGCTTAATGAATATAAAAAGGAGTTGGACGGCTTTAGAAAGAAAGACCTTTTCATGCAGCAGATGGTTTTCAGAAGCGTAAAAATGGAGGAACTGATGATCCGGGTAAAAAAGGTCGCCGAGTTTTCCTCAACGGTACTGATCGACGGCGAGTCGGGTGTCGGAAAAGAAGTCGTTGCTCAGGCGATTCATCAAATGGGCACTCGAAGCAGCCGGCCTTTTTTAAAACTGAATTGCGGGGCCATTCCCGGAAATCTCCTGGAAAGCGAATTGTTCGGGTACGTGAAAGGTGCATTTACCGGCGCGAGCACAGCCGGTAAAAAAGGTTATTTCGAGCAGGCCGACGGCGGGGTGCTGTTCATGGATGAAATCGGCGAGCTTCCGCTTCAGCTGCAGGTAAAGCTGCTGAGAGTCCTTCAGGAAGGCGAAGTCATTCCGCTCGGCAGCACGCGGCCGATTCCGGTTAATGTTCAGATCGTAGCGGCGACCAACCGAAATTTGAAAGAAATGGTTAAGGCCGGCGCCTTCCGAGAAGATCTGTATTATCGCCTGAATGTCATTCCGATCCATGTGCCGCCCCTGCGCGAGCGTCCTGAGGATATCGCCGTTCTTGCGGTTCATTTTCTTAAGCAGCTTAACCAAAAGTATAAGAAGCATTATGTCTTCATGCCGGATGCTCTAAATCTGCTTGAACTTTATCACTGGCCGGGGAACATCCGCGAGCTGCAGAATGTCGTGGAACGGCTGATTGTCGTTTCCGATAGTGAGACGATTCATGCCGATCTCGTCGGCAATTTGATCAGATTCGATCAGCGGGTTCCGGATTCGCATTCTTTTACCAACCGGATCATTCCGATGAAGCAGGCCAAAGAAAAACTGGAGAGAGAACTGGTCGTGATGGCGATGAAAAAATTCAAAACCACAACGCGTGCAGCAGAGGCGCTTGGTATCAGTCAATCTTCGGTCAGCAGGAAATATAATAAGATTCTCGGCGAAGGGCATTAATCTGTTCGAAAAAGGCGGGATATCACGGCGGATAGGCGCGGATTCCCGTCTTTTGCTCTTTTATTCCGGGGCCCGCAGACTTGCTCTATGAAAAAAATCATAGGCTATCCATTCTTGCATAAATAAACAGTCGATTTTACACAATAGTGATCAAGCAGGATCCGGTCAAAAGATGAACCGGATTTTTATTTATCTCTTGCCTCTGTTCAATTTATTATCAAATTTTTGTAACAATTTCTTACATGCGAATCACATGCCGATGAAAATGGCACATAAATTGCTTGCTGAACAGTGAATAAATGAAGCCCTCGCATTTCTCAACTGCGCCTGACGATTTGAACCGTAAAGAGGTGATCATTTTTAAGATGAAAACGAATTGAAGCCGCTGTTCGCCGGAAGAAAAGAAAAAAATTTATTGGGAGTGTTTAATGTTGAGTATCGATATAAAAGAGCAGTCCAATGAAAAATATACGGAAGCAAACAATTATGCTAAAAAAGTGCTGAACCTGATCAATAAAGAAAATGACGCGATCACGGAAGAAGATGCTTCATGGATTACTGAGGAAACGGTAGATAATTTCCGCGATTATGTGAATCCGGGATTTTTGGACTATCGGAAAACGGTCACGAAAGATAAACAATTTGCCGCCGTTGAATGGTCCGATGAAGGAGAAAGTTTCAAAGATGTGAACGGGAAAAAATATATCGACTGTCTGGGCGGATTCGGCATCTACAATGTCGGCCACCGAAATCCCAGGGTCGTTCGCGCCGTGGAAAGTCAGATGAACCGCCAGGCGCTCCACAGTCAGGATCTGCTTGATCCGCTGCGTGCTTTTCTGGCCAAGCTGGTCGCCCAAATCACGCCCGGCGACCTGCAATATTCCTTCTTTACAAACAGCGGAACGGAAAGCGTTGAAGGGGCCCTGAAACTGGCAAAGCTTTACAGCGATCGGTCAACAATTATAGCCGCTACGCGCGCTTTTCACGGCAAGAGCCTCGGCTCGCTGACTGCGACGGCCAAAGGCGCTTTTCGCCGGCCGTTTTTCCCGCTCGTTTCCGGATTCCGTCATGTTCAATACGGAGATATCGAAATGATGGAGAAAACAATGGAAGCCTGCGCGCTGGTCGGTGAAGACGCCGCTGCCGTTCTGCTTGAACCGATCCAGGGCGAAGGCGGCGTCATTGTGCCGCCGGACGATTATTTGCCGAAGGTCAGAGCGCTTTGCGATAAATACGGAGCCCTGCTCATCCTCGACGAAGTGCAGACCGGGATGGGCCGTACCGGCAGGATGTTCTGCTGCGAACATTACGGCGTGGTTCCGGATATTCTCTGCCTGGCTAAGGCTTTCGGCGGCGGGATTGTCCCTGCGGGCGCCGTCGTTGCCAATGAGAAGGTTTTTAAAAACTTTTTCCCGAATCCGTTCATTCACACAACGACTTTCGGTGGAAATCCGCTTGCCTGTGCGGCGGCGATTGCAACGATAAACGTGCTGATTGAGGAAAATCTTCCGGAACGGGCGGCGAAGATGGGCGCTTATATGCTTCGGGGCCTGAAGGAAGCGGCGAGGGGCCATGAAGATAAAGTCATGGAAATCCGCGGCAAAGGTCTGATGATCGGTATCGAATTTCAGAAAGATAAGATCGGGTACGAGTTTTCCCAAAAATTGTTTGATAAGGGCGTGCTTGTGGCCGGGACCTTGGTAAATGCCAAAACGATCCGCATTGAACCGCCGCTGACGATCAAAAAGGAAGACATCGACCGGGTTGTGCAGACGGTGGCCGACGCATTGAAATAAAGGCGGGAGTCCGGAATGAACATGAGTATCGGCTGAAACGGGCGGCCGCAGGCAACCCGTCTGCCAAGTCGGCGCCGATCGAGAGGCGGCGTCCGTCCGACAATTTTTTTATAGGGGGGAAATCAGGGATGGCAACGAAAACCAGCCGGAAAATCCTGGAACTGAGCATGTATATTGACGGCGAATGGCGGCAGGGTTCGGGAAACGGAAAGCGGGAAATTATCAATCCCGCCAATGGTGAAGTGATTGCGCAGGCGGCGGAAGGCAATGTGTCCGATGTCCGGGCTGCCGTGCAGGCGGCAAGGGAGGCTTTTGATCGCGGGCCGTGGCCGGGACTGAGCGCTGAAGAGCGCGCCGGTTATCTGCTTAAGGCTGCCGCTAAGATCGATGAACGGCATGACGAGCTGGCGGCGCTGGAGACCCTCGATAATGGCAAACCGCTCAGAGAAGCCGGCTATGATGTGAGCGATGCTGCGGCCTGTTTCCGCTATTACGCCGGATTAATTCCGGCGCCTCACGGCGAAACCTATACGGTTCCGGATAATATGCAGGCCATGGTGATCCGCGAACCGATCGGCGTCTGCGGACTGATTGTTCCCTGGAATTATCCGCTGCTGATGAGTGTCTGGAAGATCGCCCCGGCACTTGCCGCCGGCAATGCCATCGTTTATAAACCGTCAGAACTGACGCCGGTCACTGCGACGAAGCTGTTCGAAATATTAGAAGAAACCGGTCTGCCGAAAGGGGTGGCCAATATGGTGATGGGTGCCGGAGAAACGGTCGGAAACGAGATTGCCGTCAGCCATGGCGTCGATATGATTTCCTTCACCGGCGGAACGGATACCGGCCGTCGGATCATGAAGGCTGCGAGCGGCAATATGAAAAAAATATCGCTGGAACTGGGCGGCAAATCGCCCAACATCATCTTTGCCGACGCCGATTTTGAAAGCGCCGTGGATTATGCCTTATTCGGGATTTATGCCGGTGCGGGTCAGATTTGTTCGGCGGGATCGCGAATTCTGGTTGAGGAAAGCATCAAAGATGCGTTCGTTGCCCGCTTTACGGAACGGGCTAATAAAATCAGAGTGGGGGCGGGCGGCGATCCGGAAACGGAAATGGGGCCGCTTGTCAGTCAGGAACAACTGGACAAAGTACTCCGATATATCGAGATCGGCAAAGCGGAGGGAGCTGAAATTGCCTGCGGCGGCTTTCGCCTGACGGGCCGTGATTATGACAATGGATTCTTTGTCGCTCCCACCGCTTTTATTGATACAGAGCCCGGTATGCGTATTGTTCAGGAAGAAATCTTCGGACCGGTTGCCGTCTTTCAGACGTTCAGAGATGAAACGGAAGCTGTCAGACTGGCTAATGAGACAAAATACGGATTGGCCGGCGCCGTCTTTACCAAGGATGCAGCCAGGGCGATGCGCGTCATTAAAAAAGTGCGCGCCGGTATCACATGGGTCAATACGTATCATGGCACGTACAACGAAGCGCCATGGCACGGCTATAAACAGAGCGGGATCGGTTCAAGTCTGGGTACATACGGCCTGGACGAATTTTTAGAGACGAAGCAGATTAATTTTAACCTTGATGGGGGACCGAGCGGCTGGTTTTCCGGTTAAGATTATTTCCGGCCTGCATTTTCAGAATTGCATAAATAGTGGATTTTATAAGGCGCCGTTCCGGACCTGAGAGGGAAGGCGGTTCACTTCAGAAAAGAATTCTGATGTTTTTAACGCGGTGAAATAAAGAAATTGTGGGTCATTCCGTTTTGGATCGGGATTAGTGCCGGTCGGCAGGTTTACCGGCCCATCTTTATCAATTTTTATCAAAATAATCAAAATAATAAATGGCGAGGGGATATGTGACATGTCCGATGAACTCAAGAAAAACGAATTGACAAAGTTTGATTCCATCATCATGGGCATTGCCGGCACCGCCCCGGCATACACGATTTCGGCCAGTTCGGCGACTCTGGTTGCCACGGTCGGAATCATGGGGCCCGGTTCGATTCTGTATGCGGCAATTGTTATGTTCGGCATCGCCTTTGCCTTCATGTACCTGAATCGCTGGCGTTCAGATGCCGGGGCCAGTTATGCCTGGGTGGGCCGGGCGATTCATCCGGCACTCGGGTTCATGAGCGGCTGGGCGTTGATCGTTGCCACGTGTCTGTTCATGGTTGCCGGATCGCTTCCGGTCGGGACGGCAACGCTCGATCTGATCGCTCCTTCGCTGAGCGGCAATGTGGTTGCCGTTACCGTTGCCGGAGCGTTATGGTTCCTCTCAATGAACATCCTGATTATGATAGGCATTCAGATAACGGCCAAATTCCAGAAGTTTATGACGATTATCGAAGTGCTGATCTTGATTGTGATTGCCATCGGAGCTTTTGCCAAATTCGGCGTACATCCCGTTCATCCTTTTTCATGGTCCTGGTTTTCACCGGGCGGATTCAATCTCAATATGTTCATGTCCGGTTCTCTTGTCGCGATATTCTATTATTGGGGCTGGGACGTCACGGCGAATCTTACCGAGGAAACGAAAGACAGGAATAAAGCACCCGGATACGGCGGCGTTTTCGGCATGATCGGCATCTTCGTCCTGTTTGAATTACTGCAGATCGTGTTTCAGATGGGACTGACTTCGAAACAGATTGCCAATGCCGGAACTAATCTGCTGCCGGCCGTCGGCAATATGATCTTTCCGCGGCCGTGGGGGAATATTGCCATACTGGCCGTGATGATCAGTACCGTCGCGACACTGGAAACCTCGCTGCTGCAGGCAAGCCGTACTTTATTTTCAATGGGACGCGACAACGTGCTCGGCGCCGGATTCGGACGGCTTCATCCCCGTTTTCAGACGCCGTGGCTTGCCGGAATGGTCATGGGCATTGTTTCTCTGCTGCTCTTTGTCGTTTCCAGTTTCAGCTCGGGGATCAATGCGATCATGACCGACGCGATTACGGCGATCGGCCTGCAGATCGCCTTCTACTACGGGCTGACCGGATTTGCCTGTGCGTGGTATTACCGGCACGGACTCACCCATGATTTCAGGACATTTTTCATGCGCGGCCTCTGGCCCGTCTGTTCATCGCTGTTCCTTTGGGCCATCGCCATCTATGATATCCCGCAGCTGGGCTGGCGGACGGATCTGATCGGCCTGGGGACGCTGTTCATCGGTGTCATCCCGCTCGTTTACTACCGGTTTAAACTCAAAAGCCTTTTCTACCTCTCGGGACGTGAGAAGGCCGCTGACCTGGAGACGGCCGTCGAAGCAGCGGCGCCTACAAAATTCTGATAAGGAAGCCGGACCTGCAGGACTTTGAGATTATCAGATTTCTGAACGGTGCCAGGATAAGCGATCTCTCAGCAAAACGGCCGATCCATTGAGGCCCGAGACCGTCCGGGACAGTCAATAAGCCGCATTCCATTCATCGTGATGGAAAAGGCGGCCTGCTGATTGGCGGGTCGGTCCGTGTCCGACTTCTCATTCGTAACCGGAGAAAATGGGGCGGCTGTCGGACCCGGTTCGCACGGTATCCCGGCGGCACAAGCTCTTTTTTCAGCGGATGGTGAAAAAAGGATTGAGAAAGCTCACTTCCGGGTGCCCGCAGGCATACAGCAAGCCGGACAATCGGCAGTAAAATGCAGAGCACTATCGGTAACCGGTTACCAATCATCGGTAAATGGCTGAGAATCAACAATGACTAAATCAATAAGTGGGAATAATCAGAACCATATTCGCAATGTTTTGCAGGCATGACGACCGATTTCGGCGGAACGGAACGATGTTCTTCAGACGTTGATTTGTTTCAAAAATTAAGGATGCCTTTGACCGGTCTGAGAAGGGGGGGCCGGGATCATATGTAAAAGGCGGACATCCGGCAGATCGGGTTTGCGGTTGAAGCGATTATGGAAACCGGCCTCTGATTTTGTTGCAAGTAAGTATACTGTCCGGGAAATAGACGGATTAAAAAAGGCGCAGCCGCTAAAATAACGGGTGCGCCTTTTACTTCTTTGTTTGTTCAGTTATTCACGTTTTAATTGGCGAAATAAGTTTTAATGACATCTTTCAGTTCGGTCGGATCAAGGATCACCTGGTCGTTGTTGGCCTGAAGGACGTCGTCATACATCACTGCGTTTGTGCCTTTGACCTGGCGATAATGAATCTGCTGCTGCGGATGGAAATCGCTTTTAGCGCTGAGGCCGACACTGATCATATCCTCCTGGCTCAAATTGGTTGCGACGAAAAATTTAGAAAGCGAACCGGCCAAAGCAGGCAGCTTGGTGATATTTGCCGGCTGCATCACTTTCTGGGCGATGCCGATCAGCGCGGCTTCCTGAAGCTGCTGGCGGCCGTAATCGGTCCCCGGGAGAGAATAACGTTCATGAACGATTTCCGTCACCATTTTTCCGCTCAGCGCGTGCGTCCCCGCCGTGAAACTTAATCCCTGATCTTCCGAATACCAAGGGTGAGTCAGGGTGACGTTAAACGGAAGAGTCATATTGATTCCGCCGATTGCATCGACCATGTACTGAAGGCCCCAATAGTTTGTTTCCGCGTAATAGTTAATCGGGACGCCCGTCAGGTTGGATACGGTTTTTACAGCGTCGGTAATGCCTTGCTGCGCCCCGTTTTTGACCTGGGAAACATATTGAACGCTTGTCAGTTTGGTATAACCGTAGCCCTGCATGTAAACACGCGTGTCACGCGGAATGCTCAGCATGTCGTAAGTATGATTGTTCAGATCGGCGTGAATAAGCACCATCGAATCCGTATGGCCGGCCGGGTCTCCTTTCCGGGCATCGGTGCCGATCAGCAGCATATTGAATACTCCGGCTTTCAGATTGCTGTCCGATCCGCCGATTGATTTCAGATTGCTGAAATGATTCTGCGGATTCAGTTTGTTATATTCATAAGCACCGAAAGCGGCCGCTGCGACAAGCAGGAGGATCAGCACCAGTAACGCAATGCGCAGGCCGCGGTGGCGTTTCCTTGTCTTTCTATATGTCGTTCGGGATTCTTGATCCGGGATTCTGTGTGCCATGTTCTGCTCCTTTGTCTCATTTTCCGAGGGAAGTATTTTTATGAGTTTATAAAATTCTAATTGATTCGGAGAAAGCACATATGCTAGATCAATTTTCCGTCATGGAAAATTCAGGCCGATCCCTCAATTAAGGATGCCGCGGCGAACTTCCATTTTCAGAAACGGTTTTTGATAAACCGGGAATATAGACCTATCCGACAGTAAATATTCGCCGTGTCTGCCGCTGGATGAGAGGTAGCCTCACAAAAATGTTTTATAACTCATGGTAATTATATCCGTCTAAAGTTGTACGGGCAATACCTTTTGCCTTAAAGATAGGGCGAATCACGAAAAAAAGCCGGATAATTATCCCGGCTTCACAATCCGCATGATTCATCTCACCTTCAGTTAGAACAGGAGGTTCCAAGTCCTGGGTCCGACAATGCCATCGAGCACCAGAGCGCGGCCGAGTTGAAACGCCTTCACTGCTGCTTCCGTCCGCGGGCCGAAGATTCCGTCGCTCCGGGCTCCGACGGCTTTCTGAACGAGTACGACATCTTGGCCCGTACTGCCCCGGCGGAGCGGCCGGCCCGGATAGGGAAACGTATTCATCGAGGATCCGGCCGGCCGATACAGCTTCAGTTTCTGTCCCGGGTAAATGGTGTCCGACGTCAGTCCGTTCCACTTTTTGATCAGCCGGTAATCAAGGCCGGAGCGGACGCCGATTGCGCTCAATGTGTCCCCGGATTTGACGGTATAGCCGGCAGATTTTGGAAGGCGCGGCGAAACAGCTTTGGCGCCTGCCGGCTGTGCCGCTCTTTTCCATGTTCCGCCGGATTTGATTATCTTGTCGAAATCGACACGGATGCCGGCGACCGGCCGGTCATTCTGAAATTGATAAAGATGGGCGTAGGCCGATAGGTTGCCGTCGGACCATGCATATGTCTGAAAGAAAAAGTCAGCCAGACCTGTCCGCCCGAGCGCTTCGACGACCCGGAAGGATCCGTAGACGCCGGCGGAATAGCCTTTCTCTGCATCTTTTACGGCGCGGAAGTAGGCCATAATTGCTTCCAGGTCACCTGTGCCGGCATTGTAGTCGACGGTAAAATAAATGGGCGTTCCCTGCGGCTGTCCGATTGAACGTGCATAACGGCACGCCGCTTCGGCATCGCGCATTCCCTGCCGGGCGGAAAAATAGGCGCGTTCTGTCGGGGCGGTTTCCCAAATGCTGAAAATGGACAGTCCGGCTTTAAGGATGCTCTCCGCTTCGGACGGACCCATGGATTTCCACGACCCGGCGTCGCCGAGATAGCGGCCCACCGCCCCGATTCCGGCCTGTTTTAAATTCTCAATCATGCGTTCATTAAGCTTTGCGGCACAATCAATCACTTTCATTCGACAGACACTCCCTTGAAATGTTTGTTGCTGTGAAAACGGAGAAAAATTTTTTATGAGAATCAGGCTCTTTTAGAGAAGAAAATTGAAAGAACTGAAAGAAAAGAAAACGGCTGCAGCGTTCACTGTATAAATAGAAAGAACCGCGATCAACCGGTGAGCGCGGCGAGTCCTTTAGAATCCGAGAGCCGGACTTTTACCAGAGAAATGCCGGTTTCAGAAAACCAATCGGCTCATACTAAAAGAATTCTCAAAGTCTGAGAAACTTCGGGAATTCTTTTTAATATAGCAAAATGAAAGCGGCTGAGTTGTCCGGGCAAAGATTGTACGTGTTAGAACGGTCCCGCGTGTTTCTTCCTCAGCGCTTTTGCAGCGCCGGCCCGAATCGTCCGTCTGCTCCTGTTTTTTTATCTTTCAGGAATGCCCGGACGGCTCTTTCCGATGCGTATCCGTCCTCCCATCCGCAGAACTTATGATAGAATTCCGGATAAGGATTAAGCGGCGGATGGCTCAGCGCGCGGCTAACGGCGGGGGGCAGATGGTCCATATCCCGAACGATCGGTCCGGGCGCCTCTTTCGCAAGATCGAAATAGAAACCGCGGATTTTATTGGCATAGTCATCCAGGTCATAGGCGAAAAAGACAATCGGCCGTTTCAAGTTTGCGTAATCAAAGAAGACCGATGAATAGTCGGTGATCAGGCAGTCGGCGATCAGCAATAATTCTCTGATATCTTCATAGAAGGAAACATCTTTCGCAAAGTCTTCATAGCCGCTCAGGTTCATTTTCTCGGCAATCAGATAATGCATGCGCATGAGCAGAACGGCGCTTCCGCCGAATTTCTCCTTCATCCGCTGCAGGTCCAGCTTCAGATCGAATGTATAATGATCGATTTTGCTGTATTCGTTGTCGCGCCAGGTCGGAGCGTACAGAATGACTTTTTGATTCCGCGGGATGCCCAGCTTTTCCTTGATTCTCATCATTTCCGATGCATCGTTCTTCCGATAGAGCCAATCGTTTCGCGGATAACCTGACTGGATCATCTCGCCCTGCAGCTCAAAGGCTCTTTTGAAAATCTTCGATGAATAGGCGTTCGGGGCAATGCAGTAGTCCCATCTCCTTGTTTCTTCGGAAAATTCCTTGCGGTATCTCTCAGCAGTCATTCCCGGCATAGTCATCCGCTTTATGTCTGCCCCAATAGTTTTCAGGGGCGTGCCGTGCCAGGTCTGTACATAAACGGTATCCTTCGGTTTCGGCAGCCAGAGCGGCCAGCGGCTGTTTGTCACCCAGTATTCGGCCCGCGCCCACTGCCAGAGCCCTCTGTAAGAATATTTAATGACGTACGGCA
Source organism: Sporolactobacillus sp. KGMB 08714 (assembly GCF_036598985.1). NCBI lineage: Bacteria > Bacillati > Bacillota > Bacilli > Caryophanales > Sporolactobacillaceae > Sporolactobacillus > Sporolactobacillus sp. KGMB 08714. The sequence goes on from NZ_JAUUBW010000006.1 coordinate 57,888, forward strand.
CGTTTTCTTTCTTGAATATCTCTTCATAGCCCTTCTTCACGTTCCAGACGAGTCGGTATTCCGGATGATTTTCTTTCATATATTCGTAAATCGCCCTCGGGTTGTCCGAAAACTGCTGCCCGAAAAAGCTTTCAAAAATCACCGTTTTTGTCCGCGGCAGTCTGCCGACGCGCCGGAAGACGGCCGGATAGATTGTGTGCATCCGCCGTTTCCATAGATTTCGATAGTAATGTTCGCCGGGCTGCAGCTTAACGGCCGGATTCAGCAGGCATTCAACGGCCCGTTTTGCGGAATCGCCCCGTCCGAACGTACAGAATCTGGCAAGAAACGCCTCATATGTTTGCCGGTATCGCCGCGCCGATCCGGGCAGCTCCAGGATCTCTCTGATGATGTCTTCCGTTGTCGATACAATCGGACCGGGGACCGTTTCTTCATAATCCAGATAGATTCCGCGCAGGTTATTCCGGTAATCTTCCAGATCATAAGCAAAGAACAGCATCGGTCTTTTTAAATGTGCATAATCGAACATAACGGAAGAATAATCGGTGATCAGCAGATCCGAGATTAAGTACAGGTCCTGTATTTCCGGATAGAAGGATACGTCGAAAACAAATCCGCGATAGCGTTCGGTGTCAATTCGGCCGGCGACAAAGTAGTGCAGGCGCAGCAAGAAAATATATTGCGGAGCGAGGCACTTCTGAAGCTTTGCCAGATCAAGACGCAGATCGAACGTTTTTGTGTTCCGGAAAGTAGGGGCGTACATAACGATTTTCTTATCCGCCGGCAAATGCAGCTTCTTTTTAATGGCATTTACGTTTTTAATTGTGTTTTTCCGGTACAGCGCGTCGTTTCTGGGGAATCCGCACTCGACGACCCGATGGTTGAATAAATAGGCCCTTTTTGACAGCGACGTCATATAGGGGCTGGGCGAGATCAGAAAATCCCAGCGCCCGGCCCGTCTCAGCAGGCGATTCTGCTTATTCTTTGTATTGAATGTGACGGTTTCGTTCAGACCCATCGTTTTCATGAAAGTTCCGTGCAGCGTCTGCATCTCGATCTGGCCATGCCGTTTGATATAAAAGTCGGGGAAGGTCGCGTTGGCGACAAAATATTTTCCTCTGGCCAGACAGTAAAAATAATACAGGCTGTATTTGCGGACGGTTTTCGCGCAGCCGCTCACCGGCAGATATTCGTTATCCATGAACCAGACGTAACGGTATTTGTCACCGTATGCCCGTTTCATGTAGTCGTAGATCGCCTTTGGATTATCGTTAAAGGCCTTCCCCCAGAAACTTTCGAAAATGATCATGTTTTTCTTGATCGGCAGCAGCCGCATCAGGGGGTACAGGTACCACTGGATGCATTTTCTCCTTCTTGGCGAACGGTCCGCAAAACCGCGATGAATCTCGGTCCGAAAGGCGAGCGATCGGTGCCGGCCGCTTATGAGGCGAAAGCGGATTTTTTGATAGGTAAAGCAGACGCCGGGAGCTTTGGACAGCGATTCGGACAGGATCACCGGAATCTTCCGCGATCGGATCCGGCCTGAAGGTTCTGTTTCGGTCTCGACAATAAACACATGCCATTTTCCGGATGCATACCATCTGAAGTTTCCATTTCTGTCAAAACAGCTCAGCTTAACGGTGTTTTCTTCACCGGCACGGGAAAGCCGGCCGGAATCGAGATCAAAAGCAACGGGTGGGGCGGCGTTATTCGCTGTTTCAAATAAAAGCCGGCGTTTTCCAGCAGTATCCTGTTCCCGGCCGCATCGGCACGGCAAAGTCAGCCGCAGAATCATCGAGCCGTCTGCAAACTTCAGATCGCCGAGAAACGGATGGCGGTACTCTGAAGCAAAGATCGACATCCGGCCGTTTGTATGCTCAATCCATATGTCACGCTGCCGGGTATGAAGAATGACGCTTTTACCGTCCGGTTGTCCGTCCGCCGGCTTCGGGATGCTTTCTCCCGCGAGCCGGTAGCCGATCACCCAGCCCGTCTCTTTAAAATCCGTACTCCTCAGCCTGTCGCCGGGAATCGCCAGAGTGAACCGGTTTGCCTCAAGTTCTCTGATCTTTAATGGGATCGTTGCCTGCTCCCCGGTGTTCCGATCGTAAAAGCAGAGGCACAGATCCGAAACGTTCCTGTTTAGCCGGCCGCCGATGATCAGACGGTCTTTATCCGCGGCCGCGCGTTGGATCACAACGTCCGGCCGGCAGACGTCAACGGCGAGCTGCCAGCTGCCGTTGTATTTTACATGAAAGGCCGTCTCGTTAATCATGCGGTATCCGGCCCGGTTGCTTCCTCTAAGGGGAGCGCCGAGACGCACCGTTTTCTCCAGATTCCGGACCGCCACATCCAGAAGAACGGCCCAGCGGCCTTCTTTTATTATTTTCAGTGCCCGTCCGGCGTCGATCCGGATTTTGAAACCGGACCAATCGTAGTTGTAGACTCTTGAAAGCGGATTAATCCTTTTGAGCCTGGTTACACCCCATTTTCTTGTAACGGTCCGGTCCTTGAACAATTGCACGGCCAGGCCGGTTTCCTGACCGCTGTCGATATTGACGAGACGGGCGCTCATCCGGACATGTGCCTTTTTTCCGGAATCAATGCCTTCAATGTAGGCATGGCCGCTGATCTCAAGCTCTCCGTTCCCGTTCCAAAGAACGCGGTGAATGCGTGAAACCGCATCTAACGATCGATCGACACAGACCGGATGTTTCCGTGTAAAGTCGGAAACGGCGAACGTCTTATACCAGTGTCCCTGCCGCCGATAAGGCTTGAAACTCAGGCCGTGCCTTCTATCCAGGCGAATGATTTTCAGAACGTCTTCCATTCTGTTCTGCAGCAGCAGCCGGTAGGCAAGCGCCGTACGTGCAGGAATGCGCGCGAAGAGTTCCGGATTGATTTTTGCAAGTTCGCGGGATAAGAGCCTCTGAAAGCGGCCGATGTACAGAGAATCGGCAGATTTCAGATGCTCCAGGTAGTTATAAAAATCGACCGTCAGATACTTCAGCTGATTTGCTTCGATGATTTTCTGAGAAACCTTGTGATCGTTCAGAAATGCATCGAGCCGCTGCAAAGCCTTAAGCCGATCTTCGAAATTATGAATATCCTCCCTTTTTTGTGTGATCGAACGGTCCTTTCCTTCTCTGATCCGCCAGTAGTAAACCGTATCCTCGATAATATCGACCGATTTAGCCAGAAAGTGAGCCGGGATGGTCACGGGTATATCTTCGTAAAGCATATGTTCCGGAAAGGACAGCCCGCAACGGTCCCAGAAAGATTTTTTATAAAGTTTGTTCCATGCGGTCGTATCGTAAAGCAGTTCCGGGCGTTCAGTGATGTGGGTCCTTTTGCATGTGTCGGCGATCGCTTTCCGGTGAAGGAACGATTTCCGGTTAACGTTTGACTTAAAGCGATTGACGCCGCCCGAGATAATATCGGAATCTGTCTGTTTCGCCATCGCATACATTTTTTCATAGGCCCGGCCGTCGACATAATCGTCACTGTCGACAAATGCAAGGTATTCTCCGTGCGCAGCGCGGAGGCCCCTGTTCCTGGCTGCGCCCAGTCCTCTGTTTTCCTGATGAATGGTTTCAAAATTTTTGTGAGCTGCGGCATACTCGTCCATCATCCGGCCGGTTTCCCCATCAGTGGAACCGTCATCGATCATGATGACCTGTATCGGCTGCAGGCTCTGGCGGACCAGCGAGTCGAGACACTGTCTGATGTATGAAGATACATTATAGCCGGGAACAATCACACTGACTTTATAAATCATTCTGACTTCTCCTAACGATCCATCATTCTGACGATCGGAATCTATTTTTTCTGCTTCGGCTTTCATACGATACGGCCGCAGCATCTGTAAAGAAAAGGGCCCCACTCAGCATAACGGGACCGTATCGGCCCATGTGAAAACCCAAGCCGTGAACGTATAGGACAGTCTGTTGCCTTAAGTTCATGTTTTCTGATCATAAAAAGATTGAATGGCCTGGTCGATATAGACCCAGCCTTCCGGACCGATATGCATCGTGTCCTCAAGAAAATAGGGTGTCGAGTCGAAACGAGTGAAATCGGCAAGCTGGAATCCGTTGCCGCGGATTTCGCGGGCAATGTTCCGGTAGCAGATTTCACGTTTTTGCCGGGATACGCCTGCGTAGTTGTACCAGAGCCCGTTAAAGGGAACGGAAACGAACAGCGCCTTGGCGTGCTTTTCCTTCAGCAGATCGAGAACGAGCTGCAGATCTCCATATTCCGGAGACGTATTGAAACTCTGGGAGGCATTGTAGTTTTTAAAATGTATCAGCCTGTTCTTGATACTTTTCAAATAAAGGGCGTTGCTGATATGAAACGGATTGGAATTTGTGTAGGAGGCGACATCCTCCTTTGCCATCAATTTCAACTGACTCCAGCTTTTTCCTTTTAGTTTCGGGTCAGGTCTCTGATACTGGCTTTGATAATAATTGGGCCTGATCCTCTGCATCCTGATTGCATCGTACAGCGTCAGCATGTGTTCATTCATTCGGCCTTGAAGCGAGTCGACGAATAGCGACGTTCCGGATGTTTTATTCGGGTAGGCGATCTTTTCAAGCAATGGAGCAATGGCGCCGTTCTGCCTGATAAATCCGAATTGAAGGAATCGTCTTGCTGCCTTCTGTTTCAGCTTCGGATCGATGTTGCTGCTGAAAATGAACTGATACATCTGCTCTTCTGAAAAATTGCCGGCAAAGTAGCTGGTGCTGAGTCCTTTCTGTGTAAACCATTCCGGAGACAGAATGATCACGATCTTCCGATTTTTCAGCAGGTCGGCATTGGCTGCCAGATTGAGAAAATGAATCAGCGAGTACATGCCTGCTCTGCCGATCAGAAAAGGTGTAAAACCGTCGAAATTAATTTTGAAAAAGTTTGTCGGATGATAGATGTCCAGCCTGTGCAGCTCAGATGATCCGTATATCGGCAGGTACTGCTTGTCTTTCAGCATTTTCTGCTGCATGAGCGTCCCCTGAAAAATAGTCGGATCAAGAGTTGAAGCTGCACGGGAGACGTCGCTCCGGCTGATCGACAGGCTTTTCACACTCGGGGGAGCGAAAACCAGCGAGTAGACGAGAACAACGGCCAGTATCATCGGGCCGAATCGCGGCGCCTTCATTTTCTTTCAGCCAGCCTCTCAATAATCATCTTCGGCGTTGCCCACTGACTGCGGTCAAAATCCGAAACCGGAACTTTGATATTCAGCCGGTTTTCCACTTCAACCAGCAGCGAGATCGTGGCAAATGAGTCCATCAGTCCTTCTTCAAAAAGCCGGACATCCGGTTCGTCTTTCACCTCATCGGATTCGCAGACTCCCGCCAGAATATCCAGAACATCTTTCTTAAAAGCCTCTGTTATTTCAACCATATCGAACACTCCTCTGTTGTAATTAGATTTTCAAAGAAAATTGAGTCTTCCGGAAAAAATCAGGAAGCTGAAACAAATGACATGAAATGTGATCAGCACCGATAATGCGTGAATCCATTTGTTGTCTTTCGGCCAGATGCGATGTTTCTTATTGAAACGCTCAAACCGGTTAAATGAGATAAAGGCAGCGGCATGGTAGAGGCCGTAGATGATATACTGCAGCAGGAAGCCGTGCCAGAAACCCATGATCAGGAAATTGAGCAGGAGGCCGAGGTCGGAAACGAGGTAACGGTCCTTGATCCACTTTTTTTTGATCATCATGTACACGAAACGCATGTAGATGAAATCGCGGAACCAGAAGGACAGTGACATATGCCAGCGATTCCAGAAATCTTTGATATTGCGGCTGAGAAACGGTTTATTGAAATTCTCCGGCGTCCGGACACCCATTATATAGCTGAATCCGATCGCAAACTGGCTGTACCCGGCAAAATCAAAGAACAGGTACATGCTGTACGCGTACATATACATCCAGATGCTGAAAAAAGTATTCGATGCCAGTGCCGGCGAGCTCATCCAGTACTGATGAACCAGCTGGGCAATAATGTATTTGTAGAGAAACCCCTGAAAAATTTTATTGATTCCCAGGTAAAGGAGCTCTTTGTATTCCTCTCCCGACGGAACGTGTTTCAGATCCGATTCAAACCGGCGATAACGGTCGATCGGACCCGACGAAATCGTCGGAAAGAAGAGTATAAACCTGAGAAAATGGTTCAGGGGGATCTCATGGACCAGGCCGTCGCGCAAATCCATAATGACTTCGATCGACCGGAATGAAACGTAAGAGATGCCGAGAAATCCGAAAAAGCCGAGTGACGGAACGTCTGCCGACAGTTTAACGAAAAACAGCGGGACGATCGCCAGGACAACCGCTGCGTAAAAATAGCCGGAACGATCGTCTCTTTTTTGTAATGCGCCATAACCTTTTATAACCGCAGCCTGCCAGATGATAAAAACGATGATCGAGACAAACTGTGCCGGCTGGCCGTAAAAGATCAGAAAGATCATGGCGATGGCGATCAGATCGTTATAAAGGGCCATCCGTTTTCCGGCAATTCCTGCCAGAATGATCGGCAGAAGCAGGATGCCCGTGACGATAAAAAAGCGGAATGAGGCGTAAGGAATAAAAGAAATCATTGAACGACCTCTTTCAGCAGGACTTTCCGGTTAATTTTTCCGTTTGCCGTCATCGGAAAGGAAGATTGATAGATGATTTTCCGCGGCAGCATATAGCCTGGCAGATACTGGCTCAGTTCTTTCCGGATGGCGGAGGAGAGCTGATAGCTTTTTTCAAAGGGATGATCTTCGGGAACAACAATGGCGATCAGATGGTCGTAACGATCCCCTTTCCGTACGGGAATGACCGCAGCCTGTTTTACGTAACGGCATGCCGAGAGCACGTGTTCAATTTCCCCCAGTTCCATTCTGAATCCGTGCAGCTTGATCTGGCTGTCCATACGCCCGTGGTAATAGAGCATTCCGTCTTTCATCAGGCCGAGATCCTTGGTGCGGTAAGCACGCTTCCCGTCCATCTCGCTGAAAGCCGCCTTTGTTTTTTCCGGCTCGTTCAGGTAGCCTCCGCCGACGCTCGGCCCGCAGATCACGATTTCACCTTTTTCTCCCTCGGGCAGCGGCCGTCCGTCCGCATCCAAAATTAAGATCCGGCAATCCGGTTTGCAGCGTCCGACAGGGAAAGGCTGTCCCGACGCAATCAACTGCTCGTCGATTTGCACACGGGTTACAGCAACCGTCGATTCCGTCGGCCCGTAAGTGTTGATGATTCTTGCTGCAGGGAAACGCGCATGCAGGTCCCTGGCGACATGTACGGGCAGCGTCTCGCCGCAGAAGAGAAAGGTATGGAGGTCCGGCAGTATTTTTTCGGAAAAAGAAGGCATCATCAGGCACATCTCCGCAAAGGACGGGGTCGATGTCCAGACATTCACGCCGGACGCCGCCAATGAATCCAGCAATTCGGCCGGCCTGGCGATCATATCTTTGTCCACCGTCCACAGGGTTCCTCCCGTTGTCAGGCACGGATAAAGAGACATGACGGAAAGATCGAATGAATAAGGAGCCTGATTGAGAAAAATCTGGCGGTCGCCGAGAGCAAAATCGCTGTTTACCCATGTGATAAAACTGGAAAGCGACTCGGCAGGGATCTGAACCCCTTTCGGCCGGCCGGTGCTCCCTGATGTGTAGATCATATAAATGATGTCGCCTTCTCTTGTTTCATAAGCTCTCTCTGATGGGTCAGCCGGATCGGCGGCAAGGATTCCGGTCAGCCGATCCGGACTGATGATCGTTTGCGGGAGAGCCGGAAGCAGAGCGGGCTGTTCACTGAAAATGAGACGGGCTCCGGAATCTTCAGCAATCATTAGAATTCGCTCGGCCGGTATGGACCGATCGATCGGAATATAGGGATGGCCGGATTTAAGACAGGCCAGAAAGAGGATCGGCATGTTCGGATGCATGTGGCCGTGAACGAGAACGGGCGCCTGATCGTGCCCGCAGGTTCTGCCGATCCAATGGGAGACGGCGTCGGAACTTTTCTTCAGCTCTCCGTAAGTCATCCGGTTTTCCCTCCATATGTAACAAATCCGATCCGGCGAAGCGTCGGCCCATCTTTCAATCCATGATAAAATGCTCATAACGCGTCACTCCTCAGAATTCGTTATAAATAAAAGTTCCGGTATGTGCTGCTGTAAAACCGTATATCAGAATCAGTCCGAGCAGAATGGCTGTGTAGTAACAGGTCAGGACAATCCATTGAACGGCCGGATAACGGATCCACTGTTTCAGATGATTCACCGGAATCCCTCCTTTTTCTATCTGCCGGCAGTTGCCCGCCGGCTTTTGTCATCCCTTGAGTATTTTAAAAATAGTTTGGTTGGCGGGACCGATGATGCCCAATGACTGCGATGAGTTGGCAAGCAGCACAACATAATTCTGCCGGTCAAAGGAAAAGGCATTGCCTCCGTTCCACCCTCCGAGAACGCCGTGGCTCGAATAAATATCGTTCCCCCAGTCTCTCCGGCTGGTGTACCAGCCGAGGCTGTAAGGCACTCCGCTGAAGTGCTTGGTAAAAATACTGTGATAACTCGAATCCGAGACCAGCATCCCGGCAGCGAGCGCACGATCGAACTGATAGAGGTCCCAGGCGGACATGTACACGTCGCCGCAGCCTAACAGCTGAGAGAAAGAGGGAACCGGCACCGGTTCATTAAAGCGTCCGTAGCCGATCGATGCCAGCGCGGACTGATAGATGCCGTTTCCGAATCCCGCCTGTTTCAGGCCTGCCCGGTTGAAAATATTTTGCTGAATGAACTGGTGCAGCGTCTCGCCGTATGTGTTCTGACTGATCCTGTCGAGAATGGCGGCAACGAGCGCATAATTCGCGTCCATATAGGCCCAGCGGGTCCCCGGCGGGGAGAGAAGACGGATGTTATAGTCGGCTATTCTCTGGACCAATTCATCTCTGGTCACGCGTTTAAAAGTTTCAGGTTCGCTGCGCAGACCCGACACATGGCACAGAAGATCCAGCATCGTGATCGACCGTCCGTGCGGGAACGCCGGATAAAATCGTGAAACGGGCGTGCCGAAAGAAATCAGCCCGCGTTCCTCCATCTGCATGAAAGCGACTCCCGTCACCGATTTTGTTATGGAGCCGATGAAGTATTCCGTCTCAGGCCGGTTCGGTCTGCGGAGCAGAAAATTACTGTAGCCGTAGCCTTTATTCAGCACCACATATCCATGGCTGACGACGACCGCGCTGCCGCTGAAGCCCGCATGGCTTAAATAATGATCGATTTCGGCCCGCTTCAGGGCTAAAGCTGCATGTCCGCCATCCGGAGTGTTCGCCTGTTTCGATGGTGGCACTTTTGCGGATTCGTGAGAAGAAACGGCTGCCTGTTTCTGTCCGTGCGGCAGCAGGATCGTGCCGGCTGCAACCATGCAAAGCAATAAAAAAAGAATTGCGGCCGGGCGCACCGTCTGCTTTTTCATCGTTCCGATGTCCTTTCAAATGTTTTTGATTTTGGAAAAGCTGAGGGAGCGGCAATCAGGTCGTTTTTCTGAATGTATTTTCCTGCCCGTATCTCCCGAATACGAGAAAGTAAAATTTTTCCCGGAAATTTTAGCTCGTAAGCAGAGACGCTGCGAAAGCCGCTCTCCACGATTTCGTTTAGAATATCGCATATAAATGGCGCCGATATTTTAAGGAAATTTTAATAATCCTAAGTTAAACTAATTGGGGGGTTGTCATCATTCCGATTAATACCGAAACAGCTCTCCTTATCATTCTTCTGCAGATGGGCCCTGCCCCCCTTGCCGTTGATAGACTCCCCCTATTATTCGATGGCACAAAACCGATTCCCGCCGTCCGCGGCATTTGTGTGTTACAAAGTTGAAATAAATCTGTAAAACATTATTTCGGTCCGGGCGATCTCACAATGGGGGCCGGAAGCAGCCCCTGCACCTTCTCGTTCTTACGTAAAAATTGTTCCTGTTCCCTCCGTTTCGCAAGGCGCATTTTCCCGATTCGAAAAAAAATTTTTTTTATGCGGGTTCCCCGAGGAGAAGCAGCGGCCGCTGCAATTGATCTTTCTAGGGAAAAATCAATTGAATGATCCGGTCTCCGATCTTTGAGCGGGGTTTTTAATGTAAATCTTTCTTAAACCGGCTGCCGGCATCATCCAAAGACAGGCCGATGATTAAATTTTTCTCATCAATTTCTCATGCATGTCTGATGTCGCCGCATGGATTAATCTCTATAATAGAGACGAACGGCCGGCATGGAAAACGGCCGTTCGGCAAACACTAACGGCGAAAAGAGGAGTGTCCAATGACGGAAAATAGACACATCCTGCTTGTTGATGATGAAAAGAGTGTTGTATCGTTTGTTTCGACCGAATTAAGCTTTGAGAACTATCAGGTTGAGGAAGCTTTCGACGGAGAACAGGCACTGGAGATGTTTTTCAGCAAGGAAGAAAAATGGGATCTGGTGCTGCTTGACTGGATGCTGCCGAAGCTGAACGGACTCGAAGTATGCCGCCGTATCCGCAAAAAAAGTCTTGTCCCGATCATCATTATGACGGCACGCGATTATGTCGGCGACAAGGTTGCGGGGCTTGACGGCGGTGCGGACGATTACATTACTAAACCGTTTGAGATTGAGGAGCTGCTTGCCAGAGTGCGTGTCGCTATTCGCCGCCGCAACAGTTATACGGCCGCTCCGGAGCATCATATCTATAAGATCGAGGATCTGGTCCTGGATATTGAAAAGAGGACGGTGAAACGCGGCGGTGAGACGTTCAATCTAACTCAGCATGAGTTCGATTTGCTCGCCGTTCTGATGAAAAACGAGGGTAAAGCGATGACACGCGAGGAACTGCTCTCCAAGGTCTGGGGTTTTGACTATATGGGACAAACCAATATCGTCGATGTCTATATCCGCTATCTGCGCCGTAAAATCGATCAGGACCGGCAAGTCAGGCTGATTCAGACCATCCGCGGCGTCGGCTATACGCTGAGGGTGGAAAAATGAAGGCCTGGATAAAGGCATTTAAGAAGCAAAAAGATACGATGCTGTTCCGAATGAATTTCTGGTTCATCCTGATTCTTCTGGTGACGGTCCTGTTTATCGGCGTCTCCGCTCTGGCGGTGGTCAGTTATCAGCTGTACCAGGGGACACGCCAGGATGTCAGCTATGTCGAGCATCAGCTGATTGCGACTGCGCGGCAGAAAAATCCGGACTGGAACGAGGCGGTCGGCGATGCGCTCTATGCGCAGCATCCCGATTTTTATGTGCATATCCAGACTCCGGACGGAAAAACCATTTATTCTAAAGGCAGCGAAGGAATCGCCGGCAGTAATCAGTATTTAGTGAAACTTTCGCTGATTACATCGTTCTTTATTAATAACAGACTGATTCCGATTTATCATCAGACGGTCTCGTACGGCGGCTATACATTCGATATATATGTCCGGATGCTCAGTATCCGCCATTTTATAAAAACCATGGTCAAGGTGCTGATCTTCTGCACGGCTTTAGGCATCCTGTTCGGCTCGCTCGCTATCTACCAAATCTCGCGGAAACTGAGCCGGCCGCTGACGGATGTGACGCTGTTTATCAATCGCCTCACCCGGACAAAAGATCTGGAGCAGCGTGTCCCGCTGCCTGCTCATCCGCGAGAAGTCCGTGATCTGGCGGTTTCGTTCAATCATTTGATGGCTCAGCTCGAGCGGCAGATTGAACGGGAGAAACGGTTTGTCTCCGATGCCTCGCATGAATTGCGGACCCCGCTCGCCGCGATCCGCGGGCACGTCGAATTGATCCAGCGCCATGGAACGGACCATCCGGAAGTGATCCGGCAGTCGATTCATTTCGTCGATCACGAATCGAAACGGATGCAGCGATTAATCGATCAGCTGCTCATGATTGCACGGCTGGACAGAAAGGCAAAGGCGCTGTTTCCGGTCGACCTGTCGATCATCGCGGGCAATGTGATTGCCGATTATGCGTCAGAAGTCGAACAGACGCTGACGGCCGATATTGCCGATAACGTCTGCGCGCCGGCCAACGAGGATTATGTTCACCAGATCATCGTTTCCCTGCTCGGCAATGCGCGTAAATATACTCCGGCCGGCGGATGGATTAAAATAATCGTTAACAGCGACCGTAATTATTCCTACATTCGTGTGCAGAATTCAGGCAGCCGGATTCCCGATGAAGAAAAGGAGAAAATCTTCAACCGCTTTTATCGGCTGGACAAGTCCAGATCAAGTGAACAGGGCGGAACGGGGCTGGGACTGGCCATTGTCAGGCAGCTTGTTGAGATTGAAAACGGCAGGATATGGGTTCAGGACATGAATCTTCCCGGAAGCGAATTTGTTGTCCGGTTCGGAAAATGGCCGGATGGCGGAGCGGGAGAGGAAAAAAGATCATTGCGGTCCGGCCCGTAAAGCGGCCGGGTGACATAATCCGCCGTTCATCGGGCCAAACTGTCTCATAAATGGACCGATCATCCGCTATTAGTGAAGAGGAGGAGTTCCGCATGCACCGGTATGCCCTGTTTGTCGAATATGACGGAGAACAAACGCTGCCCGTCGATATCACGCTTCCCAAAAACATTATTGAAGCCACAACCCTGATGAACGCGATTCGATCCTATTCGCTCCGCCATAATCTTGAGCTGGTCGACTACGATGAATTGCCCGAAAACGATATGCGCGCTTTTTTTCGCGAAAGAAATCGTTTCGGCGGCACGAGAAATCTGATATACTACATTCGTCGCCTGACGGGAGACGAAAACGGCGAAGAACAGCCGGAGTACTAACGAAAAGGATCATGCCGGAAGCTGCCGGCAGAACACGGCCGGGTTTTTCAAGAATCCGGTCCGGATGGATCGAGGAAAAGTTGATCGATGAATATTTTATTTTTTGTCAGTGAATTTCCCAGCATTTCCCAAACGTTTATTCTCAATCAGATGACTGGCCTGATCGACGCCGGACACGATGTCAGAATTCTTGCTAAAAAACAGGGGGGCGGCGGCAAGGTACACGATGCGGTCCTCCAATACCGCTTGCTTGATCGTGTCATCTATTACGGTCCGGGCGGAGCGGGCGGAAAGGGACTCCGCTTTTTCGGCGGCCTCTGTGCGCACACGGCCGCCCGCTTTTTTCGTAAAAATTATATTGGAGGCAGCGTGCCCTTTCATGACCTGATCCGTTACCCCAACCTGATTTTGCTGATTCGGACGTTGAACCGCGTCGATTTGTCAGACCGCGACGTTATTCTGGCACATTTTGGACCGAACGGGCTCCTGGCACAGAAATGCCGTGCGCTCGGACTGCTTCATGGCAGGCTGTTTACCGTTTTTCACGGCTATGATATGCTTCGCTACCTGAAGCAGAAGGGCAGCGGCGTCTACAGGGATCTGTTCGATTCGGACTGCACCCTGCTGCCGATCAGCAGGGCCTGGGCGGACAGATGCCTCAAACTTGGCGCACGGCCGGGGAAAATCATTGTCCATCATATGGGAATCAATGTTGAAGAGTTTATGGGCCGTTCTCCGGAGCGCGGCGAAGAAATCAACATCGTTTCGGCCGCCCGCTTCGTTGAAAAAAAGGGGCTGACATACGGCATCGACGCCGTCGGACGGGTGATCGAAAAGGGCTATCGCGTCCGGTATGCCATTGCCGGAGACGGTCCCTTGCGAGATGCACTGCTCAAGCAGATAGCCGCCCGTCATTTGACGGATCGCGTCCGTCTGGTCGGATGGAAGACCCAGGAGGAATGGATCGAAATGATGAAAGACGCCCATATCGTTCTGGCCCCCAGCATAACTGCCCGGGACGGGGATATGGAAGGTATACCGGTACAGCTGATGGAAGCGATGGCGATGAAAAAAATCGTGGTATCGACGTTTCACAGCGGCATTCCCGAACTGATTCAGAACGGCGTCAACGGCTATCTTGTCGCGGAAAAAAATTCCGGGCAGCTGGCACAAACCATTGAACAAATTATCAAAACACCGGAGACGTGGGAATCGCTAACGGAGAATGCACGGCGGACGATTGTCGGCCACTATAATATTGAACGGCAGAACGGGCGCCTGATCCGCATCCTTGAAGGGGAAGACGTACCGTAATCATTTTCCGATGCTGCGCCAACTCAGGCGGGCCGGTAAAATGCGTCCTGAATTTTCGGAAACGCATCGCTGATCTTTCCGTCCCGATAAAATCGGGAGGCGGCGCCGGCTAAAAGTCCGAAAATAGTTCTGATTATTCGCATTATTTTAATTCCAGTCTGTTTATTAACCATTACTGTTGATTCTTTGGCTGTTACTGATGATTCTCGGGCATTTACTATTGATTTTTTAACCGGTCACTGATCACTTTCCGTATCGAGCGGTCGATTGTCGGGCGTCTGCGCCGGTGAACACATGGAGGTGAATTTTTTCAGCTGCTTCTTTTCACAAACTGCTGAAAAAAGCTGCCGAATGCCGTGATGACTGCTGAACCGGTTCAAGGGCTGCCGAATAAAGGAAGATCTGCCCTCATTTTTCATCGATTGATTCCATCGGACCGGGATTGAACGCGCGCCGGCCGGCTTGTTTTCTCCCGAAGTATCTTATTTGTCCGCCCTGCCCGGGCATTCGCCGACTAAGAGATCATGCAATTTTCCTGCCGAACGGGCCCATGTATATTTTTGAGCATTCTTTATACCCTTGTTGATCAGGTCCCGTCGCAATCCGGCATCGGTCAGTACCTTGGCCATTGCTTCGGCTATTTGATCGATATCCGCCGGATCGACCAGCAGAGCGGCATCTCCGCATACCTCCGGCAATGCGGAGACGTTGGAGGCGACGACAGGGGTGCCGGCAGCCATTGCTTCCAGGACAGGGATGCCGAATCCCTCATAAAGCGATACAAATATTTTAAGATCGGCTAATTGATAAAATGCCGCCTTGTCTGCGTTCTCCACCCGGCCGACAAATCTGACAAATGGCCGGATGCCTAACTCCTCCGCCATTTTTTTCAGCGGTTCATTGCCGTTTGTGATGACCAGATGAACGTTTGTTCTGAGTGCCTGCGGGATTCGGGCATATGCTTTGAGAATGGAGCCGACGTTTTTATGCTTCCTTGCTGAACCGAAATATAAAATAAATTTCTCCGGCAGCCGATATTTTTCCCTGACCGATTCCAGCTGAACCCGGTCGACCGGGATATTGAATTCCGCAAAATCGACGCCGTCGGGTATGACATGAATCCTATTGTGAGGAATATGAAAGTAGGCCGCAATATCATTTCTGGAATAGTCCGATACGGTCAGAATCGTATCCGAGCGGCTGACGGCATCCTGAACGTAGCTCAGAAACGTTTTTCTGACAGCTGCACTTTCAACCTCCGTTTTCAGCGGGATCAGATCGTGAATCGTTGTCACGACTTTTCCGTCAAATTTAGTTCTAGGCAGCTTATGGTTGAGGTATAAATAAATATCGCTTTTTCTCCGGCAGATCTGATGCATATAGACGGGAAATATTTTTAAGTGAGTGTTATAGGCAATCCTTGCAGGCAGATGGAGGATCTTTACAGCAAAATGAAATCTTTTGAAATTTTTTCTTTGCAGCCCTCTGGCGTAAAAAACATTTCCCGAACAGTCCAAATCTTTGTAATTCATTAATTCCATAATGATTCTGTTTTCGTAGACGCCGATTCCTATATGAAAATGATTGACTTCCTGCATGCCAAAGTCGACTTTCAGCACAGCACGCCCCTCCCGGACCGGAAATTGCATGGGCTCTTCAGGCCTCAGAAGCACGTCTGCGGTGCGAAAGAACCCATATCTTTTTTATTGTAGGATATTGGACGGCCAGAACGGCTGCAAGCAGGCCGATATTAATGAAAAACGTATCGCTTGCAGGAAGCAGATTCAGAAACGCTCCGGCCAGAAGAACGAGAAAAACGATGTGATGCTTGACGACGGGGAACCTCATTCCGTTTGTCGCGGAAAAATGCGTCCGTGCGGCAAAAAAGAAGATGTAAGAAATAGAGGTGGCCATCGCGGCGCCGACCGCTCCGAATTTCGGAACGAGCAGGACGTTGATGATAACATTGGGAATGAGGGCGATGAGGCCGACCCATATACTTAAATAGCTTTTCTTTGAAAAGACGATGCCGAGGCACGTAGTCTCGCTGACCGTGTAGATAATCGGCTGCAGGCACAGGAAACCGATGATATATCGGGAGTCCGCATATCCGGGGGATAACAGCAGAACGATCAGATCCTTGAAAATTAAGATGCCGGCGGCAAGCACGGACATGCCGAGTAAAATCGAATCGCTGACGGTTTTAAAATAACGGATGTTTTTTCCTTCGGCATACCAGCGATAGGCCGTCGGCACCCAGAAACTCGTGAAACTGGTCTGGACAATGGACAGGGCAGCGGCAATTTTCAGAGTGGCCGTAAAGATGCCGATCTGGTAAAAGTCGCTCCATGTTCGCAGAGACAGCCGATCCATCGAATCGAGCAGGCTGGAGAGCGAGGTGGCGACAACGATCGGCAGACCGAACGCAATCATCGCTTTCAACAGGCCCGTGTCCAGTGAAAAATGTTTCAGGTTGAAAAGGCTTCTGTATCTGAAAAGCAAATAGAGATCGCCGAGAATCTGACCGAAAACAGCCGAATAAACAACCGCGAGAAAATCGCGTCGGATGAAAAAAATAAAAAACAAAGTCAGCACAAGAACGGCGAATTTGACAAAGATATTGAGCAGGGAATACTCCAGTGCTTTTTCCTGCATCCGGATAGAGAGGAGAATAAACCGTTCGATCACCATAAAAACGATCATGACGCCGAACAAAACGGCCGGGAGCTTGTCGCCCGGACTGCCGAATAACAGCCGGGAAACCGTTGCAGGCAGAGCAAGAGCCGCAAAAAGTGTGCAGAACGCTAACAAAAGCGGCAGCAAGAGGGCGTTCTGAAACAGATTCTGCTTATTCTCCGTATCATGATATTCCCTTGTGTAAGCCTGATCCACTCCAAAAAACAGGAAAGTCGCAAAGATCATCTGGAAGAGCGTGAACATGCTCGCTTTGCCGTATTCATCCGGACTGATAAAATGTGTGGTCAGAGGGATCGTAATAAATGAAAGAAAAGCGCCGACAAACGGCCCGACCGAAAATCCGATAAATTTCCGTATAAAAGCTCTCATCCTATTGAACAATAGAGTTGGTTCTATTGCTTCCTTCCATAAAAATTCATTTTCAGTATGCCGGAATCGGCCGATTCATATAACCCGAACCGTCCGAAGAGGCCGAAAAGAAATATCCGGCGTTAGCATAAACATACCGCTTTAAAATTTTCATATCAAGGTATTCTTACTATTCTCAACAATTTTTACATGATCTTCATATAAACTTGATATTCGCAACACATAATATAACTATAATTCAAATATGGGTTGGCATCCGAAAAAAGAAAGTACGACGAGGTGGTTTTGTTGTGAATGCTGAAAAAGAACTCAATCTTTACGGCGACTATTCAATCGACAGTCAGCCCTGGGTGCCGCTGCCAAGACAGCTGAAATCCTATCTTTTTGTAAAAAGAGGGTTTGATCTGGCGGCGGCGGCGATCGGATTAATTATTGCAGCGCCCATAATCGGCACTTTTTCGCTCTTAATTGTACTTGAGACACCCGGATCTCCATTTTACATCCAGCAAAGAGTCGGTAAGAACGGAAAAAATTTCTACCTTATTAAACTTCGTTCGATGCGTAAAGATGCGGAAAAACAGGGGGCGCAGTGGGCGGCGGAACACGATCCCCGCGTGACGAAGGTGGGAGCGGTCATCCGGAAAACGAGGATTGACGAGCTGCCGCAGCTGCTGATGGTATTGAAAGGGGACATGTCGATCATCGGCCCGAGGCCGGAAAGACCCGTGTTCGTGCAAAAATTCAATCGCGAAATCCAGGGATTTTCACGGCGTCTTGCGGTTAAACCGGGATTAACCGGACTCGCGCAGGTTAATGGCGGCTACAACATCTCGCCGCGAGAAAAGCTTAAATATGATTTGAAATACATTCACAATATCTCACCCGCTCTTGAATTCAAAATTCTATTAAAAACGATCAAGGTCCTGATTACGGGCGAAGGAGCCCGTTAGAAAATACGCGCCGGAGTATGGAGCGGATAGAAAATGGACATGTATGTATGAGAGGCTGCAGAGAGAGGATTTCCGTCAGACAGCGTGCAGATCATTGGCACCGTTATCATATTTTTTCATGTACTGCGTGCAGGGGTAGGCTCCTTCCGCGACTGAATAAAAAACAGCAAATGACTCAGGAGGGATTCTCATGAAAAAAGTGGTTGTAACAGGGGGAGCCGGTTTTATCGGATCGCATGTTGTTGAGACATTGCTCCGCCAGGATTATCAGGTCGCGGTGATCGACAACTTTGCAACGGGCCATCGTGAAAATATTGCCGGACTGCCTGTCGACGTCCATGTCTTCGATGTGACGGATCCCGATGTGATGGATCTGATTGTCTCTCTTCATCCGGACTCGATTGTCCATCTTGCGGCGCAAATCAGTGTCGCGCAGTCCGTGCGCGATCCTCTGTTTGATGAACAGGTCAATATAAAGGGCTCGCTTCATGTACTGCGTGCGGCTGTCCGGTCGTCAGTCAAAAAAATCGTTTTTGCCTCTTCCGCAGCGGTCTATGGAAGTCCCGTCTCACTGCCGGTGACCGTCGGACACCCGACCTGTCCCGAGTCCCCCTACGGCCTGACCAAACTGACGGTTGAGCGCTACCTGCAGACATTCTACAAATTATTCGGCCTGCCTTATGCCATCCTGCGATTCAGCAACGTCTACGGGCCGAGACAGGACGCCGGGGGAGAAGGCGGCGTCGTGTCGATTTTCTCAGATTGCCTGAACCGGGACATTCCCCCCTTTATTTTTGGCGACGGAAAACAGACAAGGGATTTTATTTTTGTCAGGGACCTTGCATCGGCTGTTGTAAAAAGCCTTCAGACCGAAAAAAATCTATGTGTCAATATCTCTTCCGGCTCATCGGTGACCATCAATCAATTGTTCCGCATGTTAAGAAGCATTTCCGCTTCAAAAGTGAACGCGATCTACAAAGAAGCGCGTCCCGGAGATATTCGTGAAAGTACGCTTTCGAACAAAGAAGCGAAGAAACTTCTGAATTGGGAACCTGTGACCGACCTCTTCAAAGGCCTGCAGGAAACGCTTCGCTTTTCAAACCGTACACCGGCTTCATCAAATTAATGAGTGTCGAAGACAGTGGATGCAGGGCAGCGGCTTTGCCGGCCTGCTTTCTCACGGGGACGTCCGGCGGGACGGGATCTGCGGTTATGATGCATTCATTGCGAAAATGAAATGAAACAGGGAGCAAAACTGAATGGACAGCAACAGGGCAGTGAAACAGGCAACGGGGATACTGGCGATCCTGCTAGCGGGAATGATTGCCATCGGTTCGCTCGGATCGGGCCCCATGCAGCTCTTCTTTTTCTTTATATGGATCTGGGCCTTTATTATTTTAAGCCTCTATCTTAAGTCATTTCTGAATAACGGACAGCTGCTCAGAAGCGTCATGTATTTACTGCTGATTACCACGTTCTTTAATCAGTCATTTTTGAGTATCCGTTTCGGCTTTTTTTCATTATTTACGTACCGGCTCCTGCTGATTGCGGCGCTGATTGTCTTTTTTTTCTATATAGCCAGGCACGACGGTCTGTCTGCCGACTGGCGGCGGCTTCAGGTAAAGGGCATTCTGCTTTTTCTGCTGTTCTGGATGGCTTATGGCGGGGTCTCGTTAATTTGGTCAGAATCCGTGCTCGACGGCATCAAGTATCTCTTTCTGATGGGCGTCGGTGTGGCGTTTGTCTTCCTGTCGGTTTTTACGTTTACACGAATGAGCCGGCTGCTTACTTTCTACAGCATCTGGATGATTATGACGGCAGGCCTTCTTGTCCTCGGCCTGATTAACTATTTCGGACATATTCAGCTGCCGACGTCGGCGCTTTACGGGGCACCGCCCTACAAAATTGCTTATCCGACCGCTGTTTTTACGAATCAGAACGACTTTGCCACATTTTTAAGCATTTCTTTCTTCTTTTACCTGTCCGCGGCCAGAAATATTCTGAATACAGCCCGGCGGACGGCGGCGTTGCTGCTCGCGGGGCTTTCGTTTTTCATGATTGTCGTCACGGATTCAAGAGCGAGTGTCATCGGGATTGCCGTCGGAGGCATTCTTTATTTATTTCTCTTCCTTCCGCCGAAAGCAAAGAGAGTCAGCATCCTCGCCTGTTCGGCAGCGATCCTGTTCGGCCTGATCGTTTTTTCTAAAAGCCTGATCGCTAAATTCAGCGGGCTGTTTCTGGATACAGCGAGCTATTCGGTCAATGCAACCCTGTCGTCGAACGTGATCAGAGGCAATCTGCTGAAAGATACATTCCATTATCTGGCAGATACGTTCGGTCTGGGCGTGGGTGCGGGCAATCTGCCCTATTATCTTGAATATCAGCCGATTTCCGATACCGGCCATATTTACCAGGTGCATAACTGGCTGGCGGAGATTCTCGGCAACTTCGGCCTGATGATCGCTCTTGGGTATGTCACCATGTATGCCTGTCTGTTTGCCGGTTTATACAGAGCCAGCCGGCTTTGCAGCGGCCGGGCGCACAGGATGCTGATTGAAGGCTGCCTGACGGCGATGGCCGCCTTTGCCGTCTCGAGCGTCAGCCCGAGTTCGGTCAGCAACCTTTACTTTCACTGGGTATTTCTCGGCCTGCTCATTTCCGCCGTTTCCGTACTGAAAAATGAGGCGCTTAATGCGGGCGGCATAAATACAGGAAAAATCAATGACCATGAAGGAGCCTATTTATGAATATCGTTCACCGGCTGGCAGAAAGAGCCAAGAAATTTATATGGATCATCATTGCCGTTCCGTTGATTTTTGGTGCGGCCGGGTGGCTTGTTCCGATCGGCAAAACCGTTTCACCCTATACGGCGACGGCCACTATTGCTTTAGGAAGCTATTCGAATCCGGATTTTAATGATCCGAATCACGTCATGACTCTGCTGGGGAATTCCGCTTTTTTTCAGAAACAGCTGCCCGATTTATGGAAAACCCGCCAGAGTGAAATACTCAGCCAGCTCAAGGTGTCGGCAGTGAAAAATGAACTGATCCAGATTTCATTTACCGGAAAGTCAAAGAATGATGCGGTCGACACGGTCAACCGGATCGCAGACAGCTTTTTGTCGGCCGATCGCCAGCAGTACCAGGAAAGGGAAACATTGATTAATCAATCGATCAGTGCGCTGGAAACTGTTAAAATCAATGAAAATACGGCGGTCGACCGTCAGCGTTTTCTGTACGATCTGCAGACGGCAAAACTGAACATCAAACCCGCTCAATTGCTGGAACCCGCAGATGCTGCCGCCGGTCCGGGCGGGAGGGCCTTCTCATCAAAGCAGAGAGCTGTACTCGGAGTGATGCTGGGCCTGACGATTGTTTTCTTATGGATTGTTTTTCCTGAGCTTGTCCGTGAAAGACGGGAATAGGAGGACGCTGCCGTGCAGAATCATCCGCTTGTTTCGATCATCACACCTGCTTATAATGCGGCACAAACCATTGATGCGACCATTGATTCAGTGATGAAACAAACCGTGAAGGATTGGGAAATGATTATTGTCGATGACTGCTCGACGGACGGGACGCGTGCCAGGCTGGCGCGTGCTGCGGCATCAGATGCCCGTATCCGCGTCCTGTTTCTTGAAAGGAACAGCGGAGCCGCTGCCGCACGCAATCATGCTCTCGATCTGGCGCGAGGCCGGTATATCGCTTTCCTGGACAGCGATGACCGCTGGAAGAAGGATAAACTGGAAAAACAGCTGAAGTTTATGAGAAAATACAGCTATACCTTTACGTTTACCGGTTATGAGTATATCAGCCATGAGGGCGAGCCGCTGCATAAATGCGTCCGGGCGCCCCGTCGCGTAACCTACGCCGACATGCTGAAGAATACCATTGTCGGCTGCCTGACCGTGATCATCGACAGAGAGGCAGTCGGTGTTTTTCATATGCCGAATCTGCGCACACGCCAGGATCTGGCTACCTGGCTGGCGTTATTGAAAAAAGGCCGAGTCGCGTACGGCCTGGACGAACCGCTGGCAGAATACCGCATCGGCGGACCGGAGTCCCTTTCGCGCGATAAATGGAAGGCCGCCCGAAAAACATGGTATGTTTACCGCCGAATGGAGAAACTGCCGTTATGGCGCTCCTGCTGGTATTTCTGCAACTATGCAGCCAATGCCGTGATCAAACGGTTTTGATGCCGGATGTTTCCGGGCGGCCGGGGAATCCGTTATCTGGCCGATACGAAGGTGAAAAGAATCAGTGAAAAATATACATATTATCGTTGCGACCGGAGTCTGGGAGCAGGATAAGCTGCGCTACAGGCGGCATCGTCTTGCGGAATTTCTGCAGAATAAACCGGACACAGAGGAAGTGATCTGGCTGTGCCCGTCGCCCCGTCGGGTTGATCCATCGCCTAAAAGGCTTGTCAACGGAATCAGCCAATGGACGGTTCCGGATTTTCTTCCCCAGAGAGCATGCCGCTTCGGCCGCTATATGGATGAATTCTACAGGCGCAGGCTTCGGCCGCTTCTCTCTTATATCCGTGCTCAGGCCGGACAATGCCGTTTTTTTCTGTGGTTCACTTTTCCCGGATTTCCGCTGCTCGGCGATCTTTTCCCGTGGACACGGGTCATTTATGATTGCAGTGATCTGTGGACGTCGCCGATCGGCGGCCGATCCTCAGCCGCCGCCCGTTTCAGGCGGCGGGTGATCGCGAAAGCCGAACAGCGGATTATCGACCGGGCTGAAATTATTTTCTGTACATCCGATTATCTGTACCGCCGGATCGTGAGAAAGGTCGCTGCCGAGAAAATGGCGTGTGTATTTACATTCGAAAACGGTGTCGAGTTCGATCTTTTTTCCGGAAGTGCGCGGGCCGCGAACGTGCTTCCGGAAAATTTCAGAGGCACGGTGTTCGGATATATCGGAGGGATTAAACCGAAGCTGGATTTCAACCTGATCCGGCAGGCGGCCGAGAAAAAAAGCGACTGGCTTTTTCTGTTTGTCGGACCCGACGGAACCGGGAGGGCAAATCGTGAATTTCAGCAGCTGCTGATCCAAAAAAACGTATTGTGGACGGGGAGTGTCTCACCTGCGGATGTTTCCATGTACATGAATCTTGTGGATGTCGGCATCATGCCGTACAAACCGTCGCCTTATAATGAGGCGGTGTTTCCGCTGAAACTGTTTGAGTTCCTGGCCGCCGGCAAACCGGCAATCGGCGTTCATCTTCCGTCCACAAAGGAGTATGCTGAGAAAGGGATCTACGCGCATCTGGAGAGCAGCGATCCTGAATTATTTATTCGTTCCTGCGAACAAATGGCCACTTTAAAAGACCAAAAGAATGCGGTCGGCAGGCGCCGGGCGCTTGCTAAATCCAGAAACTGGAACGGAATATTCCGCCATATGACCGATCTTGTCATGGGGGCGGAAAAATCCGGATAATGGAAATCTTTTTATCGGCCCGATATAAAATATGGAGGCTGTTGCATCAGTCGATTTTTCGGCTGTGAGGCGGCCTCCTTAATTTTTTATCCGGATTTCAGGAAGACTATAACAGACTGGCCAAAAGTCCGCCTCAGCAAAGGATTCCTAATTTTCTCATGGGTATTAATGGCCCGGAAATACCTTCATATCCGGATTTCTCATGGCTCTGATATAAAAATACGGGAATGGCTTTAAATATGAACGGAAAAACTTTTTGAAGCCTGAATCCGATCGGCGGCCGTTCCTTTGGGAAAGCTTCTTATTATTGTATAAGCAGTTCCACGGCAGAGACGGTCCGCCGAACGGACGAATCGAAAGGCCGGCCGGACTGGCTTTCCGATTACGAATTATTAACTTGACTTACGGTTCGTTCTGTATATAATATAAATTGAATTTTTATAGGAAACTTGTGAAAATCAACAGAAATCGAAGGATCCATTGAATATTTCATTTCTAATTGGAAATTATTCATAAATTTACTGCTTTTCCCCTGAATTTTGTAAACCGTTTCCCTTGTCGGACCTGATAAACAGGAAAGGCTGTGATGATAGGGTTGGAAAACAAACTGAAATTGTACGGCTTCAATAACCTCACCAAGTCGCTCAGCTTCAACATCTATGACGTATGCTACGCGAAAAGTGAACGTGAGCAGCGCGATTACATTTCTTACATTGACGAGCAGTACAATTCAGAAAGGCTGACCCACATACTGTGCCATGTAACCGAAATGATCGGGGCCCATGTATTGAATATCAGCAAGCAGGATTATGATCCTCAGGGCGCGAGCGTCGCCGTACTGATTGCCGAGCAGGAATTTCCGGCGGACCAGATCGATGCGTCCTGCAATCTGGGGCGGATCGGCAGTTTCAGGGGACGCGATACCGTGGTCGGCCATCTGGATAAAAGCCATGTTACGGTGCACACTTATCCGGAATTTCATCCGGGTAATGCCATTGCTACATTCCGGGTCGATATCGACGTGGCGACCTGCGGTGAAATCACTCCGCTGAATACGCTGAATTATCTGATCGGCAGCTTCGATTCCGATATCATCACAGCCGACTACCGTGTGCGCGGGTTCACGCGCGATGTGAATGGGAAAAAGTTGTTCATGGATCATCATATGACATCGATTCAGGACTATATCGACGATGCGACGCTTCAGAAATACGACGCGCTCGATATTAACGTTTATCAGGCCAACTTATTTCATACGAAAATGCTTATAAAAGAACTCGATCTGCAAAATTATTTATTTAACAGAGACGTGCTGGAGATTCCGCCGAGAGAACGGCTTAAAATCAGTAACAGTCTCCGCAGGGAAATGATTGAAATATACAGCGGTGCCAACATCTTTGATTAGTGGGGAAGGTAAATAAATGAAGCAGCTTTCACAGGAAAGAGCGCCCGTCCTTGAGGCGCTGAACCGTTATAAATCGATGCGGGTCGTCCCCTTTGATGTTCCCGGGCACAAACGGGGCAAAGGAAACCGGGAGCTGACTGACTTTTTAGGCGAACGGTGCCTGACGGTGGATGTGAATTCGATGAAGCCGCTGGATAATCTGTGCCATCCGGTCTCAGTTATTAAAGAAGCGGAGGAGCTTGCTGCAGAAGCTTTTGGCGCACGCCACGCTTTTTTTATGGTGAACGGGACGACTTCCGCCGTTCAGAGCATGGTGATGAGTGTCTGTAAAAGAGGGGACAAAATCATCATGCCGCGAAATGTGCATCGCAGCGCGATCAACGCGCTGATTCTGAGCGGAGCGATCCCCGTTTACGTGAATCCGGGTGTCAATACGGATCTGGGCATTTCACTGGGCATGTCGTTTGCGGACGTCAAACAGGCGATCCTTGAAAATCCGGATGCGAAGGCCATCCTGATTAACAATCCGACGTATTACGGGATCTGTTCCAATCTTAAGGCGATTACCGAGCTTGCACACTGGCACGGGATGCGGGTGCTCGTTGACGAGGCTCACGGCACACACTTCTATTTCGGAAAGGACCTTCCTCCTTCGGCGATGTCGGTCGGGGCGGATATGGCGGCCGTCAGCATGCATAAGTCGGGCGGTTCGCTGACACAGAGTTCTCTCCTTCTGATTAACAATGATGTCAGCGAAGGCTATGTCAGACAGATCATTAATCTGACACAGACGACGAGCGGCTCCTATCTGCTGATTTCATCGCTTGATATTTCACGCAGGAATCTGGCACTGAGAGGCAGCGAAATCTTTCAAAGGGTAACCGACATGGCGGCGTATGCCAGAGAGGAAGTCAACGGTATCGGCGGTTATTATGCTTTTTCGCGGGAACTGATCAACGGAGACACGATCTTTGATTTCGATGTGACCAAACTTTCGGTTCACACGCTCGACATCGGGCTTGCCGGGATTGAAGTCTATGATCTGCTCCGCGATGAGTACGATATTCAAATTGAATTCGGCGATATCGGCAATATACTCGCTTACCTGTCGATTGGCGACCGAAAGCTGGATCTGGAACGTCTCGTTTCCGCCCTTTCGGAAATCAAAAGGCGATACACAAAAGACAAAACGGGCATGCTCAGCCAGGAATATATCAAGCCGCAGATCATCCTGGCTCCGGCGGAAGCGTTC
Source organism: Sporolactobacillus sp. KGMB 08714 (assembly GCF_036598985.1). Classification (NCBI taxonomy): domain Bacteria; kingdom Bacillati; phylum Bacillota; class Bacilli; order Caryophanales; family Sporolactobacillaceae; genus Sporolactobacillus; species Sporolactobacillus sp. KGMB 08714. The sequence continues at coordinate 84,110 of NZ_JAUUBW010000006.1, forward strand.
TATGCCGAAAGCGAGCCGCTGCCGCTTGAAGAAAGCGTGGGCAGGGTCTGCAGTGAGTTTGTGATGTGCTATCCGCCCGGAATTCCGATTCTGGCCCCCGGAGAGAAAGTCACCCCGGAGATTGTGGAATATATCCAATACGCGAAGGCGAAGGGGTCTTTTCTGACCGGTACTCAGGACAGCCAGGTTAGCCAGATCCGGACGATAAAGGAGCGATGAGGTTGGAACTGTGGTTTACGGAAAAACATACGGAAAACGTCACTTTTTCAATCAAGGTGAATAGGCAGCTGTACTGCGGGCAAAGCGATTTCCAGCGTATCGACGTTTTTGAATCTAAAGAATTCGGCCGTTTTCTGACATTGGACGGATACATGATGCTGACTGAAAAAGACGAATTCATCTATCATGAGATGATTGTCCATGTCCCGATGGCTGTCCATCCCGCGGTAAAAAGAGTGCTCGTGATCGGCGGCGGCGACGGGGGAGCGGTCCGCGAGCTTGTTCGCTATCCTTCGATCGAACGGATCGATCTTGTGGAAATTGACCGGCAGGTTGTGGACGTGTGCAGAAAGTATCTGCCGCAGACCGCCGGCCGGCTGGATGATCCCCGTGTCTCCATTTATTATGAGGATGGTTTGAAATTTGTCCGGACACGGGAAAATGTATATGATTTAATCATTGTCGATTCAACCGATCCGTTCGGGCCCGGAGAAGGGCTGTTCACTAAAGAATTTTACGGGAACTGCTATAAAGCGCTGACCGCGGAAGGGCTGATGGTCAACCAGCAGGAAAGCCCTTTCTATCCGGTGGACGCCGTTGCCATGCAGCGCGCGCATAAACGGATTGTCGAATCCTTCCCGATCAGCCGTGTCTATCAGGCGCATATCCCGACTTATCCCTCCGGGCACTGGCTGTTCGGTTTTGCTTCAAAAAAGTATCATCCGGTCGCAGATTTCGATGCTGCGAAGTGGAGAGATCTTGGCCTGAAAACAAAGTATTACAACACAAAAATTCATGTCGGCGCCTTTGCGCTGCCGAACTATGTGAAAAAACTGCTGGAGGAGGTGGAACCGGGCTGATCCGGTTAACGGCTGAACGGCCGATGAACCGCACAGTCTGGACGAACCATCGATCCTTTAAAGCAAAGGTGAATTTTAAATTATTGGGGGGACGTGAACATGGGCAAGGCGTTGATTATCGGGGCAGGCGGCGTCGCCAGCGTTGTAATCCACAAGTGCTGCCAGAATTCCGGCGTTTTTGAAGAAATCTGCATTGCCAGCCGCACACTTTCGAAATGCGAGGCGCTGAAAAAGAAACTGGACGGAGGAAGGACGAAGATCCGGACGGCTCAGGTGGATGCCAGTCATGTACCGGAGCTGATCGCGCTGATCGAACGTTTTCAGCCGGATATTGTGATTAACGTGGCGCTTCCCTATCAGGATCTGACGATTATGGACGCCTGTCTGGCGACGAAGGTTGACTACGTGGATACGGCAAATTATGAGCCGGAGGATACGGCCAAATTCGAATACAAATGGCAGTGGGCTTACCGTGACCGCTTTAAAGAAGCCGGGATTACGGCACTGCTTGGCAGCGGATTCGATCCGGGCGTTACCGGCGTCTTCTCCGCTTATGCCCAGAAACATTATTTCGATGAGATTCATGCGATTGACATCCTGGATGCGAACGCAGGCGATCACGGCTATCCGTTCGCGACCAACTTCAATCCGGAAATCAATATCCGCGAAGTAACGGCGAAAGGCAGTTATTTTGAAAACGGCCGCTTTATAGAGACCGAACCGATGTCGATCAAACGGGTTTATAATTTTCCGCAGATCGGGCCGAAAGATATTTATTTGCTCCACCATGAAGAAATGGAATCACTGGCGCTTAATATAAAGGGCATTCAAAAAATCCGGTTCTGGATGACTTTTTCCCAGAGCTACCTGAACCATCTTCAGGTTCTGCAGAATGTCGGCATGACATCGATTGAACCGATCGACTATGAAGGGCAGCAGATTGTTCCGCTTCAGTTTTTGAAGGCGGTTCTGCCCGATCCAGCGTCTCTCGGGCCAAGAACGAAGGGCAAAACGAATATCGGCTGTATTTTCCAGGGCGTAAAGAACGGAAAACCGGTCACTTATTACCTGTACAACATCTGTGATCATCAGGAATGCTACCGGGAAGTCGGATCGCAGGCTGTCTCTTATACAACCGGCGTCCCGGCAATGATCGGTGCGGCGATGGTAATGACCGGAAAATGGAAACGGCCGGGCGTCTTCAACATTGAAGAATTCGATCCCGATCCGTTTATGGATGCTTTGAACCGATTCGGTCTGCCGTGGCATGAAAGTTTTGCTCCCGAGCTGGTTGATTGAGGGGGCGGCTGATGGACATCAATTTTAAGGCGGCGCCTTCACCAAGCTATGTGGTCGATGAACGGCTGCTCATTAAAAATCTTGAAATCTTGAAATCGGTTCAGGAGCGCACCGGCTGCCGCATTCTGCTTGCCCAGAAAGCCTTTTCCATGTTTTCGCTTTATCCGCTGATCGGCCGGTACCTGAGCGGCGTGGCATCAAGCTCCCTGTTTGAGGCGCGCCTCGGTTATGAGGAGATGGGCAAGGAGGTCCATATCTACTCACCGGCCTATAAGGAAAGTGAATTTGATGAAATTCTGAAAGTGTCCGATCACATTGTCTTTAATTCGTTCAGCCAATGGCGCAGGTTCAGAGAAAGAATCGAAACGGCTCCCAAAAAAGTGGCATGCGGCATCCGCATCAATCCGGAATACTCCGAGGTCGAAACGAGCCTCTATGATCCGTGCGCTCCATACTCCCGCATGGGTGTAACGGAGTCCGGCTTCAGGCCGGAAGAACTGGAAGGGATTGACGGACTGCATTTTCACACTCTGTGTGAGCAGAATTCAGATGTGCTGGAGCGTACGCTCCGGACTGTAGAGCGGAAATTCGGCAAATATTTGAAAAAGATGAAGTGGATTAATCTCGGCGGCGGCCATCATATCACGAAGCCGGGCTACGATATCGAGACCCTGATCCGCTGCATTCTGCTGATGAAAGAAAAATATGGGCTCCAGGTTTATCTGGAACCGGGGGAAGCAGTGGCGCTGAACAGCGGCTATCTGGTTTCGACGGTACTGGATATCGTGGAAAACGGGATGAAGGTCGCCATTCTTGACGCTTCGGCAACTTGTCACATGCCCGATGTACTGGAGATGCCATACCGTCCGGGAATCATCGGAGCCGGAAAGCCGGGAGAGAAGGCCTTTACGTACAGACTCGGCGGGCCGACCTGTCTCGCCGGCGATGTGATCGGCGACTACTCGTTCGAAGAACCGCTGAAAGTCGGCGACCGGCTTGTCTTCCGCGATATGGCCATCTATTCGATGGTTAAAAACGATACATTCAACGGTGTCGGCCTGCCCGCCATTGCTGCTTATAATGATACAGAAGGGCTGCGGATCATCAGACAGTTCGGCTATGAAGATTTCAAAATGAGACTGTCATGAAGAAACGGCGGGTCCGCGCCTTCATTTGAATAGCTGACTAAACAAAAAGCGTTCCACCTGAGTTCAGGCGGAACGCTTTTTCAATTCTGAACTAACATCCGGATAGCACCGGCACAAAGGGGTGGGCCGCTGATCGCAAAAAACGCGCCGCCCGTCGGAATAAGCTGCCGTTTGCTGCTTGATCGGATATATCTGTACCGCCATTTCTTCGTTTACGAAGTTCTTTACAGAAAACGAATGATCTGGTGCAGGAGCATCGAACGGTGCAACATCAATAGGAATGAAGTAAAAAGCTGTGAAAATATGGATTGATGCATTTTTTGTCACGCCGGCTGAGTCAACCCGGTTTCTATTTGGATTTCAGCCGTATTCGGGGCAAGTCCGACGCCATTGGGACTCGTCGACCGATAAACGAGGTATGTTGACCGATAAAATTGCCGCGCCGACCGATAAACGAGATACGTTGACCGATAAAATTACTGCGTCGACCGATAAACCGGGTATGTTGACCGATAAGGTTGCGCGCCGACTGATAAACCTTCCTGAGATCGGGCTGTTTAACGTTTCGGAGCGATTTTTTCGGATTTTGGAGCGGTTCGAATCCGATTCGGAGCAGGTTAGGCCCGATTCGGTGCGCTTTTTCGGCATTTCGGTGCGTCTGTAGCCGGACTCGGAGCGACCTTTCTTGTTTGGTGCGACTCTTTTCTATTTCGGAGCGACTTCCCGACGATTCGGAGCAGGTTTGACCCGATTCGGTGCGCTTTTTCGGCATTTTGGTGCGTCTGTAGCCGGATTCGGAGCGACCTCTCTTGTTTGGTGCGACTCTTTTCTATTTCGGAGCGACTTCCCGACGATTCGGAGCAAGTTAGGCCCGATTCGGTGCAACTTTTCGGCATTTCGGTGCGTCTGTAGCCGGATTCGGAGCAACTGCTCTTTTTCGGAGCGACTTCCCGACGATTCGGAGCAAGTTAGGCCCGATTCGGTGCAACTTTTCGGCGTTTCGGTGCGTCTGTAGCCGGATTCGGAGCGGCCTTTCTTGTTTGGTGCGACTCTTTTCTATCTCGGAGCGACTTCCCGACGATTCGGAGCAGGTTTGACCCGATTCGGTGCGCTTTTTCGGCATTTCGGTGCGTCTGTAGCCGGACTCGGAGCGACCTTTCTTGTTTGGTGCGATTCTTTTCTATTTCGGAGCGACTTCCCGACGATTTGGTGCAAGTTTGACCCGATTCGGAGCAACTGCTCTTTTTCGGAGCGGCTTTTTCAGGCTTTGGTGCGACTCAGACCCGATTCGGAGCAACTGCCCTTTTTGGAGCGGCCTTCCGGTGCTCAGCTTTCTCCGGCCTGGTCTGGCTTTCTAATCTGATCGGACGGTTGCACTGTATTGTCTGCCGCGTAGTCGTTCATTTCTTTAGTGAGCGATAAAGGACTTTTTTTACCCAATCTGTGCGTTATCCGCGGAATAAGCCCCTGACTATTTTTGTGAATAATTGCTTATTTTAACGAAGGATTACTGATTTGTGCCCTTCCGAGTAAACCTCTTCATTTGTGCATATCATCGTTCCGGCGTTCGCGAAAATGCATTGCCGCCCATCGGAATTCCGAAGCTGCAGCCGATTTAGCTCTTAGGAGCGCCGGAGTTTCCCCTGTAAAAACACAGGAACAGGGTCGATCCGGCGCACTCTTTTTTTCTTGTATATTACAGTTTCCCGCTCGACCCGCAGGCCCGGGATCGGAATGAGAATAATATATTAAAAAGCTGCTGTCCATTCCCGGGACAGCTTCGGGAACAGCCGAGCTATTACTGTGAAAGGGGGATTTCAGATGAATCATTATGCCATGTATGAAGAATACGACGGCAGACAGTCTCTGCCTGTTGTTGTCGACCGCCCGGCTCAGGTTATTCCGGCGGAAACAATGCTGTCCGCGATTCAACTGTTTGCCCGCAGACACAGACTTCAATTGGTCAGTTATGATGAACTTGCAGACGGCACAATGCGTGCTTTTTTTCAGCAGAAACATTTGTTCGGACATGCTGAAGAGTTTATCTATTATGTTTGCCGCCATGAAGAGGGCCGCTGAATTTGACAGACAAGTGACGCACGTGATCAGACCACGGGCAGTCTAACGGTCTTTTATTTTTTTCAGCAGGTCGACGGCCAGATTGGCAAAAAAACGGGCACTTGGCAGGATGGCGCCTTCGTCAATGATCAGATCCGGACGATGCAGATCGGAGCTGCCCGAAACGCCCATAAAGAAAAAGGCTCCGGGAATGCTTTCCTGATATTGGGCAAAATCTTCGCCGATGGTTGTCGGAATGGGTTCAATAACTTTCAGGCCGGATTTTTCGGCGGTCTCCGCGGCCCATTTTGTAAGCTGTCCGTCGTTTTGAACAGGATGGCCCTGCCTGGTAAATTTTAATTTTGCTTTGGCACCGAAGGCGCGGGCCACGTTTTCAACGATGCTTTTCATCCTGACAGGTATTATGTTGCGAACGTCTTCGTCGAATGTGCGCACGGTTCCTTCCAATTCGGCCGTTTCCGGAATGATATTCCACGTGTTGCCTGCCTGGATCCGGGTGACACTGATCACGGCTGAGCTGAGCGGTGAGATATTGCGGCTGACGATCGTCTGCAGGGCGGTAACGATCTGGGTGGCGGCGACAATCGTGTCAACCCCCTTTTCGGGTGCAGCTCCGTGGGTGCCGGTTCCTTCAATTTCAATCATAAAACGGTCGCAGCTGGCCATCAAAGCGCCCGCCTTGATTCCGATTGTCCCAGTTGGCAGGTAAGGCATATTATGCATGCCTAAAATGGCCTGAACGTCATTGAGCACTCCCGTTTTTAATACCTGCACCGCACCGCGGCCGTTCTCTTCGGCCGGCTGGAAAATAATCTTAACCGTTCCTTCCAGCTCATCTTCCCGTTCTTTCAATAACAATGCCGCACCGAGTATGGACGCCATGTGAAAGTCATGGCCGCAGGCGTGCATTTTCCCCGCTGTTTTGGAAGCGTAGGGCAGCCCGGTCTGCTCCTGGATCGGCAGCGCATCTATGTCCGAGCGGAGCGCAAGGGTCGGTCCCGGCTTTTTTCCTCCGATGACGGCAAGGATCCCGGTCCTAAGAGGAAGCTCCGCTCTTTCGATCTCTGCCTCCGCAAGCCACTGGTTCAGCAATTGCGTTGTTTCGTATTCCTCAAAGGCCAGTTCCGGCTTTTCATGCAGCAGACGGCGATAACCAATCAGTTTCTGCTCAAGCTTCTTTTCGTTAATTGTTTTTATCATCTATTTGCTCCTCACCTTTGTTTCCTTCAGGACGCCCGGAATGCATTAGGCTTATTTATGATACCGGCCAAACCGCTTTCGGGAACAGCCGGGGAATATCCTTTCCTTTTCCTGACTTTTTCGAACACGCCCTATAAAAACTAGGATACACGATGTCCGGGACGCAAACAACCGGCACGATCGCCATTCCGCTTCAGAGATTGATTCAGGCCGAGAAGCTCCGGACGCGATGCAGTTAACGGCGGTTTAATCAATAAAGGCAAAAAGGCCCCCAAAAAAGACAGACCGGCTTTAGCGGGGGTTAGCACATTCCATTGGAAGAGAAAAAAACTGCACAAAAGATGTATTAACATAAAAATTCTCATTATCGGCATGGCCCGAAGGAAGAACCGATTCAGGAGGCCTGCAGCCGGCTGAACGGCTGAAAGAGAAGAAGACAGAACGGGGCGGCATTTTAACAGCTCGCCGGTCATGAACATGCAGGGCGGACAGGAAAGCTTTTTCGCAGGGCTGAACAACACATGGCTGCCGTTTAAATCGACATATCCAGGTCCTTTGTTTCTTTCCGGAGCCATGCCATAAGAATCAGAAAGGCCGCGGAGAAGAGGACGCCGAATGTCATGACGGCGCCAAATCCTTATTCGGTTCAAAGCAATGGACGATCTATTAGGATTCAGGTACCGATTCAGATTGGAACGGTTTTCAACCGCGATGAGGATGAACGGCGGCCATGCGATTAGGTGAAAAGAGTCGAAAAGGTTGACATTCCGGCTTTATTAAGGACAAGATAGGATATCTGCTTAATGATTCATTCGCATTTTGACTCATGATAAGAGGGTGATCCATTGAATCTCGTCAGGGGTGCTTTTCTCTATATTGTGCACAATCGCGAGGCGTTTAACGAAGCGTTACGCACCCATCTGGAGTTAAGCGGGTCCGCACTTCTCATCGGACTCCTTATCAGCATCCCGCTCGGGATCATCTGCGCGCGACATGCGAGACTGTCCGGGCTGATCACGGGAACGGTCAATTCGCTTCGGGTCATCCCCAGTCTTGCTGTATTAATTATCGTTATGCCGATACTGGGGACAGGCTTCACTCCGGCCCTTGTTGCGCTGACTATCTTGTCCTGCCCGCCGATTATCATAAATACTCATCTTGGAATTAGAAGTGTGCCTCACGAAGTTATAGAATCGGCTGTTGGCATGGGTATGAACAATCGGCAGATCCTTTTTAGAATTGAGGTGCCTGTCGCTCTGCCGATGATTCTTTCCGGAGTGCGCACCGCTTCGGTCGAAGTCATTTCCAGTGCGACGCTGGCCGCATTTATCGGGGGCGGCGGTTTGGGGACGTTCATTATTGACGGCCTCGGCCTTTATAATTTCGCTATGCTGCTTGTCGGAGCCGTTCCTGTGGCCCTGCTCGCGATCTGTTCAGAAGTGGCATTCGGCACCATTGAAAAGCTGGCAACAAAATACAGACAGGCTTAAAACAGGGAGATGAACTTTTGAAAACACGCCGTCTTTTTATCGGACTTTCCATCTTTGCCGTTGTTGTCATCGCGGGACTGATCCTAATCGTTTCATTGCAAAATAATAAGCCGTCCGGCAGTTCTGCAACTTCCGCCAAAACGATCACGATCGGATCGAAAAACTTTACGGAGAGTCTGATCCTTGGTGAGATGTATGCGGACGCCCTGGAAAACGCAGGCTATAAAGTAAACAGAAAATTGAATCTGGGCGGAACGCTTGTTGCCCATGAGGCCCTTGTAAAGGGAGATATCGACATGTACCCGGAATACACCGGGACCGGACTGCTCGACATTCTGAAACACAGCAAAGTAACAGATGCCGGCCAGGTATATCAGGATGTATCGCAGGCCTATAAGAAAAAGTGGAACCTGATCTGGCTGCAGCCGACACACGCTAACGATTCACAAGGGCTCGCCGTGAGCAAAACCATATCGGATAAATACAACATCCACACTTTTTCCGATCTTGCCAAGGCGGCTCCCGATATTAACTTTGCGGCCACGCCGGAATTCAATGACCGCCCGGATGGATTGAAGGGGCTGCAGCAGGCCTACGGCGGTTTTCGGTTCAAGACCGACAAGCTTTATGATTACGGTCTGAAGTACAATGTTCTGCTGAATGGAAAAGCGGATGCGACCGTCGCCTTTACAACGGACGGACAATTGACGGATAAAAATCTGGTATTGCTGACAGATGACAAGCATTTTTATCCGCCGTACTATGTTTGCCCGGTAATCAGAGGAAGTGTCGTTAAAAACGATCCGACGATCGAAACGATCATCAATAAAGTTTCATCAAAAGTGGACAGCCAAGCGATGCAGCAATTGAACGCTCAAGTAGATATTCAAAAGAAAACGTACCAGCAGGTTGCCAGAGAATTTCTTGTTAAACAGGGCCTTATAAAATCATGATTCTCATGATCTTTTTAAAAGGGGTCGACCTTTTAGAGAAAACCGTGCCCTTCGGGTTCCGTTCCGGCCAGAGGAGGAAAGTTCATGACAGAGACAGATGCAATCGTTCTGCAGGGAATCAGCAAAACTTTTGGAAAAGCGCAAAAACCTTCGCTTTATCCCACGGATCTAAGGATAGAAACAGGAAGTTTCGTGACGATTCTCGGCGCTTCCGGATGCGGAAAAACGACGTTATTAAAAATGGTCAATCGGCTTTATGAACCGACATCCGGGAAAATTTATATCAACGGAGAAGACGTCACCCGGATTTCGCCTACAAAACTGAGAAGGCAGATCGGCTATGTGATCCAGCAGACCGGTCTTTTCCGGCACATGACCGTCGAACAGAATGTAGCCGTGGTTCCGCAGATTCTTGGCTGGGACAATAAAAAGATCAATGAACGGATTGATCGACTGCTGAATCTTGTCGGCCTGTCCCCACAAGAATTCAGGAAACGTTATCCGAGACAGCTGTCGGGCGGCCAGCAGCAGAGAGTGGGTCTTGCACGGGCTATGGCGGCGGATCCGTCGATCATGCTGATGGATGAACCGTTTGGAGCGATTGATGCGATCAACCGCTCCGCACTTCAGGATGAAATCCTCCGCATTCAGAAACGGCTGCGAAAGACAATTCTGTTCGTTACTCATGATATCATGGAAGCTATGAAACTAGGCGATAAGGTCATCGTGATGAATGAGGGGAGAGTTCAGCAGTTCGCCCGCCCTCTCGATATTTTAAGGCATCCGGCCAACGAATTTGTCAGAAACCTCGTGCATTCCGATGATATTCTGCAGCGGCTGGCCTTTGTCCGCGCAAAAGACGTGATGAACACGGAAGGACCTGCCGCCGATCCGTACGAGAAAGCACCTGAAGCACGCGAGAGCAGCACACTTTACGAAATCCTGACGCTTCTCCTCGGCGGCAGGGCTGATTATGTGCAAATCAGAGATGAAAAGAACCGGTCAGTCGGCCGGGTGACAATAAAGGAGATACGGCAAGCCTGAATCTCGGACAAATAACGATCCGGATGGTGATTTTCTTTGATTGCTTATATCGAGAATAATTATGTTGAGGTAATCTCTCTTTTTTTGCAGCACATTGAGATAACCCTCATTTCTCTGATCATCGCGCTCATCATCGCGTTGCCGCTCGGCGTATTTCTGGCAAAGAACGCCGGGCCGGCGGCGATTGTCATGCCCTTTCTCAGTGTCATCTATACGATTCCAAGCCTGGCGATGTTTGCGCTGCTGATTCCCGTTGTCGGTCTCGGCCTGAAACCGGCAATTATTGCGCTCGTTGCTTACAGTCTGCTGATTCTTGTCAGAAATGTGATTGCCGGCTTTCGTTCGATCGACCCGGCTGTGATTGAAGCCGGTTTAGGTCTCGGGCTGAGCCGCTGGCAGCTCTTCTGGAAAATTGAATGGGTACAGGCCCTGCCGGCGATTCTGGGCGGTGTGAGAATTGCGTCGGTATCGATTATCGGCATTGCCGCCATCGCCTCCTGGATCAACGCCGGAGGCCTCGGCGTCATTTTATTCCAGGGGCTGAATGAGAACAACACAGCGCAGATTGTCTGGGGGACGGTTCTCGTTTCAGCTCTGGCTCTTTTTGTCAATTATTTTTTGTCCGTTTTGGAATCCATGGCGCTTGCAAAATCCAGAGGGGAAGATGTAAAGTAGCTCCGGAAACGGGATGGCACGTGCAAGGAACGCTGTTAATCAGAGAAGCCTTATCAGGGAATGGCTCAGCTTGGGGAGAAGATCTCCGCTGGCAAGATTTGCGGGGTTTTGCCGGCATTTTTTCTCCGTCTGCTAAGACTGACAGAAAAATGCATCATCATGTTAAAAACCTGATAAATTTAAGCCCCGCGCGAACTGATGATAAATATCAGCTTGCCCGAGGCTTTTTTATTTACGTTTCGTTGCCGCAATTGATCATTGAGATTTTAGCACAAAAATTCAGAATAGGAGCTGACCTGAAACCAGTGTCCGCTTATCTGATAGACAATTTTAGAAGTTTTCCGGCCGTGAAATGCTGCGAACAAATAGATGACTGATTACCCTAATAGATACTTATATTTCGTTTAAGTCGACATATCCAGGTCCTTTGTTTCTTTCCAGAGCCACGCCATAAGAATCAGAAATGCTGCGGAGGAGAGAACGCCGAATGTCATGACGGCGCCAAATCCGTATTGAGCGGAAAGCAGCCCGATCATGACAGGCGTCAGCATGCCTCCGAAGAAGTTTCCTGCGTTGTAGGTCAATCCGTGTCCGGTAGACCGCATCCTTAAAGGAAAATGTTCTGCCGTGTATGTTGCGTTTACGCTCCATACTCCGCCGGGTCCGAAAAAGCCGACGATGATCGCACCCAGATAAAGCAATGCGTTATTATCCAGCATGACGAACAAAGGGGCGCCCAGCATGGAACCTAATGCGGAAATAGTTATGGTCCACCGCCTCCCGATTCGGTCGGACAAAATCCCGAACAGGATGCTGCCGAAGACGGCTGAAGCATTCAATAAAATAGTCACGGCGCTGACCATGGCGACGGTGAAATGATGTTCAACCCTTAAAAAAGTCGGATACCACAGGCTGACGGAATAATATAAAACGAGAAATCCGGCGTTCACTAGAATGGAATGAATCGTGCTCCAGGCCTGTTTTCCGATAAAAAGATTGATCAGAGGAATTTTTTCGAGACTGCTCCGGGCGGATCGCTCCCCGGTCCACTTCCGCGTTTCTTTAAACGTAGCCAGAGTATAGATTCCCAGAAGAATAGGAGGAACGGCGGCAATATAAAACATGTCGCGCCAGCTGCCCGAAGAATAGATGCCGGCGTAAAGGAGACCGGCCAGGATGCCGCCGGCAGGGAAGCCAATTTCCAGAAGACCCGAAGCGAGACCCCGTTTATTTTTTGGAACCGCTTCCATAAGAAGCGGAACACCGACGGAATACATCGATCCCATACCAAGACCGAATAAAAAACGAAGTACATACAGGATAGTGAATGTCGGAGAGAATCCTGATATAAACTGAAAAATTCCATACCAGATCATGGAGGTAATTAATGGAATCCGGCGTCCCCACTTATCGGCGGCAACGCCGACAAGCGCGCCGCCGATCAATCTTGCGAGAACGGTAACCGATGTGACGGTTCCGAATACAGCCGCAGTCACGTTAAATTCTTTCATGATATCGACGGCTATATAAGTCAGCATTAAATAATCAAAGGCATCAAAGATCCAGGCCATGGTCACGACAGCGAGGATGTTGCGCTGCTGCGGACTCATTCTTGCTCCGCTTTTTTTCATTCGCTTCGGAACAGGCATATTCATAACCGAAAAGCCTCCTTATAAATGATATACCAAGACTTCTCCATGAACACGTCGGATGGAAGGCAATGACAATGCTCATTGTGTGATCTGCTTCATTGAGGCCCCCTCAAATTGGGCATAACCGTCTTTTAAAGCGGCCTGAACGGCCTGACAAGCTTTGCCGCGGTATAAGATCTGTACCTGATCCAGCAAACCGTCAATCCCGTCTTTCAGGCAATAACCGCGCAACAGCTGCTGCAGAAAGCGGCCGGCGTGTTCTGTTGCCAGTGTACAGTCGGCGTCGATAATCACGCCGTGTTTCCGGTCCAGTTCCAAGGTGACGGTGAGCGAGTCGTAAACATTTCTGGCGGCCATTCCCTGCGGAAGCCTGGCGTGCCCGGCGATTAAATAAGTATTCATTGTACGGCCTCCCCGTATTATTCGGTTAATCAGCGGAAACAGACTGAAAAGGCCATGCCGGCAGCTGTTTTCGCAGAGGTTTATCCTTTCGATAGCCGAGTGCATATTCGGCCTGCATGATCGTATGGATCTCACGGGTTCCTTCATAGATGATCGGAGCTCTTGAATTGCGCAGGAAGCGTTCAACCGGGTATTCATCTGAATACCCGTAGGCCCCATGGATTTGAACAGCATCATTGGCCGCTTCAAAAGCAGCATTGCACGCGATCCATTTCGCAAGCGATGTCTCCCGTGTGTTTCGTTTTCCCTGATTTTTAAGCCATCCTGCCTGATGGACGAGCAGCCTCGAAATTTCCAGATTGGCACTCATTTTGGCGATCATCTGCTGAACCAGCTGATGTTTCCCGATTTCTTTTTCGAATGTTTTCCGTTCATGACAATATTTAAGGCTTGCTTCCAGACTTGCGGCGATTAAACCGACCGCTCCTGCGGCTACAGTGAAACGGCCGTTGTCCAGAGCGGACATCGCAATTCTAAAACCTTCGCCTTCTTCGCCCAGTACATTGGCAGCGGGCACCTTTACATCTGTCAGAAAGACTTCACCGGTATTTCCTGCATGAATGCCTAATTTTCCCCGGATGGCATTGGATTCTACTCCCGGAAAACGGCGCTCTACGATAAAAGCCGTGATCCCTCTGTGTCCGCGAGCCGGGTCTGTTTTTGCAAAAATGATGAAATGATCCGCTACGTCGCAAAGCGAAATCCATGTTTTTGAGCCGTTCAGGGTGTATACATCGCCGTTCCGGACGGCGGTTGAACGCAATGCGGCGACATCGGAGCCGGCGTCCGGTTCTGTCAGACCGAAAGCGCCGATCTTTTTTCCCTGTGCCTGAGGGACGAGATACTTCTGTTTCTGTTCTTCCGTTCCCCACTGCAGCAAAGTCATACTGTTTAATCCGGTATGCACGGAGACCGCTGTCCGGTAGGCCGTGTCGCCGCGCTCCAGTTCTTCGCATACAACGGCCAGTGTATTGTAATCCATTCCGGCACCGCCGTATTTCTCGGGAATGCAGACGCCCATCAGCCGGAGATCCGCAAGCTTTTGAATCACGGTCAGATCAAAATGGTGCTGCCGATCCCATTCCCGGATATTCGGCACTATTTCCCGATCGACAAACTTTCTCAGCATGTTTTTGACTGCCTGCTGCTCTTCTGTTAAAGCAAAATTCATGATCTGAGCCTCCTAAATGATGTTATTCTGTCTGAAGTGGATGATTTCTTCTGCACTGTAACCGAGTTCGGACAGGACGGATTCGGTCTGTTCTCCGAACAGCGGAGGCGGATCGCGCATCGTGATCGGGGTGGCGGATAATTTTAACGGAGAACCGACTAATTTAAGATTCTCGATTTTCGGATGATTCATTTTCACCAGCATATTTCTTGCCTGTATTTGCGGATCTTCAAACATTTCAGCGATGGTATTAATGGGCCCGTTCGGAATTCCCGCGCGGTCGAGCAGCTTTTTCCACTCCTTTTTGGTTTTCTTTTTCAACAATTCTTCGATCAGGGGAATGAGTTCGGACTTATTTCGCAGACGGGCGTCGTTGTGTGCAAATTTTTCCATACCGGCCAGTTCCGGTTTTCCCAGTAAGGCCGTAAATCTGCGAAACTGCGGGTCATTTCCTACCGCAACGACAAACTTCCCATCTCTGGCTGTAAATACCTGATAGGGGACGATATTGGGATGGCGGTTTCCTATTCTTTCCGGGTTGATCCCGCTGCACAAAAAGTTGCCGGCGACGTTGACCAATGCCGAAACCTGACAATCCATCAGTGAGATATCGATTTCCTGGCCTTTGCCGGTCCGGTCCCTGTGATGCAGGGCAGATAAGATGCCGATGCACGTGTACAGGCCGGCCAGCACGTCGGCAATGGCAACTCCCACTTTCATCGGGCTGCCGCCGGTCTCGCCGGTAATACTCATCAGCCCGCTCAGCGCCTGGATGATGTAATCGTAGCCCGGCAGATTCTTATAGGGACCCGTTAATCCAAAGCCTGTAATCGATGCCATAATCAGCCTTGGATTCGTTGCTTTCAATTGCGTATAGCCGAGATTCAATTTTTCAAGGGTGCCTGTTTTAAAGTTCTGAATCACGATATCGCCGGAAGCAACCAATCTGTGAAATATTTCTTTCCCCTTCTCGGATTTCAGGTTTAAGGTCATGCTTTGCTTATTGCGGTTAGTGCATAAATAGTAAGCGCTTTCCCCACCGGCAAAAGGCGGGCCCCATCCCCGCGTTTCATCCCCGGTTTCGTAATGCTCGATTTTTATCACTTCCGCTCCCAGATCCCCGAGAATCATTGAGCAGAACGGCCCTGCCAATACTCGGGACGCGTCGATGATCCGTATTCCGTCCAAGGCCCCTTGCATCACATCATTCCTTTCTCAACTCATTAAAAGATAGGAAAAGAGCCGGCAAAACAAACAAGGATGCTATCCATTGAACGTTTCACCGACTCTTATTCAAGGCTCTTCTTCCGGCCGGGGAAGATCGAGTGAATCAAGTCGCGTTTATAATTTTTAAAGCTGTCGGCGAACCGTTATGCGGCAAGGGTCTTTGCCGTCATCGGTTCGTCAGATATCCGGGCTGCAGATATCCATCGTCTGTTAACGCATCGAATGGTTTGCACCAAGGATTTTTACGGAAAGGCGGATGCGAACCGACGATTCATTTTTACGGCTCTCCTGCTTTGCTTGCCCACCTCTTTGGCCCATTTCCATACTATGCCGTCTGACCGCTCTTCATTCCGGCGGAACCGCCTTGAATTTTGCCGCCTGGTTATTTAAACGGCCCAGCCATTGTGAACATACAATTGATGACAAAGCTGAGAAGTGAAACCATTAAATTGTATAAACATCGACAACCACCTGACTTTCATGGCAAATATTATATTTTTAGATAATTGTTCAGAAATTGTATATTTGTTAATGATACAACCTATTGTAGCTTGGTTAATTTAAAAGTAGGGATGTTCATGTTTTTATTAAGAGAACTAGCTGATTTTACATCTAACTTTGTATTTTTCTACCCCTTTATTATGTCTTTATTTTGGATGGCTGGGGCTGTCTTATTTTTTGTTTATCGTGAACGAGAAGAAGAGATTTGTTTCGATGACTATGATTGGCCAATGGTCAGTTTTCTGGTACCTTGTTTCAACGAAGAGGATACGATCGAAGAAACAATCCGATATTTATCGAAAATGCCTTATCCGAAGAAAGAAATTATTGCTGTAAATGATGGCAGTACGGATCAAACCGCAAAAATTCTTTATAAACTTGCAGAACAAATTAAAGAACTTAGATTTATTGACTGCAAAGAAAACTGTGGAAAAGCGAATAGCCTTCATATTGCCTGCCATGCAGCCAGAGCAGAATATCTCATATGTATTGACGCAGACGCAATTCTTGATCCCAATGCTCCTTTCTATCTGATTCATCACTTTTTTAAAAATGGAGAGAGAGTCGGTGCGGTTACCGGCAATCCGAGAGTGAGAAATCGAAAGACGTTGCTAAGTAAATTACAGATTGTTGAATATGCTTCAATCATAGGATCCATTAAACGAACGCAGCGAATTTTAGGCAAGGTTATGACCGTTTCGGGAGTTGTTGTTGCTTTTCGAAAAAAAGCTCTTGCTGATGTAGGGTTATGGGACCGGGACATGATCACGGAAGACATTGCAGTTTCATGGAAACTGCAACGTAGATTCTGGGATATACGTTATGAACCGCGTGCACTCTGCTGGATGCTTGTTCCCGAAACCTTAAAGGGCATTTGGAAACAACGAATTCGATGGGCTCAAGGCGGGGAAGAAGTTCTTATAAGGCATTGGCGCGTTTTTTGTGACTGGCGGCAAAGAAGGATTTGGATCGTTTATCTTGAACAGCTCTGCAGCATACTTTGGACATTTTCCTGGCTTGCGCTCACTGTTTTTAAACAGATAATTTCAGTCACTTTAACAGAGCACTTAATGTGGTTTACGCTTTCATCGTTTGTGCTTGTGTTAATGAGTTTTGTTCAGTTACTGACTTCCGTGATTATTGACTCAAAACATGATTCTGTCAAACGCTACTTAGCCTAGTCTGCCTGGTATCCCGCTCTTTACTGGATCGTTAGTACAATGGTGGTTATTTTTGCGCTTCCGAGAGCGATAAGAGCAAGGATTAAAGGGGGGTATGCATTGTGGTCAAGTCCGGACAGGGGTATGGACAAAACGGTATGATGGTTACGCCATCTTCCAACCACCTATTAAAATCAATTGTGCTCGTTTTCTTAACCAGTATCATGTGGGCATACAGCTTACTCGTTCTTCTTTTCTTTAGTACGGCTCTTTTATATCTCCGTTTGTCATTCGTGGAGCAGCTTAAAGCAAGGCTTGGAATATCTGATTCTCTATTACGCAAATTTGTGTGGAACAGTCTGATCCTATGGATAATCTTTGTTTTTGTACTCTGGATCTGGCGGTTTTATAATAAAAAGAAATTCGGCAGTTTACATAGAAGAAGATATCCGCCTGTTACTACAGATGAGGACATTCTCAAGTTAGGATTAATGTCGGAAAGGGACTATGTTCAATTAAGAAAGTGTAAGATCATTGCATTTGATAAAAATCCAATAACTCATATCGAGGTCGAGCATAAATAAAATCGGTCTCTTGGCAAATTGACAAAAATAATTTGACAATCAGGTCAAATTTTGTTATTCTATTTTTTGTCTTGTGGGGCATTAGCTCAGCTGGGAGAGCGTTGCGCTGGCAGCGCAGAGGTCAGGGGTTCGAACCCCCTATGCTCCATCGAATCGCCGCTGGAAGGGATTTTCTAGTGCAAAATAGAGCAAAAGCACACAGCGTTCTATGACAGACCTATTTTTGACCAGTTTTGAATCTCTGAGGGTGAGTTTTCAGAAACTTACTCAAGGAGGTCTTTTATTGCTTATCAGTATGGCATGACGGGAAATGGCAACAGACAAGAAGTATGACGGTATCACGGAGAATAGCTTGAAAAGTTATGACGCACTCTGGGGGACGTTCGGCAAGTGGCTGGCAGAAAACGAGATTGAACGCGTTGACTAGCTCAACCCTCGTGTTTTCAGAGTGTGCCATACTTTGTGTGAAATTGACACAGACGGCACTATACTGGCTAGAGCCGTAGAGATTGCAAACAAAATAGTGAATGAATGAAAGTGCTCCCTCGGGGGTGCTTTTTTTGTTTTCACTGACAGTCTACCTCAGCGAGTGCATGAGTGTGGGCTTGTGAGTTACCCTCTCCCAGCCTTCCTCGCGAGCTTTACATAAAAAATTCCCTCCGCTGGTTGTCTGGCAGAGGTTTATGGTGTTAAATGGAATTACATTACAGTACCCAGCAGAAAGGATAATCTCCATGCCCCCAAAAAA
This sequence comes from Sporolactobacillus sp. KGMB 08714, assembly GCF_036598985.1. Lineage (NCBI taxonomy): Bacteria > Bacillati > Bacillota > Bacilli > Caryophanales > Sporolactobacillaceae > Sporolactobacillus > Sporolactobacillus sp. KGMB 08714. The sequence goes on from NZ_JAUUBW010000006.1 coordinate 102,582, forward strand.
TGAAAATGATAAATTAAAGAAAAATAAGCAAGTCACCTACTTATCAATTGGTATTTGTTTAGGGGCTGGAATAGGGTCTATCTTTAATAATATTGTATTAGGAATCTGTATTGGAATTGCTTTAGGAATCGCATTGGGGTCTTATGATAAGAAAAGATGACCTTTTTTTAACTTCTTGAAGGTTGCTTAGCAGTTCGTTTTTTTATTGCGCGACAGAACCCTTCTTAAAAATATTTTACTGACAAATTACACCAGCATATTTCACTGAAACAGAGGTTTTCCGCATAGGAAAGCCTTTTTTGTGTTTACCGCAAGTTAAAGCTATACTGTCCGGCTCGCGGTGAAACTCTATACAACTGGGTGCGAAGCCATAGCAAAGCGCGACCTCATAAATAAGAATAAAAATAATACGAGTTTGCCCTCTTTTGCTTCTCAGAATGGCTAAACTGGCGCGCTACGCGCTCAGTAAGCCTACAAGGGGAGCGGTTTGTTTCTATCTCCTATTCAATTCAAAAATACCGAGGTGCCCTATTTGTTTTCCCCACTAGCATAGCCGCGCTTTCAGCGCAAGGTAAAGCTACCTGACTCAATTATTTTCTTTTTATTGCTTCCTATGAGCTGGACTAAAGGACTTCACTACGAGCGAGAACACCCAGACTTCACTTGCTGTCAAACTCATTGGACCACGAGCTAGGTGTATTAAGATAAAGATAATCATTTGCCCTACAAAGTGCCTCCATCCCTTGTCCCGCATGGAGCTATCCGATTTCATAGGTGGAAAATCTCACTTACTGAAAAAGCTTAGGTGGGAAATTTGACGTACTGTCTTACTTTTTGTTAGTACATAACGGGCGAAAAAATAAAGCGTAAGGGGGCATTCTCCCGCCCTTCTCGCTGTTTTCACAAAAGTTATTTTTTCAGAGTGTCAAAGCGAGTCGTCAACTATTCAGCTCAGGGTAAAACTTTACTCTCATCGGTAAGCCAGCAGACACCCACGGAGCCGCTCGCAAGTGCGCTGACAGGTGGAACCAAAGAGGATTTTTAATGTCTGCCGGAATGATTGAGAAGAATTTTAAGCTGAAAGAAGAGCCAGATAAAGCTAATCTTTTAAAAAGCAGTAGATGGCAATGGACATATGGGCAAAGTTCTTAGATACAGCACCTAAATTAGAGGGTGCTTTATTTATGCCTAAAAGAAGGTGAAGGAAATATCTAATGTTGACTATATGAATGTCCCTCAAAATTATTGAAAATTTTGAAGCGATTTTTCTGCCATATTGAAGCGCTAAACGAATAGCTGGAAGGGATATGTCATGATCAACGATTTGTTTTTCAACTTAAAGGCTTTTCGAAACAAACAACAAGGTTAAATAGAATCAAAGTTTCCTGTCTTCATTTTGAAAAAAGGGACAGGGCGTTTTTCGTTCTTTTGGCGGATTTGCGGTTTTCCAAACTGGAGTCATTTATCTTTTGAGGCTTTCGTATGAATTTCAAAAATAAGAAGGCGATAAATGGGTATAGATAATATGTATCCGATTCTACAGAAAGTTCGTCTTAAGACGCCGAGGTGAGCCAATGATGTGGTATGCGAAAACAGCAGCGGAAGTTCTGAACGATCTGGATGTCGACCCCCGCAGCGGCCTGTCTTCCGAAGAAGCGGAAGCAAGGCTCGTGAAGCATGGCGAAAATAAGCTGAAGGACAGGCCGAAAAAAAGTCCGGCAGTATTGTTTTTTTTGCAGCTCAAAGACATGCTGATTTACGTTCTTCTCGGTGCGGCGGCCATCACGCTTGCGATCGGCGAGTATACAGACACCGTTATTATTCTCTCGGTTGTCTTTCTGAATGCAGTGATCGGCGTCATTCAGGAGTATAAGGCCGAAAAAGCGATCGAAGCCCTTCGGCAGATGTCGGCGCCCAAGTCCCTGGTCCGGCGTGACGGAGAAGTAAAGGAAATAAATTCCGGGAAAGTTGTGCCGGGGGATATCGTTGTGCTTGATGCCGGAAGATACATACCTGCCGATCTGCGTCTGATTGAAAGTGTCAACCTGCAGATCGAGGAATCGGCTCTGACTGGGGAGTCGGTTCCGTCCGGCAAGGATGCCGAAGCGATTTTTAAAGAGGGAAAAATATCCGCGGGCGATCAATCAAACATGGCGTTCATGTCAACACTGGTGACCTATGGCCGCGGCGAGGGCGTCGCGGTCGGTACCGGAATGAATACGGAAATTGGAAAAATAGCGGAAGTGCTGGAACAGGACCGGACAGATCCGACACCTTTGCAGCAGAAACTGGCCACTCTTGGAAGAATGCTCGGTTATATTGCCGTCACCGTCTGTGTGCTTATTTTTATCGTCTCTTTCTTTCAAAAAAGAGATCTTATTGAAATGCTCCTGACGGCGATCAGCCTGGCTGTAGCAGCTATTCCGGAGGGCCTTCCGGCAATCGTTGCCATTGTTCTGGCACTCGGTGTCACAAGAATGTCCCGCATCCATGCGATTGTTAAAAAGTTGCCTGCCGTTGAAACACTGGGTTCTGTGAGTATCATCTGTTCTGACAAAACGGGTACGCTGACTCAAAACAGGATGACTGTTCAGCATGTCTATACACATCAACATTTTGAGAATGTCCCTGCGGACGGGACGGCAACGGCTGATAGGAAAGACGAAAAGGAGCTGATCAAGTCTTTTGTCCTCTGCTGCGACGCGACCTTCGAAAATGGGGAAGGAACCGGGGATCCGACCGAAATTGCTCTTGTCGTACTCGGTGAAAAGTATCATATGCCGAAAAGAAAAATGGAAGCCGGGCATGAGCGTGTTGCTGAAAGACCGTTTGATTCCGACAGAAAACTGATGTCAACGCTCAACAGAGAAGGGCCGGAATACCGTGTGCATACGAAAGGAGCGATCGATAGCCTGCTGAAAACAGCCACACACGCGCTGATCGGCGGCAGGCCCGTCCCTCTGACGCAGGAAATCCGTCAGGGATATCTCGCAGCGGCTGAAAAAATGTCGCTGAGTGCTTTGCGTGTACTGGGTGCGGCCTGCAAGGATACGGACCGGATTCTTCCACCCGAAGAAATGGAAAGTGACCTGACGGTTATCGGCCTGGCCGGCATGATCGATCCGCCCCGTCTCGAAGTCAGCGAGTCGATTCAACAAGCGAAACAGGCCGGCATCACACCTATCATGATTACCGGAGACCACCGGAATACGGCTGCCGCCATAGCGATGCAGCTCGGCATCGCTGCCACGCCTGATCAGAGCATCTCCGGGTATGAAATCGACAGGTTTTCCGAAGCCGCATTTTCCGATCGGATTGCTGATTACCGTGTTTTCGCCAGAGTGTCGCCGGAGCACAAAGTGCGGATTGTCAGAGCCTTTCAGTCACGCGGCCATATTGTATCGATGATCGGGGACGGCGTGAACGATGCACCGGCACTGAAAAGCGCAGATATCGGCGTTGCAATGGGCATCACGGGAACGGACGTTTCAAAGGGAGCCAGTGATATGATTCTGACCGACGACAACTTTACAACGATTGTCCGTGCAGTCGAAGAGGGACGAAACATTTACAGTAACATCAGGAAGGCGATCATTTTTCTGCTTGCCTGTAATCTGGGCGAAATAGTGACCATCTTTGCCTCCGTCGTTTTCTCCTGGCCTGTGCCGCTGCTGCCGACACAGATTCTCTGGATCAATCTGATTACGGATACCTTTCCGGCGATCGCGCTTGGTGTTGATCCGGGAGATAAAGACATCATGAAAAAACCGCCGAGAAATCCCGGGGAAGGCTTCTTTGCCGGCGGCATCGGTTTCCGGGCGATTTTGGGCGGAACTTTGATCGGCGCTCTGACGCTGGCCGCTTTTCTGTTCGGTCTGAATGAGCACGGCTACGGCCCGGGATCAAGGGATATTCCTGCCGGCGTAATGATTTATGCGGAAACGATGGCTTTTGTCGTTCTTGCCGTTTCCCAGCTTTTTTATTCGCTTGCCATGCGGAATACCACCCGCTCTATTTTCCGGATCGGCCTCTTTACTAATTTATATTTAACAGGAGCCATCGTCCTGGGAGCGGTTCTGCAGTTTGCCGTCATTGCAGTCCCGTTTCTCTCGAATGCCTTTCACGTTCACATGCTTTCCGCCCGTGACTGGATGATTGTTTTTCTGCTTGCGCTTGTTCCGCTTGCCGTAAGCGAGTGCATCAAGTTATTGGTCAGCAGCAGAGCCGGCCGGCCGGTGTAAGGCAGAACATTTTCCCGCTTTTTACATGCAATTTTTCAGCCGGGTGTTGATGTGTATATTTGCCGGGTTAGCTGTCCCATGATCCGATTTCATCCGGTGCCCGGCCTTGAAACGTCTGTTTCATGTACGGCAAGCCGGCGTTTGCAAGTCAATCGTAAGAAAATACAAATGTATAGGGGAGCGAGTATAAAAAAAGCAGTACTTTCAGCAACAGGCGCCAGGTAATCGGACCAACAATACCGTCCGGGTAAAGGCGGCAGCGCCGCTGGTAGGATTCCACGGCAGCTTTTGTTTTTGGTCCGTAAACGCCGTCGACCGGTATGCCGACAGCCTCCTGAATATAGCGGACCGGCCGGCCTTTACTGCCGAGCCGGATCAGCCTGCCGGGGTAACGCCGCGATCGGGATGAGAAAGCGCTGTTCTGATGTCCGTTTTGTTCGATTGTTTGCAGCGTACTGTGCAGATCAGCCTGAGATAACGGATAACCTGCTGCCCTATAGATCGTTTCCATCAGTTCGCTGATCGCACTTGCTTTATTCTCAGAAGATCTGCGGTAGTCCTTCTTCGGTGTCGGTTGTGATTTGAACGGTGAATCCCAAAACACACCGGGCCTGAGAATCCTGACCGAACCGTTTCCTGTCTCTGCCGTACCCGTGCCCCGGCCGAGAAGATAAATATGGGTCTTTTGAGAAAGCTTTCCTGAAGACCATGCGGACGTCTGATAGAAAAAATCAGCCTGTCCGGCAGAAGCCAGCAGTTCGATAATGTCATAGGATCCGGATACACCGACTGCATAATCCCGAATCATGCGCCTGACGGAAGAAAAGTAACTGATGACGGCAGCGTGATCCGCCGGGAGAGCGTCGTAATCCACCCTGAAGAAAATCGGCGAACCCGGAGGTTGTCCGGCTTCCGCCGCCAGGCGCACAGCGTTCTGGGCATCCTTCCCGCCCTGTTCTTCTGTGAAATAAGTGTGCCCGGCCGCATCAGTCTGCCAAATGCTGAAAAGTTTCAGCCCGGCTTTCCGGATGGCCAGTGATTCGGCCGCGCCAAGAGCCTTATCCGGATTATGCGGATGCAGGTATCGGCCCACAGCCTCGATTTTTTCCTGCTTCAATTGATTGATTGCAGCCTGGACAAGTCTGTGCGGTGAGTCTATCGCTGTCACTGAACGTCACTCCTTAGGTTTAAATGTATGTTATCGGCCATCGGCTGCGGCCGAATACCGAAAGTACTTTCTGAAAAAGGGTTCAACTGACCGGGTTCGGGGAGAATCGATGCTTGTCTTTTTTTGTCGGATTGATTGATAGAAGGCAGGACTCCTTCCTCGGGCGAATATAGGGGCATGGATCTGACAAATGGGAATGCTGCAAGGTGAGGCCGAAAAATAAAAATAGGGGATATTTCGCGGATCCGTTCGGAAGAAAAATCATAGAACGGTTAACTGATTCTCTGTATAGTAATATTTTCCCCTGACGATCTTAGTAAAACATATTTCATAAATTTGGTAAACTGATAATTTTCGCAATTTGTGAAAATTATATTACAAGTTTGGACATTTTTTCCAGATAGAATCGTTTCGCGGAAAAGGCCGGAGGATCACCCGTACAAATAGTCGAACCGTCGGTTGTCCTTTTTTTATGATTGCCGTCCGTTCATTTCGTTGGAACGGAATGCCAGCCTGTTATTGGATATTTGCGTCTCATTTTTGCCGGTTTCAGTGGCCGGAATAAATAATTCTATAGATTGTCCTTTTCTTCTCTAACTATTTTCTATACTATAGAGGTGTCAGTCATCTTAATCTTTACCGGCCGAAGAGAGGATGAATGAATTTGTGATCTTTTGAAACAAGATAACTGACTCTTTTCTTCAGAATGTGTAATATTATGTATAAAAAGGAGGAACTGATCATGGACAATAATCTGAAAGTGAAAATTTACGCGGACGGAGCCGTGCTGGACGATATGCTTTCCG